>CALDSV010000001.1 GCA_937924475.1 uncultured bacterium
TAATGCTCCCACTGGACATATGCTAACACAAGCAGGGTCACCACAATGCATACAACGATGGCTTACAAAAAGCCATCTTACTCCTTTAGCATCAGCATGCTCTATAAATCTAATTCTGTTATAGGTGTTTTCATCAAGGTCTGGTGGATTTTCATGAGTACCATTGTTTTTTGTTTTACTGGCAGGAAGTTGATTCCACTCTTTGCAGGCTACCTGACAAGCTCTGCATCCTATGCATATATCTGGTGTAATTAACAATCCCTTACGTGCCATGTTTTTCCTCCTATGCCTTCTCTATGTTTACCATGAATGCCTTGGATTCGGGTATCATGGTATTTGCATCACCTATTGTTGGTGTAAGAAGATTTGCACTGTCTCCACCTGAACCATCTTCAGGAAATCTCCATCCAAAATGCCATGGAAGACCTACAATATGTATTGTCTGACCCAATACTTTCATGGGCTGCAGTCTTGGTGTTACTATAGCAATTGCCCAAAGTTTTCCCCTTGCAGAGGATACTATTACTTTGTCTCCGCTTTTAATCCCCTTTTCTTTTGCAAGAACTGGATCTATTTCTGCAAACATTTGAGGTTCAAGCTCACGGAGCCAGTCAGTATGTCTTGTCATAACTCCTGTCTGCCAATGTTCAGTTACTCTGTAAGTAGTTCCAACATAAGGATATCTTGTATCACAGAAAACAAAGACATCCTCTTCAGTATCAAAAAGTTTCACTGTTGGATTAATTCTGTGTTTCTTATATAGAGGATTTTCCTGGAATGGACACTCCAGAGGTTCATAATGAGTTGGGAATGGTCCATCAGCTAAACCAGGTCCGAAGATGGCTCCCACACCGAGAGGTTTCATGATGAATGGAAGTTTTCCACCTTCTAAAGCAAGAGGTGGAGCTGGTCCATCAGGTACATCTCCTACCCATTTCTTGTTGGCAGCATCCCATTTAATTACTGCTCTCTTTGGATCCCATGGATTGCCCTGAGGATCTACACTTGCTCTGTTATAAATAATTCTTCTATTTACAGGCCAGGACCATGCCCAGTTGGGGAATAAAGCTAATCCTGTAGGATCTTCTTTTCCTCTTCTTGCCATCATGTTTCCTGCCTCAGTATAACTACCACTATAAATCCAGTTTCCGCAAGCAGTACTTCCATCATCTCTTAAGTAAACAAAACTTGGAACCTGCTGACCTTTTTTATAAGCTTTTTTATCAACAGGATGTTCAGGTATGTCTGTAGTAAAATAGCCGTTTATTTCTTTAGCAACTTTGTGAATGTCTATATGTTTAATTTTTCCATTCTTGTCAGTCTCTCCATAATTCCAAGTAAGATTGATTATGGGTTCTGGAAATGCTCCTTTTTCTTTTTCATATAACTTTTTAACTCTAAAGTATAATTCATTCATAATCTCCGCATCCGGCATAGATTTACCATAAGGCTCAACTGCTTTATATCTCCATTGTGCTATTCTGCCAGAATTCGTAATGCTTCCTTCCTTTTCCACTGAGGAAGCACAGGGAAGCAGAAATACTTCTGTTTTAATCTTCTTTGGATCCATTTGTGGTCCACGCCAGAAGGAAGCAGTCTCATTATCCCACAGATTTACACAAACAAGCCATTCAAGTTTGGCAAGAGCCTTTCTTGTTTTGTTTGAGTTTGCACCAGAACAGGCTGGATTCTGTCCCCAAGCAAAGAATCCTTTAATCTTACCCTTGTACATCTGATCAAAAATCATAAGCCAGGAACAGTTCTGCCCATCATCTCTCCTTGGTAAATAACTATAACAGAAATCATTCTCCTTTGTAGCTTTATCTCCGTACAAGGCCTTTAGATAACTGACTATGTACTTAGGTCTATTAGACAACCAGTTTACACTCTTTGGCTCTTTTGTTTTAGGTGTGTACTTTTCAATATAGGTCTTAAGATCTACATCACTGGCAACAGGAGTTGGATTGTATCCTGTTAAGATATGGAATAGAAGTCCTGCATCTGTGGCACCCTGAACATTAGACTCACCTCTAAGGGCATTAACTCCTCCTCCTGCCATGCCCACATTACCGAGTAGAAGTTGAATAATTGAGAATACCCTTACATTTTGTGTACCCACTGTATGCTGTGTCCACCCCATGGCATAACATTCTGTCATTACTTTGTCTGGTTTGCCTGTGGAAGCAAGAATCTTATAACATTCTTCAATTTTATCCTTAGGAGCTCCAGTTATGTTAGAGACAGCCTCAATGGTATATCTTGAGTATTGTCTCTTCAAAAGTTGAAATACACAATTAGGATGCTGCAGTGATGGATCCTTTTTAGGAACGCCATTTTCATCAAGTTGATATTTCCAAGTGGATTTATCATAAGCTCTCTTTTTCTCATCGTAACCAGAGAATACTCCGTCTAATTCATCAGGAAGTTTAAAGTTAGGATCAACCAGAAAAGATGCGTCAGTATAGTTAAGAACATAATCTTTAAAGTATAAGTTGTTGTCAATTATATACTTTATTAGTCCACCTAAAAATACAATATCTGTTCCAGAACGGATCGGAACATAGAGATCTGCTTTTGCAGCAGTTCTTGTGAATTTAGGATCAACAACAACAAGCTTAGCACCTCTTTCTTCTTTTGCTCTCATTATCCACTTCATGGCAATAGGATGATTTTCTGCTGGATTACCACCCATTATGAGAATTACATCAGCATTTTTAAGGTCGTTAAATTGATTGGTCATTGCTCCTCTACCAAACGACTCTGCCAGAGCCGCTACAGTAGGGGAGTGTCATATACGGGCCTGATGTTCAATATAAACAAGGCCCCAAGAACGCATTAATTTTTGTAGAAGATAACATTCCTCATTATCAAGGGCAGCTGAACCCACATGGGCAATGGCATCAATTCTATTTACCGTTTGCCCTTTGTCATTCTTGGTAATAAAATATTTGTCTCTTGTTGTTTTAACAAGTTTTGCAATTTTGTCTAAAGCTTCTTCCCATGATATCTTTTTCCACTGTGTAGCTCCAGGTGCTCTGTAAAGGGGCTGAGTTACTCTATAAGGATTATTTGCCATTTGATAAATTGAAGCACCTTTTGGACAAAGGGCTCCTTCATTAATAGGACTATCAGGGTCACCCTCTGTGTTAATAACCTTACCATCTTTCACAGAAACAATAATACTACACCCTACAGAACAGTAAGGACACACTGTAGTTGTCTCCTTAGCGCCTTTTGTTCTCAGTTCAGCGGCATATGCCTTTACTGGATCAAGATTAAGGCCAATAGAACTGAGAAGCAAAGCGCCTGTGGAGAGCTTCAAGAAACTTCGCCTTGTCAACTCCATAGAAACTCCTCCTTTTTAGTTTTTTTCATAAAAAGAGGATGTTTTGAGGTTACATACCTCAAAAACATCCCCGCATCACCGATTAAAATTTTTTGGGGGCAGTATGGAAAATTTAATCGGCTCATCTAAATTTTCTATAATCAATTTCCATACCATAGATTTTTTCAATAAGTTCAGAGAATTATCTTATTAGAGGGGTGAAAAAAAATTTGCTAATTCTGAGATTTGTAAAAATTTATTTCAGGGGTCGGTAATTTCTTTAATCTTTTATTTAAAGCCTGTCTTGTTATCCCAAGCATTGTTGCTGCAATACCCTGATTTCCTTTTGACCTTCTAAGGGCTTCGCTGATTAGCAAATTTTCCATTTCTTTTAAAGTTGGTAATTTCTCAGGGAATCTCATTTGAATGTAAAATTTAACAATCTCGCTCTTCAAATTATTGTCTATTGAATTACTAATGTCTATCATATCTTTGAATATATCTAATGATAAAAATTGAGAAGAACACCTTGCAACAGCGTCATATATCATCATTTTTAATTCTCTAATATTACCGGGGAAATCATAGTTCATTAAAAGTATTAGTAATTCTGTAGGATATTTAGGTGCTTTCTTTCCTAAGGAATTAGCTGACTCTGAAATAAAATGTTCTACCAAGAGTGGTATATCGTCTTTTCTCTCTCTGAGGGGAGGTAAATGAATGTGATGAGCTTTTAGTCTAAAAAATAGGTCCTTTCTGAATTTTCCCTTTTTAACTAATTCATGGATATCCTGATTTGTTGCCACGATAATTCTTGCATCAGTAGATTTTGGCAAGTCAGAACCAAGAGGATAGTAAACTCTCTCTTGAAGGACTCGGAGGAGTTTAAGTTGAGAAGCTTCAGTAATATCACCTATTTCATCAAGAAAAAGGGTCCCTTCTTTAGCTTTAGCTATAAGTCCTTCTCTGGGTGATATAGCTCCAGTGAAAGCACCTTTCCTGTGACCAAAAAGCGTATCAGAAAACATAGTATCCTCAAGACCTGCCACATTTACTGCAACAAAATCTCCCCTTTTACCGCTAACTTTATGTATTGCTCGAGCAATTAACTCCTTGCCTGTGCCTGTCTCCCCTGTTATTAAAATAGGCTGTTCTGTTTTTGATATTACCTCTATGTATTTAAATATTCCTCTCATTTTTTGGTTAATGGTAATTATTTCAGAAAAGGCTTCTTCATATTCCAATTTGTCTTCAATGAGTCTGTGTTTTAATCCTTTGATCTCCTCTTTAAGTCGATTCATTTCGAGAACTTTCTTTATAGAAGCAATGATCTTATTTTTTTCGATTGGTTTGACAAGATAATCACAGGCTCCCATTTTAATACATTCTACTGCTGTATCTATTTCTTTTATTGCCGTGATTATTATTATGGGTACTTCCGGATATTCTAAAGTTAAAAACTTAAGGAGTTCGAAACCTGAAATAAAAGGCATAGATAAATCTAACAAAATTAGAGAAAAGGACCTTTCTCTGAGTAATATTGGAAGTTCTCTGGGATCTTCAATGAGTGTAATGTCTTTTATCCCTGCTTGTTTTAACATAATTGAATAGGTGTAGAGGGCTTCTTTTTCGTCATCAACTATAGCAACGCTATAATTAAAATTATCCACTTTCAGGCTCATAAGGTAAATAAATTTTTATATTAGTACCTTTATTTTCTTCTGAGTTTACAATTATTTCACCACCAAATTCATCAATTATAGATTTTGCTAAATAAAGTCCCAGACCTGATCCACCTGTGGAATACTTTGTTGAGAAAAATGGTTCAAAAATATAGGGCATTATACTTTTTGGAATTCCTACTCCTTCATCTTTAATCTCTATCAAAACTCTATTTCCTTGTCGAGCTGTTACTATGTGGACACCTCGATTTCTATTAGGCAAGGCCTGAAGGGAGTTTATTAATAAATTTATTAAAACTTGTTCAAACTTTTGTAAGTTTACTTTTATTTTAGGTAAAGATTCCTGTAAGGAAAGGTCAAAATTTTCAGTATAAAGAAATATCTGATGATTTAAGATATTTACCACTTTTTTTATGATTTCATTAACATCAATAATTGAAGAAGTTGATTTAAGTCCCTCTTTTATGTAGTCTCTAAAGTTGTCTATTGTTTGATTTATTCTGTTCATCCCCTCTAATACAGATACCATTAGCCTCGGAATTATTTTGTCAATTTCTGTGGACAATACTCCTCCTAAAATAAATTCTCCATTTTCCTTTTCATATTCTTTGATTAGATTAAAAATATCGTTCCAAATAGGAAATAAAATTCTTAAATTATTGGACATAAAATTGCAAATATTATTAATTTCATGGTAAATACTTGATGTAACAAGATCTATAGATTTCAATTTATCTTGAAATATAAGATGAGCATTTTTTCTTCTTTTTTCCTCTTTCTGTTTGATTTCATTAGTGATATCCCTGAAAGTTAAAATAATAAATCTGTTTTCTCCATCAGCTATGGGATAGAGATTAAATAATAAAATTCCACTTTCTCCTTCCCTTTTCTGAAAACTAATCACTCTGTTTTCTTCCACTTGGTGGCAATCTCTTATAAGCTTTATTAAATTAAGGTATTCTTCTTCTTTAAATATTTTTGAAAAATCTAAAGATTTATCGAAAAAATCTCTTGCTTTTTCGTTTAAATATAGAATTTCATAGCGCTCTGGTTCATAAACAATTAAAGGATCAACATAGTTCTCAATAAATTTTAAAAAAATCTCTCCAAATTTTGTTTCACTTTGAAATAATCTCATTTTAAAATTACTTTCTCTTTGCCTTTAATAATTTCACCGATTATATAAGCTTTATAACCCTTTCTCCTCAAAATACTAATTGCCCGCTTTACATCTTTATTACTTATTATAAAAATATAACCTATTCCCATATTGAAAACTTTGTACATCTCTGATTCTTCAATTTTTCCTATCTTCTGAATTAAGGGGAAAATAGGTGGGAACTGCCAGCTACTCTTATTTATCACAGCTGTTAGACCTGCTGAGAATATTCGAGGTAAATTTCCCGGAATTCCACCACCAGTAATGTGAGCCATTCCCTTTATTTTTATTTTATCTTTCAGGGCAAAATAAGCTTTAACATATATTTCGGTTGGTTTAAGTAATTCCTCTCCTAAGGTACATTTAAGCTCAGGTATGTAATGGTCAATACCAAATTTACCAATATCAAATAGAACTTTTCTTACAAGGGAAAAACCATTACTATGTAAACCAGATGAAGCCAATCCGATAATTACATCACCTTCCTTTATTTCAGAACCATTTATAATTTTATTCCTTTCCACAACACCCACAGCAAACCCTGCAAGATCGTATTCATCTTCCTTATAAAATCCCGGAAGTTCTGCTGTTTCGCCTCCTATTAAGGCACATCCTGCCTGTTTACAACCTTCCACTATTCCTCTTATAACTTCAGAAGCTTTTTCTGCTTTTAACTTCCCTGTGGCAAAATAATCAAGGAAAAAAAGAGGTTCTGCTCCCAAGGTTAATATATCATTCACACACATAGCAACAAGGTCTATACCTACAGTATCATGTTTGTCTGCCATGAATGCTATCTTTAATTTTGTTCCTACACCATCTGTTCCGCTTACAAGAATAGGATTTTTGTATTTTCTTGTATTTAGCTTGAAAAGTCCTGCAAAAAGCCCGATATCAGTTAATACTTCTTTGCGGAAGGTTGTTTTGACCATAGGAGAAATCATATTTACAAATCTGTCAGCCTCTTCAATATCGACACCTGCTTTTTTATAAGTAACTGTCATAACACCTCCTTAATTTTCATGCTTATATCAACAGCCTTTGCAGAATGAGTCAGAGCTCCTATTGATATAAAATCTACTCCAGTGGAAGCTATTTCCCTTACATTTAAGAGATTTACTCCTCCTGAAGCTTCAAGAAGTACTTTACCTTTTGCTATTTTTACTGCCTTTTTCAAGGTTTCAATATCCATGTTATCCAGCATTACAATATCTGCTCCAGATTCAACGGCTTCTTTAAGTTCGTCAAGATTTTTAACTTCAATCTCTATTTTTTGATGGATGTTGCTTTTCTTTACTCTTTCTATTGCCTGCCTTACAGAGCCTGCGATTTTAATGTGATTGTCTTTTATCAAAATTGCATCATACAGAGCAAAGCGATGATTAAAGCCTCCTCCAATTTTAACTGCATATTTTTCCATAAATCTCAATCCTGGAGTTGTTTTTCGAGTATCAAGGATTTTTACTTCTAAGCCTTCTACTTTTTTTACAAACTCTGATGTTAGGGTGGCAATTCCTGAAAGCCTTTGAAGAATGTTAAGGGCAATTCTTTCTCCTGCAAGAATTAGCATTGCCTCTCCCTTTATTTCAGCAATTATTGTACCCTTATTGATAAAATCTCCATCTTTACGGTGCTCAGTAAAATTAAGCTTTTCTTCAGGAACATGAAAATGTTCTGCCAACAGATTAAAAAATCTCCTGATGAATGGCATACCTGCCAGAAGAAAGTCTTCTTTTCCTATTATTTGAGCTACTGCATAAGATTTTGGAGGAATTACTAATTGAGATGTTATATCTCCATATCCCACATCTTCTTTAATAGCAAGTTTGAAAATATCATCAATAAAGAGGGTAAACATTATTTCTTAAGAAAAAGCCTAAGAAGTCCAAAAATTCCCCCTGCCACAGCTGTTACTGCAAGGGCACTTTTCCAATCAAAGAGAGTTGTAATATTTCCTTCTATGTTTTTACCCACTACTATAAAAGCAGCTGAATTCTCTGCTTTAATATTGCTTCCCATTAAAACTCCTACAGCCGATTTCTCAATAGTGGAGTCTTCTTTCCCCATGGCTATTGGACAAAGAGAGAAATTTATATGGGCTTTTTCTCCCATGGAGATTCCGCTAACGCATTGATTCATATTTAATTCCTTAGATTTTACAAAACCTACTAATCCTTGAGTCATTTCAGACTTCTCAGAATCAATACTCAAGGTACAAACTTGTTGCATCTCTACTTTTCCTGCTTCTATAGCCCTTATAGTACTTTGTTTTACTGTTAAAAATTCTGCCTCCACTATGTCCATATTTTGGCTATCAATTTCTATTTTTTTATCCATCTCTTTCCTCCTAAGATATTTCTTCAATTACTTCAAGATTCTTTTTTATTTTATCACTTCTTATCAAAAGCTCTTCATATTTTATTTTATCTTTCTCCACCACTTCCTTGGGAGCGTTTCTAATGAAGTCTTCGTTCATTAGTTTTTTATTTAAAAATTTTATATCCTCTTCAGTTTTCTGAAGCTCCTTTGTAAGTCTTCTTTTTTCTTGACCAATATCAATAAGATCTTTCAATGGTATGTAAATCTCATAATCTCTTTGTACATACATAGCTGAACCTTTTTGTCTAACTATCTCCTTGGCTATGTTAACCTTACTTGATTTAGCAAGTTTCATTATGAATTTTGAGCCATATCTAAGAATTTCTTCTACTTCCTTTGTTAAAGGCTTTATAAAAACTTCAATATTTAAAGCAGGAGAAATGTTTAATTCGCCTCTAATGCTTCTTATTCCTGATATAGCATCAATTATATAAGCCATCTTTTTTAGAGCTTCTTCATCTTTGTTCAAGTTTTTCACAGTGGGATAGGAGGAAATCATGATGGATTTTTCTTTTTTCAAAATATTAAGCCAAATTTCCTCGGTAACAAAAGGCATAAAAGGATGAAGGAGTTTAAGAATGTTTTCAAATACAAAGAAAAGACAATTTACAGTGTCTTCCTTGTCTTCCTCTTGAGAATACAAAACAACTTTTGAAAGCTCAATATACCAATCACAAAATTCATGCCATAGAAAATGGTAAATTGCTCCAGAGGCATCATTAAATCTGTAAGCTTCTAACGCTCTATTTGTCTCGTTAATGGTATCATATAGTTTTGATAAAATCCATTTATCTTTTAAGCTTTGTACTTCCTCCACATTAATTCTCTCTTTAGTCCTAAAATGGCTAAAAGTCATGATGAATTTTAGAGCATTCCAAATCTTATTTATAAAATGTCTGTAGCCTTCTACTCTTTCTTCTGAAAATTTTATGTCTCTTCCCTGAGCTGCAAAAGCTGCTAAGGTAAACCTAAAAGCATCAGCACCATATTTATCAATCATTACAAGGGGGTCTATGACATTTCCCTTTGATTTGCTCATTTTTTGCCCTTTAGAATCCCTCACAAGAGCATGGATATATACATCTCTAAAGGGAACATCATGCATAAATTTCATACCCATCATAATCATTCTTGCGACCCAGAAAAATATTATGTCAAAACCTGTTACAAGAACATCGGTGGGATAAAATCTCTTTAAATCCTCTGTTTTTTCAGGCCATCCAAGCGTTGAAAATGGCCATAAGGCTGAAGAAAACCAAGTATCAAGCACATCAGGATCTTGAATTATCTCTTCACTTCCACATTGAGGGCATGCTTTAATTTCCTGTCTGCTTGCAAAGGGTATAATTTCTTTTGGAATTTTTATAATTTTTGCTCTCTGCTCTATCTCTTCTTTTGAAATTCCAAGGTTTCTTAATTCATTAAAACTTCCTCCCCATATCTCCTTGCCATTTAGTGTAACTGGCTTGTAAAAAAGAATCTCTATCAAATCACCTTGCTGTATACCATCATCAGTTTTGCATTTTGTGCAATACCATACAGGAATTCTATGCCCCCACCAAAGTTGACGGGATATGCACCAGTCTTTGATATCTCGCATCCAGGCGTAATAGTTGTTTACCCATCCTTCAGGAACAAATCTTATTTTACCTTCTTCAACAACCCTTACTGCCTCCTCTGCCAGAGGTTTAATCTTCACATACCACTGAACTGTCTGGAAAGGTTCTATTACTGTTTTACATCTATAGCAATGACCTACTGAATGTTTATGTTTCTCAATCCTTTCAAGAAGCCCAAGCTCTGTTAAATCATTTATTATTCTTTTCCTTGCTTCATACCTGTCTAATCCTCTGTAATTACCCGCTTGTTCAGTCATTTTACCATCTTCATCTATGACACAAACATAAGGAAGATTATTTCGCTGAGCAACTTCAGCATCATTAAAATCATGGGAAGGCGTTATTTTTACCGCACCTGTTCCAAATTCCATATCAACGGAACCATCAGAAATTATAGGGATTTCTCTATTAATAAGGGGCAGTATAAGGGTTTTCCCAATAAAATTTTTGTATCTTTTGTCTTCAGGATTTACAGCTACTGCAGTGTCTCCAAGCATTGTCTCTGGTCTTGTAGTTGCAACAGTAATGTATTTATCAGGCTCATCTTTAAAAGGATATTTGATATAATAAAGCTTCCCTTCTGCTTCTTCGTGCTCAACCTCAAGGTCTGACAAAGCAGTATGACATCTTGGGCACCAGTTAATGAGCCTTAAATCTCTATATATTAATCCCTCTTCAAAAAGCCTTATAAAAACCTCTTTAACAGCCTTACTTAACCCTTCATCCATAGTGAAACGAAGACGTGACCAGTCGCATGATGCACCTATTCTTTTAAGTTGATCTATTATTCTTCCACCACAAGATTCTTTCCATTGCCATACTCTCATTAGAAATGCATCTCTTCCCAAAATATATCTATCTAAACCTTCCTGAAGAAGTTGTCTCTCCACTACATTCTGGGTGGCAATACCGGCATGATCTGTTCCAGGAATCCATAAAGCAGCATAACCAAGCATCCTTTTCCAGCGGATTAAGATATCCTGTAATGTGGCATTTAAAGCATGTCCCATGTGAAGAGTTCCTGTAACATTAGGTGGTGGAATAACTATGCAATAGCAGGGTTGGTTAGACTCTACTGGAGGGGTAAAATATCCTTTTTCATGCCAAAAATTATAAAGCTTTGTCTCAATTTTTTCAGGATTATAAGTTTCTGAAATAGAAAAATTTCCATCAACCATTTCTTTTCTCCACAACCTCCATGAATTGTTTAAAAATATTTAAAACCTCCCTCTTTACTTCATCCCTTATGAAAGGTTTTAAACTATCAGTACTATAAGAAAATTGACTTTTGTCTATCATTTCTGATTCTTTTATCTTTATTGAAACAAAAGGTTTAAAAAAGGATTCTATTTTTTCTACTGCCACCTCTTTAGGCACTGGTTTAACTATATAGTGAATACCTAAGTTTTTTAACCTCTCTAAATCTATAGTGGAATAAAAATTTAGAACTAATAAAATGGGTGTAAGAAGGGAGTGTTTCTCTCTTATCCTTATACAAAAATCAAGAGTCTCTGTTTCTGCAAAGTTTTCATCTAAAACTATTAAAGAAGGATTTATTCTGTCATAGTTCCTTATAAAGTCATCAGCATCACTAATTTCTTTAACTCTTATATCAAGACTGAGAGAATCTCTAATCATCCTATATAAAACCTTATTTTTTTCAAGTAAAACAATGGTTTTCATTTATTTCTCCCTTAAAAGTTCCTCTTGTTGTTTTGCTTTCATTCTTTTAATAAGCTCCTGATAGGATTGATTCCTGATTATTTTATTAAATTGAGAGCGATAATTACTAACCAGACTTACACCTTCAATTACCACATCATATACCTTCCAATCCTTGCCATCAAAATAAAATTTGTAATCTATAGGAATTTCCTTTTTGTCACTGGTAACTATTTTTGTCTTAACTTCTGCATATTTATTTTCGATCTTTTCATCATAGTAAATTATTTTTTCATCAGTATATGATTCAATTTTACCCACATAGGATCTCTCTAATAAATCCCTGTAAAGCTCTGTAAATTCCTTTTTTTCTTGAGGAGTTCTCTCACGCCAATAGATTCCCAAGGAACGTTTTGACATCTCTTCAAAATCAAAGACCTTACTTATTTCATGTCTTAAAGCCGCTCTTCTTTTTTGTGTATTTTCCTTACCTTTAAATTTTGGATCCTTTACAATTTGTAAGACACTGTCAATTGTTTTTTTTATCTGTTCCTTAGGTGAGGTAGCTGAAAAGGAAATATTTAAATTAAAAAATAAAAGTATTAATGAGAAAATGATAACATCTCTAATCATCATTACTTCTCCTCCCTTTCCTCTTTATCAAATCCCGATGCATGTAGTAAATTTGCCAATGCCATTTTTTGGTTATAGAGAGATTTCAATTGATTTATTCTCGTTGTTGCATAGGCAAGAACTGCATCTGCTAAATCCTTAGTCTCTCCAATTCCCATGTCAAGGTTAGCATCAGCAGTTACAAACCATTTTCTGGCATTCTGATAAGCCTCTTCCATGTCTTTTGCGCTCTTGGTTGCTTCCAAATACTCTAAATAAGCCTTTGTAATCTGAACTGGAATACCTTTCTCAGCAAGCTTTTTTTTCTCAAGAATCTTTTCATATTCTATTTGGGCTTCTTTTATTTTACCCTTAGTGATTCCAAAATCAATATTGAGTTTCATTCCTAAGACAACAGCCATATATGAAGAGTTTAAAGGATCGGTAATATATGGATTATAAATTCTATCCCTGTTAGTAGCACTTGAAAAATTGCCCTTCAATAGAGCAAAAATTTGAGGATAAAGATTACTCTTTTCTACTTCTATAAGAGCTTCTTTTGCTTTGAGACCTTCTTTTATTTGAGTCATCTCTGGTCTCAAATTAAAAGCTTTATTAATCATCTCCTCTTTATTGATGTAAGCTTCTTCATATTGAAGAGGAAAGGTTAAAATATTAACTTTTTGAGATAAGGGAATACCTGTCATAAATTTAATTGCCTCTGTAAGGATTGCTTCGTTTTTCTCTATTTCATTTAAATTTCTATTTACTTCTCCAAGAAATGTTCTCAGTTTATAGAGAGTAAGTTCATCAGCAGAGGGTATATCCTTTTTTAAGTCTTCTTCAGTTTTCTTTATAGCTTTTTGAAGTTCATCTTTAATCTCTGTTGCCAGCGATTTTAAGTCTCTCACTAAAGCTAAACTCCAGTAAAGTTCTTTAGTTTTTAAGACTAATTCAGAACGTTTTTTTTCGAGCTCTGCCTCGGAGACTTTCATTCCTTGCTCTGCAGCAGTCCTGTAACCTGAGAGTTTTCCAAAAGTATAAATAGGCTGTATCACCTGCAGAGTGATCATGCCAAAAAGGCCATTGATAGTTGAAGACTTAACATCTGTCTTTATTTCAGGTGAAATAGCCTCTTTTTCTGCTTTGGGAGAAGGTCCTCCAAGAGCCATAAGCTCGATTTGAGGTAAAAGAGCACTTTCAGCTTGACTGAGTTTTGCTTTATAAATTTCAATATTTTTTTTGTATTCACCTATCTCAGGATGAAATTTAATAACTCTATCAATACAAGCTTTTAGATCAAGAGTAATCACATCATCAGCATGACAGATTCCTGTAAATAAAAAAAATCCAAGAATTAATAAAGTTTTAAATTTTACCGAAAACATACTTAGATAACACCTCCTCTATGTCTATTGATGATTCTGTTTCTCTAATTTTATCTCCCTTAGCTAAAAATTGATCAGATCCTCCTGGTGTAATCTGGATATATTTCTCTCCAATAAGTCCCTTAGTTCTAACAGATGCTATTGAATCTTCTGGGATTTTAATAGAACTGTCAATCTTAATTGAAACCACTGCATGATATTTTTCATTAATTTCAATTTTTTCAACAGATCCCACAGGAACGCCTGCAATTTCAACAATAGAGCCTTTCTTGATTCCTCCTACCTTATCAAACTCAGCATACAAGGTATAAGCTCCAGTAGAAAAGAGATTAACTTTGCCAAGCTTAAAGGAAAGATAACCTAAAGCTATAATCCCTATAAAAACAAATAGGCCCACAGCTATTTCAAGATTTTCCCTTTTCATCATTACCTCCCTATTCTATTCCCATTATAAATTTTTTTACAATAATGTTCTCACTCTCCTGAATCTCTTGCGGAGTTCCTACCTCCACTATGGTCCCTTCATGAAGAAGAGCAACAGTATCGGAAATTTCAAATATTTCAGGAATTTCATGACTAATTATTAGGCCTGTAAAACCATACTGCTTCTGAGTATTTTTAATAAGTTTATGGATGGAACGGACTAAAATTGGATCAAGTCCAGTAGTGGGTTCATCAAAAAGTATTATCTTGGGCTTTCCAATAAGCGCTCTGGCAAGAGCAACTCTTTTACGCATTCCTCCACTTAGTTCTGCTGGATATTTATATTCCATACCATCTAATCCAACATCATGAAGAGACTTCAGCACAGCCTCATGAATTATGTTTTTGTCAAGCTTTGTTTTCTCTCTCAAGGGAAAGGCAACATTTTCATAAACTGTCATGGAATCAAAAAGTGCTCCTCCCTGAAACACTACTCCTATTTGGCTTCTTATTTGATCAAGCTTATTGCCTTTGAGCTTAGTAATATCCTCTCCCTTTATGAAAATGCTTCCTCTGTCAGGCTTTAGTAACCCCACTATATGTTTCAAGAGTACTGATTTACCTCCCCCGCTTCTTCCTATAATTGCTGTTACCTGTCCTTCTTGGATTACAAGATTAACACCTCTTAAAACTTCTTGTTTTCCAAAAGATTTATAAAGGTCTTTAATCTCAATCATAAAAGAAAAGCTCCCAGCATGTAGTCCCACAAAAGAATTACCACTGAAGAGAGAACTACTGCATTGGTCGTTGCCTTACTAACACCTCTTGCACCATAACCTGCATTATAGCCCATGAAAGTACAAATCCAACTTACAAGCAGTCCAAAGCTTAATGCTTTATATAAACCAATTCTAATGTCCTCCATATCAACATATAGTTCCATTTGTGCAAAGTATGTTCCTTCACTTAGCCCCAAGGCATGGACAGAAACTAAGTAACCACCATAAATTCCTATTAAATCAAATATTGCAGTCAGGAGGGGAAAAGTTATTATGCCAGCAAGAATATTTGGAACAACTACATATTTCATAGGATTAACTGCCATAACGGTAAGCGCATCGATCTGTTCAGTAATCTTCATAATCCCTATTTCCGCAGTTATTGCTGAACCTGCCCTTCCTGTAACCATTAGAGCACATAGAACAGGACCAAGTTCTCTAATAAGAGAGAGAGCTACCACAGGACCTAATAGAGCTTCAGCTCCAAATTTGTTGAGAGCATAAAAACCCTGCAAAGCTAAAACCATACCACTAAAAGCACCGGTAAAAACAACAACTATCATGGACTTATTCCCGAAGAATCTTATCTGCTTCAATAAATTTTTAAATCTGAAAGGAGGAATTAGGAGATAATAGAATATCTCCATCAAAAATAAAAACATTTTTCCTAAAAAGACAAACAAATTTAAAACATTATTTCCTAAGTATCTAAAAATTGACTTCATTGAAGTTTTAAATTATATCTTTTTCTATCCTTTTGTCAATACAAAAACTCTATCAATTATTGTTAAAAAAAAGGTTGATTAAATATGGAAAAGGGAGTTTGTGCTAAGAGTCTTTTGTCTGAGGAGTATGCTTAAAAAGTTTAAGAGGATTTTAAAATGGGGCGGATGACGGGACTCGAACCCGCAGCACCTGGAGCCACAGTCCAGTGCTCTAACCGTTGAGCTACATCCGCCAACGCGCCTGAAGGGATTCGAACCCCTGACCCACTGCTTAGAAGGCAGTTGCTCTATCCGACTGAGCTACAGGCGCAAGATAATATATTTTAAAAATTTTAACCCTTTTATTGCAATATGTGGTAAAATCATTTATGAAAAAAATATATGAGATTGAAGAAAAATGCAGCATCAAAGACAAATTTGGGAAATGCCTAATTCCTCTAAGATCTGCTCTGTTTTGCTTAGATTGTTTTACTATTCATATTCAAGATAGATGCCCTAATTGTTTATCTAATAACAACGTGAGACTCATGGAACTTTTTCTATCTGAACCCGATGCCACAGATGAACAAATTAGGGAGAAAATTCACAAAAAATTCATTTCTCTGTAGAGCTTTTTCTAACTTTTAACATTTTTTGTTGAAAACTATGTTGAACCTCAAAAAAACCTCTGATAAAAAATAAATAAATTTTTACTTGCCCAAAATTATAGCAGTCTAATCTCTTTTAATCTTGTTATACCATAGAGCATGTCTGTGCTTAGCATATTCCTCATCTACATAACCAGTAAACATGCTCTTCAAAAGAGGCCAATTTGAAGGAAAAATTAATACTGTAACTACATGAACTATGAAGGCAAGCAAAAAAACAAAACCTGAAAGAGTATGAATTATAGTGTTTATGCTTTCAACTTCTGGAGAAAGTAGAATCCATTCCAAATTTTTTAAAATTTTTATTATGCCTGTTATGAGGAGTAAAATTATGATAAATCCAATTCCCACATATGCAATTCTCTGTTCTGGTAGATATTTCTCTGAAGGTGGTTCTTTCCCTATGCCTATCATTGCCAATAAAACTTTAATACCATTTGAAATATCTCCCTTTTTGGGCAATAGAGCAAAATCTTTTCTTACTCCATGATAAAAAATATGAAAAACAACACCACAAAGAAATACAATTGAAGCAAAGTAATGAATAAGAGTGACATTGTAAAAATCAGCAGTCCAGGCAAAACCTGGTATTTCACTAATATAATATCTTTTGTAAAGAGGTAAACAACCCAAACCTGTAAAGAGAAGTACAATACCTGACAGAGCAATACTCCAATGCTCTAAAAGTTCTATTTTATTGTGTCTTTTTATCTTACTTTTCATTGTTTTGCTCCTTTTGTGGATTTTTCTTTGATTTTATTGCTCCCACAATAGCTCCCACTATTGATATAGCTCCAGAAAGGAGCGCTACTTTACCAATTGGATTAAAGGTAGACTCTATTTTGTTTTCTACCTCTACAGGCATTTGAAATCTCTCCTTTAGGGCTTTGAGAATATTATTTATCTTTTCAAAGGGCATTTTAGAAAGGTAAAGAGTTGAAGTTCCTCCGTTCTGTTTATCACCATATATGTATAATCCTTCATTCTTTGCTCTCTTTAATGCCAGATCATAAATGTGTTCTCTAATACCAAAAGTATATACTGCTTTGTCTCCAAGCCTCTCTTTACAAGCAACAACGCAGGCTGGTTCTTGTCCCTTTTTTATTCTATCTTTACATAAATCACATTTATACATTACTCCACCTCCAGCATACTTCGGCAAAATCTTCAGATAAATTCCTACTCCAGCTTGTCTCTGGGGAATATGCCAAGGACAAACATCTCTGCATTTAGCTCCACCAAAACATAATTTATCGTTAATTACAGAATTCCCCTCAGGATACTTATTTAATGCGCCAAAAGGACACTGCCTGACACAAGGAGGATTATCACAGTGCATACATCTTCGGGGAATGAAAATTTCTTCATTTTCAATTTTAACTTTTTGAATAAATATCCAATTGTAAGGTGTTAAAGTGTCAATTTTATCTCTTTTATCAGACCAGTCTTCATAAGTCTTTCTTGGCCAATAGGGTAAAATTGGTTTTTGAGGTTCTGGAAATCTATCTTTATTGTATTCTCTGCAAGCCTTTACACATAGGGGTATGGACTGATCCTTACAACCGTCACATTTATCAATATCAATTAAAGTAGCATATTTACCCTTCGCAGCATCTACATAATTACCTACTAAAAGAGTACTACAAAATACAGACGATAATGTTAAGAACCCTCTTCTTGATAAATTCATCATATCCTCCTTCGGTAAACTACCGACTATTTTACTTTTCAACCACCGAAATTGTAAGAAAAACTACAGCTGCCTGACTTACTTAAAAATGAAGAAATTAGACGTTCTGTCTGAAAATTTCCACAGATAGGACACTTTTGTTTTTCGTCTTTTCTATTGATTGGCTTGTAAACCTCGAAAGTATTGTTACATTTTTTACACTTATATTCATATAATGGCATGAAATCACCTCCTAAACCGCTGATATATATGTTTTTAGAACTTTCTCTATATATTTCTCAATTTCTTCATGAGAGCTTTCCTTTTTATTTAAACAGTCTTTTATATAAAATTTTACAATAATCAATCCCGCTCCCTTTAAAGCACCATTTATAGAAGCAAATTGAGTAATAATCTCCTCACAGGATCTGCCAGATTCAATCATTTTTTGAAGTCCTCTTATTTGTCCTTCAATTCTTTTTAACCTCTGAATCAACTTGGTTTTATTCTCCATTTTGATACCTTACCCCCTTAGCTCTTTTTTTATAATTTAAAATAAGCTTAATTTAGATGTCAACATTGAGGGTATTATTTTACTTGATTATTAAAAAATTTTATGCTAAAATTAATTTGTCTATGGAAGACCATAAATTAAAGATTTTTTGCACTGTAGCTGAGACAAAAAGTTTTTCTAAAACATCTGAAATTATTCATCTTACCCAACCGGCAGTGAGCCTTCAAATTCAAGCTTTAGAAGAACTTTATGAGACCAAACTCTTTGATCGCTCTTCTGGTACCATAACTCTTACCCCAGCGGGTGAAATTCTTTATAAGTATGCTAAAGAGATACTAACTCTATATGCAGAAGCTGCTAAAGAAATTGGTAAAATAACTGGTTTAATAAAAGGTTGCGTTAAAATAGGAGCTGGTACAACTGTAGGAAATTACATTCTCCCTGCAGTAGCAGTAGACTTCAAAAAGAAGCATCCCAAAATTAGGGTGAGCATTTCAATTGGTAATGCAAAAAAAATTTTAGAAATGCTTTCCACAAGCATGATAGATTTTGGAATTATTTCTGAAATGCCAGGAAAGAGTAAATTTAATATAGAATCTATCATCTCTGATGAACTCTGTGTAATATGTCCAGCGGATCATCCTTTAACAAAACAGAAAACCATATCTTTATATGATTTAGTGAAAGAGCCTTTTGTCATAAGAGAGGAAGGTTCAAGCACAAGAGCTATTATTGAAAAATTTTTTGCTGACAACGGTCTTACTATTTCTGATCTACACATTGCTCTGATTTTAGGGTCAACTGGTTCAATTAAGGAAGCTGTGGAAAGAGGTATGGGGCTTTCTATTGTATCTAAATGGGCAATTAGAAAGGAAATATCTTGTGGAAATTTAAAAATTTTGAAACTCAAAGAGGGTAAAATAACAAGAGATTTTTATATTGTTTTACCAAAAAATTCAATTCTTTCTCCTGCAGTAGAAGAGTTTATTTCTTACCTCAGAAACTATCCTTACAACGACTTACTCCTATAAAGGATCTCCAATTTTATGAAGTCTAATTACGTTTTTGTTGCCCATGAAAGGAGAGCTTGCAACAAATACAACAGCATCTCCATTTCTTGCAAGATTCAGACTTTTAAGTCTATCTTCAGTCTCTTTTAAAAAGATATTGTCAATTACATCTATTTGCGAAGGAATATGCATAGGAATAACTGCCCACAGTAATGAAAGTCTACGATATACTTTGTAATCTGGAGTAAAAGTCACGATGGGCATTTGAGGTCTAAGTTTTGAAATCAGTAAAGCAGAAAATCCTGAATGAGAAAAAACTACTATAGCCTTAGCTTCAATATCCTGAGCAACTCTTACTGCTCCTGATGCTATTGCTTCTGGGAAATAAGTGCTTACTTTGAAAGGTGATAGTATGTTTTTGCCTAATTTTTCCTCGGTGTATCTTATTATTGAATCCATTATTCTTACTGATTCTATAGGATACTTACCCGTAGTTGTCTCTGCAGAGAGCATTAAAGCATCACTACCATCCAGTACAGCATTTGCCACATCGGTTGCCTCTGCTCTTGTAGGTCTTGAATGCTCCCGCATTGATTCAAGCATTTGGGTAGCAGTTATGACTAACTTTTTTTTCTGATTAGCAAGTTCTATAAGCATTTTCTGATATACAGGAACTTCCTCTGTAGGCAATTCCACACCCAGATCACCTCTTGCAACCATTATTCCATCACAGCAATCAAGAATTTCATGAATATTCTTTAAGGCTTCTCTTTTTTCTATTTTAGCTATAAGTGGAGGTAATTCAATATTATTTTCCTTTGCCCAATTTTTAATTTTCAATAAATCACTTTTGTTTCTGATGAAAGAAACAGCTACATAATCAACATCTTGATTTATACCAAATAAAAGGTCTCTTTTGTCCTTCTCTGTAAAGGAACTTATAGTGGTTTTTGTATGTGGTAAATTTACACCTTTTTTAGATTTTAAAATCCCTCCTTCCACAATTACACCTATGAGCCTATCCTTATGTTTTTCAATGACTTTTATCTTTAAAAGTCCATCATCTATCAAAATTTCTTCTTCTGCTCTTACATCCTCCAATAATGAAGGATAAGATATGTATAGGCGCTTATTTGTGGAGATTTCATGGCCAGAGAAAATCTCTATTAACTCTCCCTCAATTAATTCTGTCTGTCCACCCTCAACCTCTCCGATTCTTATTTTAATTCCCTGTAGATCCTGTATTATACTTATTGATTTAGAAAGTTTTTCAGATTCTTCTCTAATAATTTTGATTATTTTACTGAACCATTCATAACTTCCATGGGAAAAATTTAAGCGAGCTACATCCATTCCAGACAGAATTAATTGTCTAATCATCTCTCTTTTCTCTGTGGAAGGGCCTATAGTGCAGACTATTTTAGCTCTTCTTAACATTTTGATATAAATTGTATATCATTATTTTTCCTTTTTATTACAGTATGATTCTTCCAATTTCCTGATTTATTCTTGTAATCAGTTCTGTAATGAGCTCCCACGCTGTTTTTTCTTGCTAAAGCTGATTCTGTAATTAAAAATCCCACTGTTATCATATTTTTAAGCTCTACAAGAAAAGGATCCAGAAATAAAGATGAAGAAAATCTCTCATAAAGGGGTTGAATAAAGGATTTTGCAATATTAAGAGATTCTGCACATCTTATTACTCCAACTCTATTCCACATAATCTCTCTAAACTGCTCTTTTATAATATTCATCTCTGTTAGATCTAAAATTTCAAGTTTACCTAACATAGGAAAATCTTTTTTAAATTTAAAGCTTTCAAAGCCCTCTACATATTTAATTGCACCTTTTGCTGCTCTGTAACCAAAAACAAGTCCTTCTAAAAGGCTATTACTTGCTAATCTGTTTGCACCATGAACACCGGTACAAGCTACCTCACCAGCAGCAAAAAGTCCTTCAATGCTTGTTTCTCCATCAATATTTGTTTCAACTCCACCCATAATATAATGAGCTGCAGGAGATACAGGAATCATTTGTTGAGCAATATTGATATTAAAATTTAAACAAGTCCTATAAATTTGAGGGAATCTTTTCTTTAAAAAATTTTCATCCAGATGAGTTAAGTCTAAATAAACAAAGGAAGTATTGGTTCTTACCATCTCCGAAATTATAGCTCTCGAAACTACATCCCTGGGAGCTAAATCACCTAAAGGATGATAATTTTTCATGAAAGCTTCACCATGAATATTTCTTAGAATTGCTCCTTCTCCTCTCATTGCCTCACTTAGCAAAAATTGAGGAGCCTCTTTCTTGTAAAGAGCAGTAGGATGGAATTGAACGAACTCCATATCTTTTAGATGAGCAAAAGCTCTAAAGGCCATTGCCATGCCATCTCCTGTGATAACTCTGGGATTAGTTGTTCGAGAATATACCTGGCCTGCTCCACCTGTTGCTAAAAAAGTAGCTTTTGCAAAACATCTAATTATTTCTTTGTCCTTCAGCAAAAAAGCACCGTAGCATCTATGTTCATCCACAATTAAATCTATGGCCATAGTAAAAGAAGCTTTTTTTACACTATCTATTGTAGAGACTTTGTTTATTAAAACTCTCTCTATTTCTTTTCCGGTGGAATCTCCGTGAGCATGGAGTATTCTTTTTCTTGAATGAGCACCCTCTAAAGTAAAAGATAATTTAGTTCCCTCTCTATCAAATTCAACTCCCCAATTTATTAATTCAATTATCCTCTCAGGTCCTTCTGACACTAAAACTTTTACTGCCTCTTCATTACAAAGACCGTCACCTGCTTTTATAGTATCTTCATAATGTATACCTATTTCATCTTCGTCGCTTAGTGCTACGGCTATTCCTCCCTGAGCATATTCTGTAGAGCTCTCTGTAGGCAAGTCTTTTGTAACAACAAGAACATTTCCACTTTTTGACATCTCAATGGCTGCTCTAAGTCCTGCAACACCGCTGCCTATAATAAGATAGTCAGTATAGATATCTTCCGACATTTAATCCTCCACAGAGGCTCTAAGAACTTCTTTAATAGATGTTATTCCTTGTATTATTTTATTTAAGCCACTTTTTCGCAGGGTTAACATACCTTGTTTTATTGCTACTTTCTTAATTTCAAGGGAAGTGGCACCAGTAAGAATTAACTCCCTAATTTCATCTGTTATAGGCATCACTTCATATAAGGCAATTCTTCCTTTGTAACCTGTAAAATTACATTCTGAACAACCAGTAGGACCGTATACTTTTATATTCTCCACTTCCTTTTCAGAGAATCCTAATTTCAACAAAGTTTCCTTAGAAACTGTCTCTTCTCTTTTACAGTGAGGACAAAGTTTTCTGACTAATCTTTGTGCAACTATAAGCAAAACTGAGGAAGAAATCAAAAATGGTTCTATACCCATGTTAATTAATCTTGTTATTGTACTGGGTGCATCATTAGTATGAAGAGTGCTAAGTACAAGATGACCTGTAAGAGCTGCCTTGACCGCAATTTCTGCTGTTTCAAAATCTCTTATTTCACCTACCATTATTATGTCGGGATCCTGTCTAAGGAAAGCTCTTAAAGCTGATGCAAAGGTAAGCCCAATCTCTTCTTTAACTTGAACTTGGTTAATTCCTCGGAAACTATATTCTACTGGATCCTCAACTGTCATTATGTTAACTTCTGGTTTGTTTAATTTCATTAAAGCAGAATAAAGTGTAGTTGTTTTACCAGATCCTGTAGGACCTGTAACAAGAATCATTCCGTATGGTTTTTCTAAAGCTTCAAGAAAAAATTTTAAAGAAATTTCTTCAAAACCAAGCTTCGTTAAATCAAGCTGTAAAGAACTTTTTTCAAGAATTCTTAGAACGATTTTCTCACCATGTATAATTGGTAAGGAGGAGACTCTAAAATCTACCTCTTTGTCTCCATATTTCATTCTAATTCTGCCGTCTTGAGGAAGACGCCTTTCTGATATATCCAGATGTGCCATTATTTTGAAACGAGTTGTCAGTGCGCTTTTAATCTGGATTGGGAGATTCTTCACATTATGAAGAACTCCATCTATTCTATATCTTACAGAAACCCCTTTTTCATGAGGTTCTATATGAATATCACTTGCTTTTGTTTTAATTGCATCATTAATTATCTGATTTGCAAGTTTTATAATCGGGGCATCAACTTTAACAGTCTCTTCATCCTTTGACTCCGTTTCCTCTACCACTGCCATATCTACTACAGCACTCTCTACTAATTCATCGAATTGTTCAATCTTTTTCTCTTCTGAATCCTCTTTCTTGTCTGATTCGTTTAGGTATTGAAGCATTTCCGAGTATTTTGCTAAATAAATCTGCAAATTAAAACCTGTTAGAAGAAATTTTACATAATCCACAATTGTATTTGAGGGATCACATATGGCTACTTTGATATTACTTCCTTCTTTACCAAAAGGAACAACTTTATACTTTTTCATTATCTCCTTAGGAATTAGTTTGACAACTTGAGGATCTTTTTCTACTTTTAAGATATTTATTAAAGGATAACCATACATTTCGCTTAGTGCCTTAAATAATTTATCTTCATCAATATAGCCTAACCTCATTAAAGCTGAGCCTATTTTAATACCCTCAATTTTTTGTAATTTAACAGCCTGAAGTAGTTGTTCTTCAGTAATATCTCCCTTCTTGACAAGATATTGACCTAAAGAGGTAGCCCCTACTACACCCATATAAATTACCCTTTCCTTATAATAAATTTAAAAAATTTTTCACTTCTTCCACCTTAGAAATAGCCATAATATGAATCCCATTGGCCATCTTTGTGTCTCTTATCTGCCTGCTCATTTCTAAAGCAAAGTCAATACCAAATTTTTCTACGTCCTCATCCCTAAGTTTGCTTACTTTCTCTATTAAGCCCAGCGGCACTGCAACACCTGGGATTTTCTCTGCTATGTAATTTAACATTTTTTTTGTTTTTATAATTATAAGTCCTACTATGATCTTAATTCCATCATATTTATTGGCAAAATCTAAAAATATTTTTAACCTCTCCAATTCAAAAATCATCTGTGTTTGAAAAAATTCTGCTCCGCATTGAAATTTTTGCTCAAATCTCTTTAATTGGGGCATGAGAGGTTCTACATTAGGATTTACAACAGCACCAACAAAAAAATCTGTCTTTCCATTTAAGGAGTTTTCATTTATATCCTTTCCTTCATTTAAATTTTTAATTATTTTCAACAAATGGGATGAGTCCACATCATATACTGGTTTAGCCTCCTTGTGATCACCCCAGATAGGATGATCTCCTGTCATAACTAAAACATTTCTTATACCTAAAGCATAAGCTCCGAGAAGATCTGACTGAAGAGCTATTCTGTTACGATCCCTACAGGTCATTTGAAGAACCGGTACTATTTTCTTCTCTAAAGCTAATTTACAAGCTGCCGTAGAGGAAAGTCGCATTTTTGCCGAAGGGCTATCAGTAAAATTAACAGCATCAACTAAATCCCTTAATCCCTCTAATTTATTAAGCATGACTGTAACATCAGGACCTTTAGGTGGAGTAAGTTCTACGGTTATGACGAATTCATTGCCCAAGAGTTTCTCCTTGAATATGTTCAACTTCCTTTCTCCATAGCTTTATAATTTCTTGGTGAACTTGCTTTTGACCAGTCTTTTGGTCCCAAAAGGCTTTCATAAAAACTATCAACAACTCCTCTGCTTTCCAGAATAGAAAATGCTGTTATCCAAACACATTTCCTTTGAGGATTTACCTCACATTTCCCATTTTTATACCCTCCACAAGGTCCATTTAACATAGACTTTGGACAGAGGGTGACAACACAAACTCCTGTAATTGCAAGAAAACATTCTCCACAGGCTCTACACTTCTCCTCAAATTCTTTAAATCGTCGCATATTACCAATAAATAAAGTATCATTTGTAGGAATTACAGGCTTGTCTTCAAAAAGCTCCACAATGGTCTGGGTTCCTGATCCACATGAAAGAGTTAAAATACACTCAGACTCATCGATGAGATCTTTATATTTTGAAACCTCTCTTTTTGTTCCTAAAATTTGACAACCCGTCTTAGCGATAAACCAACCAGTAACTTTTTTGCCTTCCTTTTCAAGCCATCCTTTTAAATTTAAAATTGCCTCTTCATTACCTGTGCTACATAAACTGGCACATTCAGAACATCCAATTAAAAAAAATGAATTATATCTCTTGAGTAATTGAGATAAATCTTCAATGGGTTTCTTCTTAGAAACAATCACTCTATTAATCCCTTTTGTAATTTTGTAGCAAAAATTGTGTTTTCCATTAGCATGGCAATAGTCATAGGTCCTACACCACCTGGTACAGGAGTTATGAAAGATACTTTTTCTTTGACTCTTTCAAAATCAACATCTCCAATAATTTTACCATAAGCACTTACATTTATACCGATATCTATTACAACAGCACCATCCTTGACCATGTCTTCAGTAATAAAATTGGGTTTCCCAACAGCAACACATAAAATATCAGCTCTTCTTGTAATTTCTTCTAAGGATTCTGTTTTACTGTGACATATAGTGACAGTTGCGTTTCTCTTTAATAACAATAAGGATAGAGGTTTACCTACTATTATACTTCTTCCTACAATAACCGCATTTTTCCCCTCGATTCCTATTTCATAGGTATCCAACATTCTTAAAATTCCCTTGGGCGTACAGGGTACAAACAAGGGTTCATCCATTAAAAGTTTACCAAGACAATAGGGCGTGAAACCATCTACGTCTTTCAAAGGATCAATTTTTAGTAAAAGATTATTTTGATCTATATGTTTTGGTAAGGGTAATTGAATAAGAATTCCATTTACAGAAGGATTACTGTTTAATTCATCAATTAATTTAGTTATTTCTTCCTCTTGAGTATCTTCAGAAAATTTAAATACAATGCTTTTTATACCTATTTCCTGACAAGTTTTTTCCTTGAAAGATACATATTTTTCTGATGCTTTATTTTCGCCTACAAGAATGACTGCTAAGGATGGAATTATTCCTTTTTTCCTTAGAGAATCAATCTCTATCTTTAAGTCCTCTTTTATTATAGAGGCAAGAAATTTCCCATTAATTAATGTATATCCCATTAGTCCTCCTTTTTATTAATAAGCTCTAAGGCTTCTTGCCGAGTTGTTTGACTTTTTCTGAAGATACCTCTTACTGCAGAGGTAACTGTCTTACAACCAGGTTTTTTGATACCTCTCATGCTCATGCATAAATGTTCAGCTTCTATCACTACAATACATCCTTTGGGTTTTAATTTCTCCATTAATAAATTTGCCAATTGGCTTGTTAGTCTCTCCTGAACTTGTGGCCTCTTGGCAAAATAATCAAGAGCTTTAGGTAACTCACTTAATCCTACAATTCTACCATCAGGTATGTATGCAATGTGGGCTTGACCAAAAAAAGGCAAAAGATGATGCTCACATATGGAGTAAAAGGGAACATTCTTTACTAAAACCATTTCATCGTGAGATTCACCTTCAATAAACTTAAGGAGATCTTCTTCTGGAGGAAGTAAACCTCTGAAGATCTCTTCACACATTTTTGCAATACGTTCTGGCGTGTCTTTAATTCCTGGTCTTCTAATATCCTCTCCGATTCCTTCTAAGAAGAGTCTTATGCCTTCTTCTATTTTTTTCTTATCAAACACAGCTTATAATCCTCTCATCTGTGATTACTAAGTCAACCCTTCTGTCAAAGGGTTCTACAGGAATTTTTTCTACAATTTGTTCTTCATAAGCCAATCCTATGGCTAATCCTTTTTTAAATAAAAGAAGTCTATCATAAAATCCTCCGCCATAGCCAATTCTGTTACAATTCAAGTCAAAAGCTACACCAGGAACAGCAATTAAATCTATTTCTTCAATGGATGCCTTTAAACCAATATGGGGTTCTGGAATTGATTTATAGCCTGGAGAAATTTGATTTAGATTTTCAACCCAGTAAATTCCCAGAATTTTCTCTTTTTCATATACTTTTGGAAAAGCTGTTTTTATTGATTTTTCTTTACACTGATTAAATATCCTCCAGCAGTCTACTTCACTACCATAAGAAGCATAAAGAAGAATAGATTTTATTTTCTTTAGCTCCACATATTCCATAAATCTAAAAGTAATTTGCTCATCTTTGATTTTCCTTATTTGTGGATTTATCTCATTCCTTAATTTAAGGATTTTTTTCCTTATTTCACTCTTTGAAGAATTTTCAGAATTTTTGTGAATAAACATTTAAAATTATACCATTAAAAAGCTATTTTGTGGTAATATAAATCTTTATGGAACAAAGAGAAATAATGAATCTTTCTGAGAAGCTTCTAATTCCTACCTATAAAAGATATCCAATTGTTCTAAGAAAAGGCAGAGGAGTGAGAGTATGGGATGTAGAAGGCAAAGAATATTTAGATTTCCTTGCTGGGATAGCTGTCAATGTTCTTGGCCACTGTCCAAGAAAAGTAGTGATAGCTATTCAAAAGCAAGTTCAAAGATTAATTCATACCTCAAACCTCTATTACACTGAGCCACAACTTTCCTTAGCCCATATTTTAATAAAAAATTCCTTTGCTGATAGAGTCTTCTTCTGTAACTCAGGCACTGAAGCAAATGAAGGGGCCTTAAAACTTGCACGCCTATACATGAAGAAAAAGTTTGGTAAAGAAAGATTTGAATTCATCTCTACTTTTAATTCCTTTCATGGGAGAACCTTTGGTAGTTTAAGTATAACTGGTCAAGAAAAATACCATGATGGATTTGAACCTTTACTTAGCGGAGTAAAATTTGTTCCTTTCAATGATCCTCAAGCTATTTATGAATCTATAACAGATAAAACTTGTGCAGTTATTTTAGAACCAATTCAGGCTGAAGGCGGTATTAATGTGCCTGACAAAGATTATCTAAAAAAAGTTAGAAGGATCTGTAATGAAGCAGGAATTCTTTTAATTCTTGATGAAGTTCAAACGGGCATTGGTAGAACAGGTAAACTTTTTGCTTATGAACACTTTGGAATAGAACCTGATATAATGACTTTAGCAAAAGGACTTGGAGGAGGAATTCCTATTGGAGCAATACTAACAAAGGAAGAGATCTCTAAGGCCTTTGCTCCTAAAACACATGCCTCCACTTTTGGTGGTAATCCAGTTGCTTGTGCCTCTGCTGTAGCAACTCTTGAAACAATCCTTGAAGATGGCTACTTACTTAATCACTGTGAGAGAATCTCCAAATACTTTATAAAAAAGCTTAACTCCTTAAAAGAGAAGCATTCAGAAAAAATAAAAGAAATAAGAGGATTAGGGCTCTTAATTGGTATGGAACTTTTTATAGATGGAAGTGATATAGTAAAAAAATGCTTAGAAAAGGGACTTCTCATAGGTACTGCTGGCGATGGTAAGGTATTGAGATTCACTCCACCTTTAATAATAGAGAAAGAGGACATAGAGGAGGCTCTAAAAATACTCAATGAGGTTTTCAATGAAGCCAAAAGCTAAAAGAGATTATTTAAAAGTATTTGATTTTTCAAAAGATGAATTCCTCTATATAATCAAGAGATCAAAGAACTTAAAAAAGTCAAAAGAATCTTCAAATTATCCTCTCTTTGGGAAAAATGTGGGGATGATATTTGAAAAACCCTCTACAAGAACTCGAGTTTCCTTTGAAGTTTCTGTATATCAACTTGGTGGACATGCTATTTATCTTAGCCCAAAAGAATTACAGCTATGCCGGGGAGAAACAATAGGAGATACTGCCAAAGTTTTATCGCGTTATTTAGATGCCATGGTAATAAGAACCTTTTCTCATAAAACACTTGAAGAATTCTCAGCATATGCTGATATACCTGTAATAAATGCTTTAACAGACCTTCATCATCCCTGCCAAGCCGCAGCAGATATTCTTACGATCTTTGAGAAAAAAGGCAGACTTGAAGGCATTAAAGTGGCTTATATAGGAGACGGCAATAATGTGGCTAACTCACTTATTGAAGCCTGTGCACTTACAGGCTTAAAGATCGATGTAGCAACGCCAGAAGGTTATGAACCCCTTGAAGAGTCTGTCAAAAAAGCAAGATCTTGTACAGAAGTAAATATTTTTAATAATCCCTTCCAGGCAGTACAGGATGCGGATGTTATCTACACTGATGTTTGGCTTAGTATGGGTGAAGAGGGAAAGATTGAAAAAAGGGAAAAGTTTAAAGACTTTCAAGTAAATTCTAATCTTTTAAAATATGCCAAGGCTGATGCTATAGTAATGCACTGTTTACCTGCTCATAGAGGAGAGGAAATAACCGATGAGGTCATAGATGGACCGCAAAGTGTAGTATTTGATCAAGCAGAAAACAGACTCCATACATCAAAAGCTATCCTCGAGTTTCTTCTTACTTTGTAGGAAAAATCCTACAGATTGTAAGATTTTTCCGATTTACATTTATTCTATAAACATGCATAATTTATAGAAAATTTCATAATAAGGAGGTTTTTATGCAATGGAACATCAATGTTGATCCACTTGGTAGTCTTGCTCTAAGTGCTTTTGTAGCAGCAGTGCCTATCTTTTACCTCTTCTGGGCACTTGCCTACAAAAGAATGAAAGGTCACTGGGCAGCTATTTCAGCAGTTGTCATTGCCATGTTAATCTCTATTGTTGCTTATGGAATGCCTGTTAATTTAGCCGTGCTCTCTACTTTTAATGGTTTTATCTTTGGACTTTGGCCTGTTTGTTGGATTGTTGTAACAGCAGTTTACATTTACAACTTATCCGTAGAGACAAAACAGTTCGAAATTATTAAAAATTCTCTTGCCACAATCACAGATGACAGAAGAATTCAGGCAGTTATTATTGCCTTTTCCTTTGGTGCCTTTCTTGAGGGAGCTGCAGGATTTGGAACACCTGTGGCAATCTCTGCTGCTATGCTTGCAGGTTTAGGTTTTAATCCTATCTATGCTTGCGGCATATGCTTGATCGCTAATACAGCTCCTGTTGCCTTTGGTGCAATCGGTATTCCAATTGTTGTAGGGTCTGGAGTCTCAGGAGTAGATATGATGGCATTGAGTAAAATGGTAGGTAGACAACTACCTTTCTTTAGTGTTTTAATTCCTTTCTATATGGTAGTAGTAATGGCAGGTTGGAAGAAAACCATAGAGATTTGGCCTGTGCTTCTTGTAAGTGGTGGCTCCTTTGCTCTCACTCAATTCATAGTTTCAAATTATATAGGTCCATATCTTCCTGACATTTTATCTGCTATTATTTCAATCATAGCAACAGTTATTTTTGTAAAAATATGGCATCCAAAAGAGTCCTGGACCTTTTCCCACGAAGCTTGTGCTGAAGGTAAAGCTTGTCTAAATTATACCTTAGGTCAAGTATTTCGTGCTTGGGCACCCTTTATACTTCTGTCAATTTTTGTTGCTGCTTGGGGAATTAAACCAGTAAAAGCCTATCTTGATCAAATTGCCACTATAAAATTTCCTATCACAGGTCTTGATAAAATGGTCATAGACCATCTTGGTAAACCAAAGGCTGCTGTTTATGCTTTTAATATTTTATCAGCTGCTGGTACAGCAATACTTTTTGCAGGAATTCTATCAATTCCTGTAATGGGAGCATCTTTAAGTACAGCTTTAAAGGTGGCAGGAAGAACACTTAATCAGCTTAAATGGCCTATTGTAACCATAGGAACAATTCTTGGATTTGCTTATCTTTACAATTTCTCTGGAATGGCTATAACCCTTGGCTATGCCTTTGCCTCAACAGGTACAGTATTCCCACTCTTCGCTGCATTTCTTGGATGGCTTGGAGTTTTCATGACAGGTTCAGACACTTCTTCAAACGCTTTATTTGGTAAGCTTCAGGAAGTAACAGCTCGTCAGCTTGGGATTGACCCTGTCCTTACAGTAGCTACGAATTCCTCTGGAGGAGTTTTTGGAAAAATGATATCACCCCAATCCATTGCTGTTGCTACTGCTGCTACTGGTTATGTTGGTCATGAAGGTGACATATTTAGATTCACTCTAAAGCACTCTATAATACTCACCTTCATAATGGGAGTTTTAGCAATGCTTCAAGCTTATGTATTTACATGGATGATTCCACAATGGGAACAAGCAGTTCAAGCTGCAGTACAAGCAGCAAAACCCGCAGCAGCTGCTCCCTCTAAAGAAGGAGTTACTTATTTGGTTATAACTTTTGCAGTTTCCATATTCATAGTTTTACTATCCAGACTAGTAGGTAAAGGAGTTGCAAAATGATTGATAAAACATTCATTGAGAAATGTAGGAACATTTTTGGTAGAGATAATGTTCTTACTGATAAAGCTGAGCTCATAGCTTACAGCTACGATGCCACCCCCGGGATACCCCGTGAAACTCCCGGGGTGGTTGTTTTTCCAGAAAATACAAAACAAATTCAGGAATTGATATTTCTTGCAAGACAAACAAAAACCCCTATATATCCAAGAGGTGCTGGTACTTCCCTCAGTGGCGGACCTGTTCCTCTTAGTAAAGGAGTAGTAATATCTTTTCAAAAAATGAATAAAGTAATTGAAATAGATCCAGACAATTTAACAGCCACTGTTCAGCCTGGGGTAATAATTGCTGATTTGAACGTAGCTGTTTCAAAACATGGATTACTCTATCCACCAGATCCAGGCTCCATGGCTACCGCCACAGTAGGAGGTTCTGTAGCAGAAAATTCTGGTGGACTTAGAGGTCTCAAATACGGAGTTACAAAGCATTATATAATGGGAATGGAAGTAGTAATGCCTACAGGTGAGGTATTTCGCTTTGGAGGTAAAACAGTTAAAAATGTAACAGCCTATGACTTTACTCATCTTTTTGTAGGTTCTGAAGGCACGCTGGGGATAATAACTGAAATAATCTGCAAACTTATTCCTGCTCCGAAATATCGTAAAGCCATGATTGCCTTCTTTAATAAACTTGAAGAGGCAGGAAAAACAGTTACAGATATTGTCCGTAATCATGTAATACCTGCAACTCTCGAAATAATGGACAAAGTTACAATTCAAACTGTAGAAAATTATGCAAAAGTGGGCTTACCCACTGATGTAGAAGCTCTCTTATTAATTGAAGTAGATGGTATGGGGCAAGATTCAGTACTATGGGAAGCTGAAAAATGCGTTGAAATAATCAAGCAAAACAATGGAAGTTATAAAATTGCTGAAACAGACTCTGAGAGAGACTCTCTTTGGGCAGCCCGTCGAGCAGCTCTTCCAGCCCTTGCACAGGTAAAGCCTTCCACTGTTTTAGAAGATGCCACTGTTCCAAGAACTAAGCTTGTGGAGATGTTAATTGCAATTCAAAATATTGCAAAAAAATACAATCTTATGATTGGAACTTTTGGACATGCCGGTGATGGAAATCTTCATCCTACAATTTTAGTGGATCCTACAGATAAAGATGAGATGGAGAGACTTCACAAAGCAGTAGATGAAATCTTTGAAATAGCTCTTTCCTTAGGCGGAACTCTCTCTGGTGAACATGGAATTGGAGTAGCAAAAATTAAGTATTTAAAAAATGAAATTGGACGCTCTGGTGTGGACACAATGAGAAGAATAAAGCAAGCTTTGGATCCTGACAATATACTCAATCCTGGAAAACTTGTGCCTATGGAGGACTAAAATGACCATGGCATCAGTTAAAACTTTTTTTGACGACATTGAGACTCTTAAAAGAGAATTAATTAGATGCATGAAATGTGGTAATTGTATGTCTGTTTGTCCCATTTATAACATAGAAAAAAAGGAAGCCTCAGTAGCTCGAGGGAAAATTGCCCTGGGTGAGGCAGTTCTAAAGGATGAAATAAATATTGATGATGAAACACTTGTGAAACTTATATTTAATTGTCTTGTATGTAAATCCTGTATGATGGCTTGCCCTTCTGGGGTACGTTTTGACAGAATAATTCTTGGCTTAAGGTCGGCTATTGTAAAGAAAAAAGGCTTACCTTTTGTGAAAAAAGCCCTCTTTGGACTTCTCAAAAATCCTGAATTTTTTGATAAAGGGATGAAAGCCTTTGCAGCCATGCAAGGCTTATTTCTTAAGTCAGAAGGAGATAAAAAAAGAAAACCAAAAGGATTTTTAAAAGCCATAAATCCAAGACTTGACGAAAAATTTATTGTGCCTGAACTTTCTAAGGAAAGCTTTAGAGATAAGGTTAATGAAATTATAGAAGCTAAGGAGCCTCAATGCAGCGCCATCTTCTTCACAGGATGTTCTGTAAACTATCTTTATCCCCAAGTAGGAGATGACTTAATTTACGTCCTTCAAAGAAATAATATTACCGTAATTACTCCTAAGAGCCAAAATTGCTGCGGTATGCCTGTTATGGTCCATGGTGATATAGAAACGGCAATAGAATTGGCAAAGAGAAACATTGATACTTTTGAGAAAAGTAATGCTCAATACATTATTACCGTCTGTGGTTCCTGCGGAAGTGCTTTAAAACATGAATATCCCATAATACTTGAAGGAACGGATTATGAAGAGAGAGCAAAAAAATGGTCTGGAAAAGTCTATGACATATCAAGTTTTCTTCTGAAAGTTATCAAATTTGAAAAACCAAAAGGAAAAGTGGAATTAAAAGTAACCTATCATGATTCCTGTCACCTTAAAAAATCAATGAAAGTCTTCAACGAGCCGCGACAATTAATAAAAATGATTCCGGGCATAAAGCTAATAGAAATGAAAAAACCTGATGCCTGTTGTGGTAGTGGAGGAAGCTATCATCTTACTCATTCTGATACAGCTCTAAAAATATCAAAATCTAAGGTAGATGATATAAAAACTACAGAAGCAGATGCTGTATGCACAGGCTGCCCTGCCTGCATGATGGAGCTTTTTGAGGGACTCCATAGATTTGGTGGAAATTGCAATGTTATTCATACAGTTAACCTCCTTGCCCAATCCTACAGAGCAGAAAATCAAAGTTAATTTTTTGATTTCTAAAAAATGAGGAGGAATATTAATGTTTGAACTTTTTAAACAAAAGGCTGAAGCAATAAATGCTGAGGTTCATTATTTCAACAGCAAATCAGAGGCAATTGATTTTATAAAAGATTTCATAGCAAAAAATACACAAGTTACTTCAACAAAAGAAGTGGTATGGCATGATTCTCCTTTTCTTGATGGAGTTGATAAAGATTCCTTACTAAAAGAAATACCTCAAATTGAATTTAATATAGATCAAAACTCAGCATCTTCAGCAAAAATTGGAATAAATGAGGTAGATTATGGTATTGCAGAAACTGGAAGCATTGTAGAGATTTCTGATAGTATTTTTAAAAGACTTTGTTCTATTTTACCAGAAATTCACATAGCTATTTTACCGCTAAATAGAATTGAGCAAACTTTAGAAGAAGTTATGAAAAAAATTCCTATTTCGAAAATTCCTTACATGACTATTATAAGTGGACCAAGCAGAACTGCAGACATTGAAAGAGTCTTAACAATCGGAGTTCATGGTCCTGAAAGGCTCTTAATATTAGCAGTAAATAATTTTTAGGAGGACTTTAAGTGATTAAAGAAGAAATAAAAAAAGCACTTCAGAATGCAAATCTTGCAGGAGCATTAACTCGTTTTTCAGAAGCTTATGCAGTAAGTAGACGTAAAGCCTATGAAGGACTTGATTTTGAGGAAATTAGAGATAAAATTGCCACCTTGAAAGCCTATGTGGCCGAAAATCTTAATGAAATAATAGACACTTTTATTAAATCAGCTAAAAAAAATGGCGCCAAGGTTTTCTATACAAATAAACCTGATGAGATCAGAAAATATATCATAGAGCTTGCTAAAAAAAACAATGTTAAAAGCATAGTTAAATCTAAATCTATGGCAACAGAGGAGATTCATCTAAATAAATATCTAAAAGAAGAAGGAATAGAAGTAAACGAAACTGATCTTGGAGAATGGATAATTCAACTGGCAGGCCAAAGACCTTCTCACATGGTTCTTCCTGCAATTCATCTTACAAGATATGATGTCTCAGAGGTTTTTACAAAAAAAGTAGAACCCATAGAACCTGATATTTCCAAAATGGTGAAATTTGCAAGAAAACATCTTAGAAGAAAATTTTTGGCTGCTGAAATGGGTATAACAGGTGCAAACATTGCAGTAGCTGAAACTGGAACACTATTAATTTTTACTAATGAAGGAAATGCAAGGCTTACAATGGCTTTACCAAAAATTCACGTAGCAGTAGTAGGAGTAGAAAAACTGGTAGCTAAATTTGAAGACATTTTCCCAATAATCAGAGCTTTACCAAGAAGTGCCACAGCTCAATTAATCACAAGCTATATATCCTTTGTTAATAAACCCTATACTCACTTTGATGGTTCACAGAAAGAGTTCCACATAATACTTTTTGACAATAATCGTAGTGCTATGGCAAAAGATCCTATTTTTAAGCAAACATTCCAATGCATTCGTTGCGCTTCTTGCCTCAATGTATGCCCTGTTTTCAGGCTTATCGGAGGACATGTATTCGGCAAAGTATACACAGGCGGTATTGGCACTATACTTACTGCTTGGACAGAAGGACTAAAAGCCTCTAAAGACATTCAGGGGCTATGCATACAGTGTGGTAATTGTTTAAAAGTATGTCCTGGTAAAATTGATATTCCGGGGCTTATCTTAGAGATTAGAAAAAGACTCTCTAAGGAAGAGGGATTAAACTTTAAAACCAAAGCCATTTATTCAATAGTGAATAACAGAAAACTTTTTCATTCTATTTTGAAAGCTGTCTCTAAACTTCAAAAACCTTTTGAAAGAGAAGGATTTATAAGACATCTTCCTTTATTCCTTTCAGATTTAACTGAAGACAGAAGCCTACCTGCTATTTCTGATATTCCTTTTAGGGATAGATTTAAGGAGATTAAACAACAAAAATTTGACAAAAAAGTCATATTTTTTGCTGGTTGTTTAATTGACTTTGCCTATCCAGAGATTGGTGAAGCTCTGGTAAAAATTTTAAATTCTGCAGGCATAGAGGTATTGTTTCCTGAAGAGCAAACATGCTGTGGAGCTCCAGCTCGATACTCTGGTGTGATGGATGTGGCAGCAAATAACGCAAAACAAAACATTGAAGCCCTCTTTCCTTACGAGGCTGATTATGTAATCTCTGCCTGTCCTACTTGTACTGTAGCCTTGAAAAAGCAGTTTACTAAAGACCTTCAGGAGCAAAATTTCAATGAAGAATTAATTAAAAAGGCGGAAGCATTATCAAAAAAGGTAAAAGATGCCTCTGAATTAATAAATGAACTCATTAAAGAAGAAAAAATTAAGTTTAAGTCCACCTCCCCTCAAAGCTTTACATATCATGACCCTTGTCATCTAATAAGAAGTCTCGGAATATACATACAACCAAGGGAGAGCTTAATAAGCGCGGGGCTACAACTTACAGAGATGTTTGAGTCTGATACCTGTTGTGGCATGGGTGGTTCCTATTCTCTAAAATTTCCAGAGATTTCAAAAACAATTCTAAAGAGAAAATTGGAAAATATTAAAAAAACAGAAGTTAAACTTGTCTGCACAGACTGTCCTGGCTGTGTTATGCAAATTAGAGGAGGAGTGGACAAAGAAGGATTATCCCTGCAAGTGAAACATTCTTTAGAAATACTCGCAGAAAGACTAAAGGAGGGCTAAAAATGCTTAGAGATTTCAAAATCAAAAGAGTCATCAAAGGAAGACTTTTGAAAGGAGATGAAATAATATCAGAAATAACAAAAATTCTAAAAGAAAATTCTATAAAGGCAGGACTTATAAGCGGAATAGGAGCTGTAAGTAGAGCAAAAATCGGCTATTATGATCAAGAAAAAAGACAGTATATTTGGGAAGAAATTAAAGAGCCTATGGAAATCTTATCTCTAAAGGGAAATATTTCAATAAAAGAAGACGAACCTTTTGCCCATTTACATATAATTTTATCAAGAAAAGATTACTCATCCATAGGTGGACATCTCTTTGAAGCAGATGTTTTTGCCTTTGAATTTGAAATTATTGAACTGGACGGAGAACCTTATGAAAGAACCTTTGATGAGGATACTGGATTGTTTTTATGGAAGGATTAAGTTAACAACTCTTCAATAGTTACTTGAACGCATTCTGCTAAGGATTTAAGGTTATAGCCACCTTCAAGAACGAATATCTTAGGAGCGTATGATGAATTAATAATACTTCTTACAATGCTTCTTACGCCTTCTGTTGTTACATTTATGTAACTCATGGGATCATCCTGATGCATATCATAACCCGCTGAGACAAGTATTAAGTCAGGATTATTCTCTCTAATTTTTTGTGGAAGAATATCTTGAAAAACTGTTAAATATTCCCGAGTACCAGAACCTGCTCTGAGTTGAACATTGTATGTGCAACCCTCTCCTGGTCCCTTGCCAATTTCCAATTCCCTGCCTGTGCCAGGATAAAAGGGAAATTGATGGGAACTAAAATAGAAAACAGAACAATCATCCTCAAAAACGTGCTGAGTTCCATTTCCATGGTGTACATCAAAGTCTATTATAAAAATCTTTTTGTAACCTAATTTTTTAGCATAGGCTGCACCTATGGCAATATTGTTAAAAATACAAAAACCCATAGCAGCATCCATCTCAGCATGATGACCTGGGGGTCTTATTGCACAAAAAGCCCTATCAAATTCTCTTTTGTAAACTCCGTCAATGGATTCCAAAACTCCACCAACAGCATAGAGGGCTACTTCATAGGTATTTTCACAAATATAAGTATCAGGGTCCACATATCCAGGTGATGAATTCTTTATTCTTTCAATGTAATTAGGTTCATGCACTAATAATAATTCCTCAATGGTCGCTTTTCTTGGTTTCAAATGAAGAAGTTTATCCCACAACCCTACTGCTTTTAATTGATTTATAATGGCAACAAGCCTCTCTTTTGATTCAGGATGTCCATAAGGAGTTTCATGCTTCAAGTAGATATCATCATAAATGAAGGCAACTTTTCTATTCATAAACAATAATATCTTAAAGCCTGACTGAAAAGTCAAGTTTTAGACATAGGAAGATAAAATTGGAGCTCTTGGAAAATTCCTCGAGCTCCTCTAAAAACTTATTATTCAATTGTTCTATTTTTTTACTATCTGTACAGGCCTTTTAGCTATGAGAGGTATTTGTACATCAAATTTTTCTAATAAAAGTCCTAAGACAAAAATTGCTAATCCAATGAAAGTCCAATGTCCAGGTGCCATCATTATCAAGCCTCCAGAAATATATAAAGCCCTTTCAAGAGGAGTGGCTGGTTTCTTCCAATAACCAAGAACTCCTGCCTCAATAGCAAACATAGCAACAAAGGCACCTATGAAAATGAATAAAACTTCCCAGGCAGGACCTTTCATTAAGTAGGCCGGTACGAATATAAAGAAGAAGGGCATTATATATCCGCCAATTCCCAATTTCATTGAATTCCAGGCAGCCTTTAGCCAGCTTCCACCAGCAATAGCAGTAGTGGTAAAAACAGTTATGCACACAGGTGGTGTTAAACCTGACTTAATGGCAAAATAAAAGATGAAAAGATGAGCTGCTAAGGGATTAATCCCCATTTGCTGCAAGGCTGGCACCAAAACAGCAGCTGCAATAACATAGGCAGCTGTAGTTGTCATACCCATTCCCAGAATTATGGCAGTAAGCATTGTAGCGATTAAGGCAAGATATACATTGTAGCCTGATATTTCAATAATTAATTCGGAAACTTTTACTCCAAAACCTGTAAGAGAAATAAGACTTACAGCAATTTGAACACAAGCCATCATTATCATCAACCAGGCTAAAGCTTTTACAACACCCTCATAGAGTCCACCCCAGATTGATTTTAATCTATTCCATACATCTCTTGTCTTTAGTGGACCTCCAAACAATATGAAAAATAAAACAGAAACAACAATTGCCCAGGCAGCACATATTTGGGCAGGGAAAAACATAAAGAGCAATATTCCTAAGGTACCAATAGGTAAAACAAAACCTAAAATTCTATTTGGTTTTAAGATATTTTTTAGCTCGGGCATAAGTTCCTTTGGAAGTTTACCCATGCCTGTTCTGCCAGCTTCAATCCATATTCCAGCAGCAATACCAGCAAAGTAGATTATAGCAGGAATTAAACCTGCGATCATGATGCTGGTATAAGGAATATTAAGAAATTCAGCCATTATAAAACAACCAGCTCCCATTATTGGAGGCATGATTTGTCCACCAGAGGAAGCGGCAGCTTCAACTGCTGAAGCAAAAGATCTGGAAAAACCAAACTTTTTCATAAGAGGGATAGTAAAGGAACCGGTTGTAGCAGCATTTGCAACAGAAGAACCACTTAGCATTCCAAAAAGAGAGCTTGAAATAACAGATACATGTCCAGGTCCACCCCTCATTTTTCCTCCAAAATATGTAGAAAGCTCCATAACAGTTGAACCTACTCCAGTGGCAAAAAGTATAGGACCAAAGATTATAAAAGGTGCTATTATTCTACTTGCCATATCAGTAAGTAATCCCCATATTCCCTCAGTCATTAGGTATAACTGATAAAGTATATCAGTAAGACTAAATCCAGGATGGCCAAATCTTCCTGGGATATGAGGTCCGTAAATTGTATAGAGAATGAAGAATAATACAAGAATTGGAATTGTTAACCCTAAGGCTCTTCTTGTTCCCTCTAAAAGAGCTATTACAAGTAAAACTGCCAAAATTAAATGATAATCTTCAAAAACTCCAGGATTCCTGACTATATCTTCCCAATGAATCATGATGTAAATACAAGGAATGAGACTCATGGCCAGAAAGATTAGATCAACCAAAGAAGGAGCATTCTTGGTGCCTGTAATTAGGTACTGGAGGATTTTAGGCACATTCCATTTGAGCATTCTCTTTGAAAAGGGATAAACTAAAAATACAATAGCAAGACCTACGGAAAGGGAAATACCGCCCTGAAGCAAAGGATGCAGGGCGTACAAAAGAGCAGTATACAATATAAATAATCCCCATAATCCAACAAGAATATTTAGAATTAACTTCCACAGACCCCTTAATTCACGCATTATTCCTGATTAGTCTCCTTCTCTATTTATTTTCTTTTGGTGTGACTTCTATAAATGTCTCTACTTGACTACCTTTGTTACCAATTATGTCTATTTTATGTTTACCGACTTTTGCATTTATAGGGATACCAGATTTTACTAAAAAAAATCCCTTTTCATCGGTAGTGATTACATCAACCTTTTCTGTTCCTAAAGCAACTTTCTCACCTTCATCAAGAGTAATAATGATATCAATTTCTTCACTTGGTTGAAATCCTTTTCCTTCTATGGTTATTACTGTTGCTGGTTCGCCTTTGGCTGGGTTTATTGTTACAGTTGGTTGAGCAAAAACCAATAGAGGGAATGCAATTATTAAAATAGCTATGATAAAAAAATTTTTTCTCATTTTTGCCTCCTATTTCTTTTTCATTTCGGGAGGAATAAGTTTATCAGGCACTTTAACTTTTAAAACATCTCTGTAGAATTTGACTGCTCCTGGATGTAGTGGAACGTCACAGTATTTCACTGCCATACCAAACATATCCTCAAAATTACCCTCTTTTAAAGTTGCAAGAGAACCAACAATCTCTTTTCTGTTCTCATATACTGCTTTAACGATCTTAAAAACCACATCCTCTGGCATATCTTTATCAACAAAATCTGTTACCACATAGGCTAAGCTTGGTTGAGACTTTTTAACGCTCTTGAATAATCCTGCCGGTATCTCCATCATCAATCCTTGACCAGGATAAACCTTATTGAATTGATCAATAAGTGCTTTAGATACTGGAAGTATTCTTATATCCATATTTGCCTCAAGGTCTAAAATTGCAGAATCTTTATATCCAGCTTTATACCAACCCTTTACAACACCTGACTTCATAGCATCTACACTTGCACCTATTCCCATCATTTTGTAATTTGGGCTAATATTTAAAGCTTTAAAAAACAATTCTACCACTCTTCCTGAAGTTGTCCCAGGATTCATAGCAAAATCAACACCATTTAGTTGTTTTACATCCTTCACACCGCTTTTTTCACTAACTACAATGTGAATAGGTGTAATGTAGCCTCCCCAAAGAGTTCTGAGATTAGGATTTGCTTTTCCTTGATAGTCAATTATTCCCATGTAATTTGCATAACCTGCTGCAGCATCGGCAGGACCTATATGAATTGCCTTTCTTTGCAATCTTGACAGATTTTCAAGAAATCCACCTGTCTCCACAACAGTAACTTCTATCTCCCCTGGATATGCTTTATTAACCACCTTTGCCATGGCAACAGTATTTGCATAAAGACCAGAGCGGACAGAAGTAGCACCCCACTTAATATAAAACTTCTTCGAAGCCTCTGAGGTTGCTGAAATACCAAAAACCAGGGAAAAAATAAAAAAAGTACTCAATAAAATCACCAAAGCTCTTTTCATGTACCCCCTCCTTATTTAGGATTTTAATGATAATATTAAAAAATTCAAAAAAAGTCAATATTTATTATCTTGCCCATTTTAATTTCCTTGCCTTTTCTGCCACTGCATGAGATACTACCTGAGCTACTTTCTTGTTAAAAATACTGGGAATAATATAATCTTCATTCAGTTCTTCATCTTTGATTATATTAGCAATGGCATTAGCAGCTGTAAAAAATATTTCTTTATCAACTCCCTTTGCCCGTACCTCAAGAAGTCCTTTGAATAATCCTGGAAAGGCCAGAACATTATTAATCTGATTAGGATAATCGGATCTTCCTGTTGCCATAATTCTTACAAGTGGCATAGCAAGTTCTGGAGCAATTTCAGGGTCTGGGTTTGCCAATGCAAAAACCACTCTGTCTTTCGCCATTCTCTCAATATCTTCTGGTTTAACAATGTTAGGAGCAGAAAGTCCAATAAACACATCAGCACCTACCAGAGCATCTGATAGAGTCCCTTTTATCTTTCGTGGATTAGTTATCTTTGCTAATTCTTCCTTATATGGATCGATATCTTCTTGTCTGCCTTCGTAAACAACCCCAGATCTATCACAGACAACTATATCTTTAATGCCATAGTCTAATAACATGTAAGCAGTGGCAGTTCCAGCAGCACCGGCTCCTGCTATAACAATTTTTAGATCCCTTATGTCTCTTTTTAAGATTCTCCCTACATTTATCAGCGCAGCTAAGACTACAATGGCTGTACCATGTTGATCATCGTGAATTACTGGTATATTAAGTTCTTCACGAAGTCTTCTTTCCACTTCAAAACATCGTGGAGCAGCAATATCCTCAAGATTGATACCTCCGAAGGGAGTCGAGATTTTTTTAATTATATCAACAAGTTCATCCACATTTGTTGTTCTTATTGCTATTGGAAAGGCATCAACACCACCAAACTCTTTGAAGAGCATACACTTACCTTCCATCACTGGCATTGCTGCATCAGGTCCAATATTTCCAAGTCCCAGCACTGCGGTACCATCTGTTATGACTGCTACTGTATTTCCCTTTATCGTATAGCGATATACATGATCAGGATTCTTATAGATATCAAGACAAACTCGAGCAACACCCGGAGTATAAACTCTTGAAAGATCTTCTCTACCTTTAACATTTATCCTGTTGTATATTCCAATTTTACCTCCTTCATGAACAAGAAAGGTTCTATCCATCACTCTTAAAATTTTCACACCCTCAATGTGTTTTAAGGCTTTAATTATTTTTTTCTCATGCTCTTCATCGCGAGCATTTACTGTTATGTCTCTTATAATTCTTCCTTTCTCTACCTTTACAATATCAATAGAACCCAAATCTCCACCAGCACCACTTATAGCAGAGGCGATTTTTGCAAACATTCCTATTCTGTTTTCAATCTCTACCCTTAGTGTTATACTATAACTAGGGCTTGGAACATATCCCATTTTTGTCCTCCTATACTTGACATAGTGTGTAATAAATTATACAAAATAAAATAACTTTTGCAAATAAGGAGAGGCTCATGGAGATCAACAAACATTATTTTGACACTATTATCATAGGTTCAGGTCTTGCAGGATGCCGAGCTGCCATTGAATGTATAGAAAATGGAACTGTAGGTGTTTTAAGTAAGCTTTATCCTACTCGTTCTCACTCTACAGCAGCTCAAGGAGGAATTGGAGCTGCCTTAGGAAATGAAGAAGAAGATAGTCCTGAATGGCATACCTATGACACTGTAAAGGGAAGTGATTTTCTTGGAGATCAAGATGCTATTGAAATTATGTGTTATGATGCTATACCCACTATTATTGAGTTAGAACATATGGGAGTTCCTTTCTCTCGTACTGTTGAGGGCAAAATTGCTCAAAGAAGATTTGGCGGGCATACAAGAGATTTTGGCAAAGCACCAGTAAGACGTGCTTGTTATTCTGCTGACAGAACTGGACATGCTGTACTTTTTGCTCTTTACGAGCAATGTCAACTAAGAGGTGTAAGATTTTTCCAAGAATTTCAAGTTATTGATATAGTTATTGAAAACCAAGCAATTCAGGGCGTCATAGCCATTAATATAAAAGATGGCTCAATTCATGTATTTGAAGCAAAAATAGTTATTATAGCAAGTGGCGGATACGGTAAAATTTTTAAAGTCACCTCTAATGCTTATGCAAGCACTGGTGAATGCCTGAGCATGCTTTTTAGGCAAGGTTTACCGCTTGAGGATATGGAATTCTTCCAATTTCATCCTACTGGACTTTACGGACTGGGAATTCTAATTACCGAAGGAGCAAGGGGTGAAGGTGGAATTCTTATAAATGGTAAAGGTGAAAGATTCATGGAAAGATATGCTCCTACAATAAAAGATCTTGCGCCAAGAGACATGGTATCTCGTGCAATTCTCAGTGAGATAAGAGAAGGAAGAGGAATTGATGGACAAGATTATGTTTATCTTGATCTAAGGCACGTAGATAAGAAAATCCTTCATGAGAGACTTCCTGAAATAACAACCTTCTGTAAAATTTACATGGGAATTGACCCTTCAGAAGCACCTATACCTGTGGTTCCCACTGCTCATTATGCTATGGGTGGAATTCCCACAGATATTGATGGAAGAGTGCTAAGGGATGTGGATGGATCTTTTGTGCAAGGCCTTTTCGCAGCTGGGGAATGCGCCTGTGTTTCAGTTCATGGAGCCAATAGATTAGGATGTAATTCTCTTTTAGATACAGTAGTATTTGGAAGGAGAGCAGGAAAAGCAGCAAGTTCTATTCTTAAGAGTTCTACAAAAGGTAAAGTAAAGAAGGAAAGATTAGCTCTTATTATAGAATGTTTAGAGATGCTCAAAAATAACAAAGGCAAAGAGACAGTAGCCTCCATTAGAAAAGAGCTTCAACAAGCAATGATGGACAAATGCTCAGTTTTTAGAACAGAAGAGGAATTGAAATTACTTGTTGATGAAATAAAAACCTTAAAAGAAAGATATAAAGAAATAGAAATTACTGATAAATCAAAGACTTTCAATACCGATCTTCTTGAAGCCATTGAACTTGGTCATATGTTAACCTTAGCAGAGGTTATTGCTTCCAGTGCTTTACAGAGGACAGAAAGTAGAGGTGCTCATTACAGAGAAGATTATCCAAAAAGAGATGATGAAAATTGGATGAAGCATACCTTAGCATTTCAAACGGAAAAAGGTATCACTTTCAAATATAAACCTGTTAAAATAACAAGATTTAAGCCGGAGGAGAGGAAATACTAATGATCAAATATTATACCTTTAAAATCAAAAGATATTTACCTAATGAAACACCTAAAACAAGATGGGATGAATTTAGAGTAAAACTCAATAACATGGAAAGAGTTTTAGATGGACTCATAAAAATCAAGGAAACAATGGACGGAACTTTAACATTCAGAAAATCCTGTGCCCATGGTGTATGTGGCTCCTGTGCAATGAAAATTAATGGGAAAAATAGACTTGCCTGCCAAACTCTTGTAAAAGACTTACCAGAAATAATTGAAATTGAGCCTCTTCCCTCTTTACCTGTAATAAAAGACTTAGTAGTAGATATGACCCTATTCTTTCAGAAGAATGATAAAGTATTACCTTATCTCATAAATGAAGAACCACCACCTCAAAGAGAGAGAATTCAGTCACCCCAAGATCAGCATAAAATTCTTGAATCTATAACTTGTATTATGTGTGGAAGTTGCACTACCTCTTGTCCAGTCTTTTGGTCTGATAAAGAATATTTAGGTCCTTCTGCTCTGCTTAAAGCTTATAGATTTCTCTTTGATACAAGAGATAAAGCAACAGAACAAAGACTAAAGGCTATTACAGGTCAAGACGGTATTTGGCGTTGTCATTCAATTTTTAATTGTGTAGAGGTCTGTCCTAAGGAAATAGACATTACAAAGCACATACTAAAATTAAAAAGACTTGCTATAAAAAAAGGATTTAAAGGAGGCCAGGAATGAGATACCGTTGGAATATCGGTTCCTTAGCATGGATTACCCATAGAATTACTGGCATAATACTTACTTTTTATTTAATAGCCCATATTTTTGTATTGAGTCATCTAAAAGATCCGGTGGCATACAATAAAATCATGGCAATCATGAAAAATCCTCTTTTAAAATTTGGTGAACTAATTCTTTTTGCCATAGTTCTCATGCATGTATTTGCAGGATTAAGAATTACCCTCCTTGAATTTGGGATATCAACAAAATACCAGAAAACTATGGCATATATGGGCGCCTTAGTAGTGGGTGTATTGTGGATTATTGGCACTTTCTATTTTCTAAGGGAGGTGCTTTGATGTTTAGTTGGCTTTTACATAGAATAACAGGTGTAATTCTTCTCTTCGGTTTAATGTATCATTTCATCCTAATGCATTTTTTAGGCCATGACAATTATTCCTATGAAGCTGTCATGCAAAGACTTGTTGATCCCTCTTGGAAGATTTTCAATATAGTGTTTCTCCTTTCTGCCCTCTTTCATGGTTTTTATGGAATTAATGGTTTGATTACAGAATATGTTAAAGGAAATTCAATGAAAAATTTTTTAAAAATCTTTATTTTTATTTTACCTCTGATACTTGCATTTTTTGGAATAAAAATTGTAATCTTTTAGAAAGCTTTAAGAGGTTAAGATAATGCCCACAATTTTTATCTGGAAGGGTAGGACAGAAGAGGGAGTGATTGTAAGTGGAGAAACAGAAGCTCCTAACGAAGGTGATTTAATCTTAACCCTTAGAAAGCAAGGTATTATACCAAGCTTTATAAAAGAGAAAGAAGAAGGGAAAATCTTAAGACTAAGGGGAGGAGTTTCACAGAAAGAAATTCTTTTCTTTACTCGTCAATTTGCTACTCTTTTTTCGTCAGGAGTACCTATTGTTCAAGCCTTTGAAGCCTTAATAGGACAAATAAAAAATAAAAATTTCAGGAAAGTGCTGATCCAAATGAGAAATGACATAGAGAAAGGTTCTTCCCTTGCGGAAGCTATGAGAAAGCATCCTAAGATATTTAATTCCCTTTATATAAACATGGTAAGGGCTGGTGAAGAAGGTGGTATGCTTGATAAAGTTCTTTTCCGAATGGCTGATTATTTTGAGAAAATAATTAAACTAAAGAGAAAAATTATAAGTGCTATGATTTATCCTACTATTGTAATAGGTGTAGCTACATTAGTAGTGGCAATTATAATGATCTTTGTAATTCCAACGTTTGCCAAACTTTTTGGTGAAATGGGGCTACAATTACCTCTGCCAACAAGAATTACAATTGCTCTAAGTAATTTCATGGTTCAAACAGGAGTATTTATTTTGATGGGAATGATAGGGTTCATTATTTTCATAAGATTATTTCGCAAAACCTCCCGTGGTAAGAAAATAACTGATAACATTCTACTTAAAGTACCTCTTTTAGGATCTATCATCCTTAAATCCTCTCTTTCCAGATTTGCCAGAACTCTGGGTACTTTGCTTGGAAGCGGTGTACCAATTCTTAACAGTATGGAGATTTCTGCAAAAGCATCAGGAAACAAAGTGATAGAAGATGTGGTCATAGAAATGATAAGGGATATAACTGCAGGAAAATCCCTTACAGAGGTGTTGAAATTAAGACCAGATCTATTCCATCCAGTATTCATCCAGATGGTAAGTGTGGGTGAATCCACAGGAGCTACAGATGAAATGTTAAACAAAGTATCTGACTTTTACGATGAAGAAGTTGATAATGCTGTTGCTAACCTCATGAATATGCTTGAACCAGCCTTAATAGTATTTCTGGGTGTTACTATAGGCTTTATAGTAATTTCATTGTATTTGCCCATCTTCAAATTGGGTGAGGTTGTAGGAAGATAATTTAAAAGCTATCGCACCAAATCCTTGCATTTTGGAAAAGCTTAAGCCAAGGAGAAGCTTTAAGTTTGTTCCAATCTTTTGGAATCCACTGCCATTGCCAAAGCAAGAATGCTCTTTCTGGATGAGGCATCATTGCAAGATGACGACCGTCTTCAGTGCATAAAGCAGTAATACCATAAGGAGAACCATTTGGATTAAAGGGATAAGTCTCAGTGATATTTCCTTCATCATCCACATAACGAATTGGAGCAAGACCTTTTGATAAAATCTCTTTTAGAATATTTTCATCAGGGAAATAGGCCCTACCTTCTCCATGGGCTACCCAAACACCAAATTGAGAACCTTCCATTCCTTTCAGCATAATTGAAGGAGAGGGAAGGATTTTCACAGTACACCAACGTGACTCAAATCTACCTGATTTATTCCATATGAAGCGAGGTTGCTTTGTATCTTCAATTCCCTTGATGGGAACCCAACCTAAGAGTGCCATAAGTTGGCAGCCATTGCAAACACCGAGACTAAAAGTATCCTTTCTTTGGTAAAATTCTTCAAATTCTCTCTGTAGATGAGAGAATCTTATACAACCAGACCATCCTTTGGCTGAATCAAGCACATCAGCAAAACTAAATCCTCCAACAAAAGCTATACCCTTGAATCGTTTTAGCGAAATTTTTCTGTCTATTAGATCTTGCATACATATATCCCAAGGCTCAAAACCTGCAAGATAAAAAGCTGCTGCCATTTCTCTGTCACCATTGCTACCCTCTTCCCGCATAATAGCAACAAGAGGCTTATTTGTCTTTTTTATTATTACTGTGGGTGTTTTTTCAGGCATAAAAGTTAATTCATACTTAGGTGCTTTTCTTCCATAAATAACCTTTTTTTCCTCATCCACACATTCAGGATTTGCCTGAAGTCTGTCAATTTGATAGCTTGTCTCTTCCCAGAGATCTCTTAATTTTGTCATCTCTTCGGAGAAAATCTTTTCTCCCTTGTATTCTATTTCAATTAAATCATCGCAGAGTGTTTCAGCAATTTCATAAAAGGGGATTTCTTCTTCCCTAAGAAAATTTTTTACTCTTTTAACTTTTCTTTTATGAACTTCCATAAGCAAGCCCGGTTCTTCACTGAAAAGCTCGGGAATAATTGATTCTCCATGCTCTATTTTAATCCTTAACCCACCACTTCCTGAAAAAGCCATCTCAACAAGAGCAGTTATGAGTCCGCCATCTGATATATCATGGCCTGAAAGAATTAGATTTTTATCTATGAAAGTCTGCACTTTATTAAAAGCTTTTTTCAAAAGCATAGGATCTTCCATGTCTGGACATTCATCCCCCAATTGTCCAAAACATTGGGCAAGAGCTGTCCCACCCAGTCTTCTCTTTCCTTTAGATAAATCAATGAAGATAATTAAACTGTCGCCAGGAGCTTTAATATCAGGAGTGATTACTTTGTTAATATTTGGACAAGGTGCATAGGCTGATATGACAAGACTACCAGGCGATTTAATAACTTCTATACCCTCCTTAATTTTTGCTTTCGCTGCCATGGATAGAGAATCTTTACCACCGTCTATGGCTATTCCAAGTTTAATCATAAAATCTGCCATTGCCTCTGCAGCTCTGTAAAGCCTTACTCCCTCTCCAGGAAGCTTTGCAGCCCACATCCAGTTGGCAGAACATTTTATATCTTCCAAAGCTGTTATTTTTGCCCAAACTATGTTTGTCAATGCCTCAGTTACTGAAAGTCTTGCCATTGCTTGAGGATTAATTAAGCCCTTTATGGGTTGCTCTCCAATGGCATGAGCAATACCTCTTTGGTTAAAATAACTTTGCGCTACTACACAAACATCAGAAACAGTGAGTCCTACTGGACCCGTACACTGTTGTCTTACAATAAGTCCTGTAACAGAGCGATCAACTTTATTGGTAAGAAATCTTTTTGAACCTACTGAAAGAAGCCTTAAGACGCGATTTAAAGCCTCTTTAATAGTTAAATCTTGAGGGATTTTAAGTGGTTCCAGTTTTCTCTTTATAGTCTCAAGCCTAAACTCTTTTTTTGGTATCTCACCAAGAACATCTTTAAGGACAAAATCCACTAATACTTTCCCATCTTGGCTGTCAAAAACTATGAGTCTTCCATCACCTGTAACTTCTCCAATAATTGACCAAGGAAGACGTTCTCTTTTACAGATTTCTTTGAATAAATTTACATTTTCCTTTTTTATAAGAAGGGCATCATTTTCCTGATATTCAGCTCCCCATATTTCAAGAACTGAAAGTGTTTCATCACCAACTATTACTCTCCTTATGTCAATCTTAGCTCCTTCTGGATAAACCAGCTCTTTGACAACATTGCAATTTCCCCCTGCACCTTGGTCATGGATACTTACAATAGGATTTTTCTGCCCAAGCTCAACGCAAGCACGAACAACACGGTTGAGTTTGTTTTCCATTTCAGCATCGCCGCGTTGAACAGCATTGAAATCAAGTTCTTCGCTAAGTTCTCCTGAAACCACTGAAGAAGCAGCTCCTCCACCTATCCCAATTCTATAGGCAGGGCCTCCAATTTTTACCACATACATTCCCTTCTTAGGTGAATCTTTTTCAGTATGAATTGAATTTATTTGGCCTATGCCACCAGTAAACATGATTGGCTTTACCCATTCTATCCTCTCTCCATCAGAAAGCCTCATTCCAAAAGACCGAGTAAAGCCTGTAATTACGGGTTCTCCAAATTTATTTCCATAGTCTGAGGCACCATTGCTTGCTTCAATTTCTATTTGAAGAGGTTTAGCTAAATTACTCGGATACTGAAAAGATTTGTCTTCCCAAGGCAGTTCATATCCGGGAATATAGAGATTACCCACACAGTATCCTGCAGTTCCTGCTATGGTTAAAGCTCCCTTTCCAGTGGCATGAACATCACGAATTCTTCCACCTGTGCCTGTCTCAGCTCCAGGGAAAGGAGCTACACCTGTGGGAAAGTTATGAGTTTCTGCTGTAAAAATCAAATGATTGAGTTGTTTTTTAATCTCGAAAGGGCAAGGACTTCCCGGACTCTTAGGTTTTAGATAGTTGATTTTTGCTCCATATATAGCGCTTGAATTATCCTTAAAGGCAATTATTGAATTTCTGTAATTCCTTTTAAGAGGCTCTTTTACAATTTCAAATAAAGATTTTTCTACAGGGTTACCATCTATAAGCAAAATACCTCTAAAAAACCAATGTCTTGAATGTTCACTATTTGACTGAGCAAGATCAAAACACTCTACATCAGTAGGA
>CALDSV010000002.1 GCA_937924475.1 uncultured bacterium
GTCTGGCTTTGACTGATATTGCCACCATCCAACACCAATGAGAATTAATTTATTTTTTACATAGGGCAGATGCCTTAGTTTTAATCCTATCTGTGAATATATAATCATATGACTTGATAATAAATTTGTCCCCCCAACGAACGTATAGTGTGAATTTTTTATGTATTTTAATGATTGTCTCCCAAATCTCTCAGCATATTGAAGGCGAATTATAAAATCATTAGGGAATAGTTCTTTAATAACCTTATTTACCGCCTCCATAATAATTTGATTGCCGAGATTATAGTCACAAATTGTCGTATCTAATACTGATATTATTTTCATTTTATAACCATTTTTTTATGGAATTTAAATAAGTTATTTCCATCAACAGGGTCTATCTCTTGAACTAATGTATATTCAAATTTCTCTATTATTTTTACAAAATTACTTTTTGTAAAATGATTTTTCCAACCAAAAGATTTTCTTACTTTTATTGATGGATTTAAATCTAAACTGCAGTATGAAATGATTAAGATATTAGAGTGTTTTCGTATGCAATTAAAAAACCAGTCTAAATTACATTCTTCTATATATTCTACAATCCCACTACAAAATATTACATCAGTTATAATATTTGGAAATTCTTTTTTATTAAAATCACAAACAATAGTATCGCTGCTCCTTTTTTTATAATCTACTGGATAATACTTAATTTCTTTTTTGATAAATTCTTTTAACCAACATTTTCCACATCCTAAATCCATAATACTTGATGTGTCAGGGGGGATCAAACTACTCAACATACTAATCCTTCTCTTCCAGGATTCATCGAAATATTCTATATCTTTCCACTCTACCTTCTTTAAAAATAAATAATTAGCAATTGCCTTAATTTTATTTTTGATGTTTTTTATCATTTATAACATCCTTTAATTTTATTTTTATAAACATATCAAGCAAACTTTCTGTTGAACAATTTAATATTTTTGAATTTTTAACTATTCTTGATAAAATACTTTTTTGCTTAAAACTTTTATAGGCTTCCATAAGATCATTTGTTAAACAACTCAAATTAATATTTTCAGAATTTTGAAATTCAGCTTTCTTGTAAAATCTAATATTTTCTTTATCAGAAACAAATATTTGGTTATGATCTATGTCTACCAAATAAATCTCATTAAATCCCGTATAAATAGCTATTATCAAAGCATAAACACTCACTGTATTCGCCATCCAAATCATATTTGTTATATCTATATCTTTTGGATTAAAATCATAGTACTCATTAGTATTCACCCCAGCATAATACCAATAGACAGTATGATTTTTAAATAATTTATATTTATCAATTATATACTTAATGTTAAATTTATAGTAATTAAGACCAAATATCATAGTTGTAGTAGTTGGCACATTAATTTCCATATCTTCAAACCATCTTTTCCATTCATCTTCTGTCTGGGTTTAATACTATTAAAAAATTCCTTAAGCCTTTCTATGGCAATAAGACTTTCCTCAATTTTATCTGGGAAATCCCATTTACTTTTATTGGACATTTCAACTTTAAAAACATCATTTTGAGATTTAAAATGCTCTCCAGTGCCATCCTGCCCTATATTTAAGGTTAAACTATCTCTGGGATGTAGTGATAATCCACCTTTAAGATATACGCTTAAATACCAAAAAATAGCCCAGGTAGTTAGGATTCCTTTGTAGTTTAACACCACCTGATCCCAGCAATTATAGGAGTTATAAAAATTTTCTATCATATTTTTTCAAAGTTTCTTTATTCCAACAAATAAAATCCTGTTAATGTCAATTTCTTTGTATAAAATAATATCAAAGTACCTGCAAAAATGTTCTTTAAACCAATCTATATTATAATAAGGGGGTACAGGTGGTGGTGGATTCTTTCCATCGTATAACCCTATCGGCATAAATTCAATAAAAGCGTATTTGGTAGTAAATTTGCTCAGAGTTTCAAAACAATAATCTAAGTCATAATTCTGTGATAGCACTAAGTGATGCGTTAACGCTAAAGCTGTAACACATTCAGATTTACACCTTCCATATAATGGAATAAAAAGTCTTGGTTTATTTTGGATAAAAGGGTTGGTGTGTAGAAAGAGACTGTTTTTATCTCCTCTTCTTTTTGAAATATTATAACCAATATCAATAGCCTGCAAGTCAGCATCAATACATGTATACATATCTATTATTTTATTATCGATTAAATAGAAGCCTAATAATCCTATATTACCTCCAATATCAGTGATTGTTTTAATGTTATATCTCTTCATCAATTCGCCTATTGTTTTAAATCTCTTAGGGTATTCAAATTTGCTACCGTAATATTTTGACCATTGAGAGTTAGAATATTTTATCTTAATATTCATAACTTTTTTTTCTAATCTGTTCAATGATAATCTTAAAGGAAAACGCAATTTTTTTGCAAAATCATAAACTAATTTAAAAATTGCACCATAAGGCAGAGATTTTAATTTATTTCTTATTTTTGTTTCATCTTTAGTAGGGAGATTATTATAAATAAAATAAAATTTAATAACTTTAAAAACAAGAGAAGATGGGATAAATCTCACAAAAAAAGGTAGGTTCAGAAAAATTAGTTCATTTGCGGGAATCAATGAAGTCTCTTTATATATACATTTCGATAAATTTAATAACCCACGAGAGGCTAAAACTAAAGGTATATAAATTGTCTGGTAAAATTCTCCTAATGCACCAAAATGAGTTCCTTTTAGTTCTGACACTTTATAAAAACTTCCAATATCTACCCATAAAGGTTTACTGTGAGAAAAGACTACGTTATATGGGTGAGAATCTTTCAATGTATAACCGTATTTGTTAGCTATTTTGACAATTTGTAATACTAATAATGCCACTTCTTTAATCATTGATGGAGTCCATTCAAAAGGATAATTAATAGGATTTATTTTTTCCTGGAGGAAAGCAATGTGCTCTACACCATCAATATTAGCTATTATAGGCTCTGTTTTAGGAATAAGTGATAATTCATATAATTCCGAAAATAACTTTGTTAAATCTTCAATTTCAGCTTTATGGGTTAATTCCTTCTTAATTTTTAAAATATAACCTTCATTTTTAATAAAGAAGGCTTTATAGTCGTCAACCAATGATGCTTTCATAGGTATTAAATCATCGCTTGAGAATTTGATACTTTTTATACTTGTCATTTTCTTCTTTCCCTAAACCTATTGAAATCTTCAATATAAGAAGCGGGATTAAATAAGTTCAATAAAGCTAAAGTCTGAAGTTTAAAGTTGAGTAGTAATTTTCGTGAAAAAGCATTAAAGAAATAACTGGATATGCTATAAGAAATAAGAGAAGCAACTGCAGCGCCTACTAAACCATACCTTTTAATCAATATAATATTCAACACAACATTGACCAAGGCACCTAATACTAATCGATACATTGAAAATTTTTGCAAGTTCTCATTTATATAGAAGATCCAAGAACCGTTACTTAAAAAAACAAAAAACGAAGTCCACACATATAACTGCAAAATCTTAATTGACTCAATATAAAACTCTCCCCAAATATATCTTATGATTAACTCTGAACTAAAAAATATAATTAAACAGATTATGAAGGCTATTTTAGTCAAAATTCCATAGATAAGTAACAAGTTTCTATAATATAGCTCCTTGCTAATTTTTTTAGTCTCTGTAGCTACTGGAAAGACAGTTTGAGTAATTATCACTGTCAAAAATAAAAAAGATTCGCTAATTCTCTGCGCAACAGTATAATAGCCTGCTTCTATATTACCTAAAAGTTCTTTAACCATAATTAGATCTATTCGCATGTAAATAAGGGCCGAAATGCTTCCAATTATCAATGGCCAGCTGTCTTTAAGCAAAGATTTGGCAGTAGCTTTGGAAAAGCTCCAATTAAAAAGTAATGAGTGAAGGTTCTGTGATGAGCGAGCAGTCACAGGCTCCATAATACGTGATTGGTTGGAGATGATATGGGAATGCCTTTTGAATATATAAAGATAGGTGAATATAAGAAAAATACTTCCAAGTATAATCTCTATAAGCCCAGCTACTGCAAAGGCAAGAAGTGAAGCCTTTAGGATTATAAGCACAATCTTAACAACAGACATTATTAAAAAGGCAAGATTTTGAGACCAGACAGTGTATTTAGAAATAATGTGGGCTTGATAAAAATAATCAATGGTTAGGAAAGCTTGAAAGATAAAACCACCTGCTGAAAGGGCAATAAGTGAAAGGGTAAGTGGGTCTTTGTTTCCAGTAAAAAATGCAATCCCTACAGATAGAGTAAACGCAACAATTGATCCTATAAGTCTTAAAACAAAAGCTGTTCCCAGAAGTTCATTAGTTTTCTCAGGAGTTTTTACAAGCTCCCTTACAACAATCCCATCAAGCCCAAGGGTGGCAAAGGCTCCAAAAAGAGAAGTGAAGGCAATGGCATAGTTCCAAAGTCCAAACTGCTCAGGACCTAAATACCTTGCAACCCAAGCCATCACAAAAAGACCAACGCCCATCCGCAAGACCTTATCAATAAAAAGCCAGCTTATGTTGCTTAGCACTTTTTGCAAAGTGGGTCTGTTAGCAAAGTACCTAAGACGTATGGTAGAAATCATTCCCATTATATTTAACCTTTTCCTTCTTTAATTCTTCTTATCCAAAAAACTCCGATATAGCCTCAAGCTTTCTCAATAATTTCGGAATATAATTGACAATCATATCACAGGCAATATTGTAATCAACATCAAAGTAATCTCTAATATCCTTCACCCTGAATATATCCAGCTTGAAAACTCCTCTCTTCTTAGTAAAAGTTCAATCACTAAAACCTAACATAATCTTTCACTATTATTAAAATGTTTTCCTTTCCTGTGTGTTCAGGCATAAATTTTTATATTATAACATTATGGGGGATTGGAATTGTTTATTTGAATGTGTAAGGTTTAGAGGGAGATTGCTTCACCCTCGCAAAGCTCGGGTTCGCAATGACGGAGGGGGAGCGCACCCTCGCTATGAAGGAAAGAAGGGTGTGTTCGCAATTAACGAGAGGGTTTGCAATGAGGATAAAATAGAGGGAGGTCTAAAAATTTGATTTTAATGAGTAAAAATGTTTTATACTATTCTCCATCTTTGTTGAAATTCATCTCTTTTAAAGAGGAGGTTTGATAGATGGATTTCTTTTTCTCTATTTTCCCTATATTGGTTGTATTAATTGGTATGCTTGCTTTTCACCGTTCAGGAACTTTTGTATCTATAGTTGGCTGGATATTATCAGTTCTTTTTGCTATATATTACTTTAAAACTCCCTGGAATGTAGTATGGGGTGCCACTTTAATGGGATTTGTTAAAGCACTCGGTATTACATTAGCAGTGGTATTTACCATGTTTCTCATATTTTTGATGAGAGAGACTGGTGCCTTAAAAAGGATAATTGAGTATGTAAAGGGAATTGCAAAAAATAAAGAGGAACAAACACTTTTTATAGGTATGGGTTTTGGTTCTCTGAGCACTGCTCTTGGAATGGTAACTCCAGCTATGTTTCCCCCCATTTTTCTTCTTTTAGGGTTTTCCCCAATAGCTGCCATCGGAATCAGTATTCTATGCTACGATCCTCTAACTTCCTTTGCTCTTTTTACTATCCCTCTTACTTTACCTTCAAAGGTAGCAATGGCTTTCGGTATTAAACCTCCCGGAATTGAAACTTTAAATGATTTTATTTGGGATTACACTTTTAAGGTGACTGTTTTGTTGCCTCTTATTTCTGTTATCTTCGCTTTTTTAATGCTTAAGGTTGTAGGGGGTAAAGAAGCTATAAAAAAGCACTGGAGAGAAGCTATAGTTGCAGGCTTTGTTTTATCGGGTTCTGCTCTTTTAATTGCAGGTTTTAGAATACTTCCTGTAGAAATCATAGGAATTATTGCTGGGTTAGCTACAATGACTACAGTATACTTTTTGTACAGAAGAAAAAATGGAGTTTCTCCAATACAGAAGCCTTCTTTTGATAAATCAGTCTTTAAGGCATGTCTACCATTTCTTTTGCTTATTACTATTTCCCTAATTGTTAACATACCAGCAGTAAAAATGAAATTAGAAAACTTTCTTGGCAAGGCAGAGGTCATAACAGTAATTGCTGATAAAAAGGAAGATCTTAATATTTTTGGTAATGTGTGGTTTTGGATAATGGTGGTATCTTTTATATCTATCTTTATTTTGAAACCCACAGGTAGCCAATTGAATAATGTTTTTAAAATCTGGTTTAAGAGAATATGGGGTCCTTTCATGGCTTATTCTCTCTTTTTTGCTGTTGCTTTCATTATGGCTTGGTCAGCTATGGAGATAGCTAATGGAAAGCTCGTACCATCTCAATATTTTTCACAATATAATATGGACAGGATTATTGGAATAACTCTGGCAGATATTTTTGGCCCTGCTTACCCTTTCATAGCTCCTTTTCTTGGTTTGTTTGGAGCTTTTGTAGGTGGAAGTGAAACAGCCTCTAATGTTCTTTTTGCAAAAATTCAATGGGAAGCTACTGTCTCAACAGTTGGAGCAGAAGCTTTCATGTGGATTTACGCTGCCCACGCCGTAGGAGGAGGAATAGCCTCAGCTATTACGCCCTCAAAAATAACAAATGCTGCTGCTACAATAGGTGTGGGAGGTAGAGAGGAAGCCCAATTTATAAAAGCAGTATTAGTTCCTGTTCTTTTCATGTGTGCAATTGTGGGTGCAATTACAGTGATAATAGTTTATATTTAATCTATAAAGGTTTTCTGTCAAAGAAGATATTTTTACCTTTTACACTGAGTGGGATCCCCATGATAATTTGGGCTTCCATGAGACCTAATTTTCTTGCAGCAACACCTATTGTATACATCACTCTGTTGTCTACTCCGAATTCCTTTGCCACTGAAACCAAAGAGCCAATAGCAATACCAAGATCTATCGCCCTTATAGTGCATACTGGTCCTGAATAATCTATCTCTTTTTTTTCTGTCTTTAAAATTGAATTACAATCATAACCACAGGCTCCACAGTTTACACCTACTGGTTTTTTAAAATTTAAGCCTATTAAAATCACAGCTTCTGAGTCTCTCACATTCTGAGCATCTCTTTTAAAAAATTTGAAATTCTCTCCTCTTTCGCTAATTTTTTCCATTTCTTGGGCCACATTTTGTTGCTCTTGAGGAGATAAAATTGCTGTTATGATTTCGTCTTCTCCTTTTGCCTTTGGTGCAGTTCTTGCTGAGATAAGCATAATTTTTGCTATAGTTTCAATGATTTCCTTTTCTGGATTTATTTGCATCTTTTGCCTCCTTAGAAATTGTTGATTACTTATTTTAACATAGGGTTACAATAAAAAATGGCCATTAATGAAGAGGGCTCCAATCAACATAAGGAGTATTTAATCATTGAGGGAGCAAGGCAGAATAATTTAAAAAACATTAGTCTAAAAATCCCTCACAATGAGCTTACTGTTATTACAGGTATATCAGGTTCTGGTAAGTCATCCCTTGCGTTTGATACTATTTATGCAGAAGGTCAATGGCGTTTCATAGAGTGTATGTCCAGTTATGCAAGGGTTTTTATTGAAAAGCTTCCAAGACCAGAGGTAGAACTCATAGATAATCTAAGACCTACCATAGCTCTACAGCAAAGAAATCCTGTAAAAGGCTCTCGAGCAACAGTGGGCACCCACACTGAAATCTATGACTATCTCAGAATAATTTTCTCTAAGATAGCAAAGCCAGTATGTCCTCAATGTAACTTAGAGATAAAAAAATGGAGTCCCTCTGAAATAGTGGAGGAGATCTTTAAGAGCTTTATTGACCAGAAAGCTTTTATTATTTTTGAGACTGAAGAGAAACCTGAAAAACTCATACAGTTGGGTTTTTCAAAAGCTCTAATTTTTACAGAGGAAATTCCTTCAGTAATAGATTTAGAACAATTATCTAAGAGCAGTCAAGCATCTTTCCATGTTGTAGCAGACCGTTTAAAAATTTCTGACAAATCAAGACTTGCAGACTCTGTAGAGACAGCCTTTAGAATGGGAAAGGTTAAAGTTTTTATTCCTGAAAAATCTCTGTTACTTAATTTCCCTAAGGAACTTCAATGCGCCAAATGCGACAGACAGGCAGAAGAACCTTCACCAATTCTGTTTTCCTTTAATCATCCTCAAGGAGCATGTGCGGAATGTAAAGGTTTTGGGTATATATTGTCCTATGATGAAAATTTAATAATTCCTGATAAAGAGCTTTCTTTGAAAGAGGGTGCTATAGAAATTTTTGAAAGACCCCTCCTTAAGTGGTGGAAAGATCAATTAATAAGGGGAGCAAAACTTAGCGGAATCGATGTTAATATTCCCTTCAAAGAGTTACCTTCAGAGCATAAAAAGTTAATATTCACAGGAAATCAACACTTCTACGGATTAAATGACTTTTTTGAGGACTTGGAAAGAAAGAGATATAAAGTTCATGTGAGAGTATTTTTGTCAAGAATAAGAAAACCCTCTTTATGTCCTCTCTGTAAGGGAAAAAGGCTAAAAGAGTCAGCCCTAATATACAAAATAGAAGATTATGATATTGCAGATATAAACGCCATGTCTGTAAAAAAACTTCAAGAATGGCTTAGTAATCTGAATTTATCAAGGGAAGAAATGAAAATTATAGAAGAACCTCTAAGACAAATCCAGATGAAACTTGATTTTCTAATAAGAGTTGGGCTTGGATATTTGACTCTTAACAGACAAGTGAAGACTCTCTCAGGCGGAGAGTATCAAAGAATTAATATATCAAATCAGCTTTACAATAGGCTTACCTCTACTCTTTATGTGCTTGATGAACCTACTGTTGGGTTACATCCTCGGGACACAGAAAAGATTATTGAAATACTGAAAGAACTTAAAAATTATGGAAATACTGTGATAGTGGTAGAACATGATGGAGATGTTATATCTAATGCTGATTGGATAGTTGAAATGGGACCACAAGGAGGCAGAAGCGGTGGTGAAGTCATCTTCTCTGGGGAGTTTAAAAAATTTTTAGAGTTTCACTCTGTCACTTCAGAGTATTTGAGGAGTAAAGGGAGGTTGTTTATCAAAAAATCGCCTATTGATTACAAAAATTTTATAACTTTGAGGGGTGCTTCTGGGCATAATCTTAAAAATGTTGACATTAATATTCCAGTGAATGCCCTTACGGTTGTAACAGGAGTGTCTGGTTCTGGTAAGAGCTCTTTGGTTGTGGATACTTTATATAAGGCTTTAGCAAAACAACTTAGCCTAAGCAATGAAGAACCTTTACCTTACCGTCAAATAGAGGGAATAAGGAATTTAAAAACAGTAAAATTGGTAGATCAGTCGCCCATTGGAAAAACACCTAAATCGATGCCTGTAACATACTTAGAAATTTACAGTAAAATTAGGGAGATTTTTGCAAACTCCAGGGAGGCAAAGCTAAGAGGTCTTACTCCTGGTCATTTTTCAATTAACAGTCCCTTAGGTCATTGCTCCCAGTGTAAGGGAGAAGGATTTGTGAGGATTGAAATGTATTTTTTTGAAGATCTCTTTCTTCCCTGCGAAGAATGTGAAGGAAAGAGATTTAAAAGAGAAATTTTAGAGATAAAATACAAAGATAAAAATATCCATGATGTTTTATCTATGAGTTTTGATGAAGCCTATGAATTTTTCTATGATGAACCAATTTTAAGGGAAAAAATAGGAATAGTAAAGGATTTAGGTCTTGGATATCTTTTATTGGGACAGCCAGCAACAACCCTTTCTGGAGGAGAATCTCAAAGATTGAAAATTTGTGCAGAAATACTTAATAACTTAGCAACAAAAAAATCTTCCTCCCTTAAAGGTTTTCTATTCATACTTGATGAACCCACAGTGGGTCTTCATTATGAGGATGTAAAGAAATTTTTAAGGGTTATTGAAAAACTTATTGATAAATCAGCCACAGTTATTATTATCGAACATAATCCTGAAGTAATAACTCAAGCAGACTGGATAATTGATCTTGGACCTGAAGGTGGACAAGAGGGAGGCTACCTTATTTATGAAGGAAGCCTCCCAGAATTTCTAAATTTTAAGAGATCCCACACTGCCTCATACTTGAGAAAATACTTAGTATCTTAAGAATGCTCCTATGCCACCCTCTTCTATTAGTTGTTTTTTCTCTTTTTCATCTTTTATAAATTCAATTAATGCAGAGTTTTGTATTGCTAATTCCGTTGCTTTTTCTATGAGATTTTGAACCTTCATCACACATCCTCCACATTCTTTGCAACAGTCCACATCCTGCTTTGTAGCGAAACCACAACTGGAACAAACTTTTCCCTCTATAGCGTAATCCCTTGGAACAACAAGTTTCAAAACTCTTTTGTCCCTTAGGTATTTCAAAACATCATCAATTCCTAAGACAGCATTATTGTTTTTTCTTGATCTTGTAATTAATTCTGAAAGAGTCATGCTCTCTTTCATCTTTTCATAGGAATCTATTATCGGATTTACTTTTTGAAGAACTTCTTCTTTTGAGGCATGCTTTTCTATATAGGTTCTTCCTATAATTTTTTGTTTTATCTCTTGAGGAAGAATTAGCATTAACTCTGAAATGGCTTCATCAGGCCCGGCAATTATTATTCTTCTTATCTCTTTTTCCTTTAGGAAATCATCAAATTTATCAATCACTTCTTTAAGATGCATTTTCACATGATATTCAATATGTCTCTCATATCTTTTTTCAGCAAGAGCAAACCATCCTCCTTTTTTATGTTTTCCCGGAACATCATCACTTATAACTACCGCATATTCCTCAATATCTCCAAGAAATACCAAGAAGACTCTTGCATTACGTTTGTCCACCAGAAGCAAACCATACTTTTGATAATTGTCTAAAAGATCAAAGAGAGGGCTTGTATAAGGTGTTTTATCAATAATAATTTCCTCTTTAAGTTCCTCCATGTTCAAATCATAACGAACCCACAGATCCTTTTTAATGCAGCTGTAAAGGACAAGGAATTTTTTAAAGGATTCTCTTTCTCCTTGAAGAAATCTCTCAATTTTATCTATGTCTTCCTTTACAAGGGAGATCTTTTCTTCTGGTAGAGATTTTACAAGATTCTTAAATTTCGATAGGTATCCTCCTCTTTTTCTCTCTTGAGGTGAGACATTAAGGAAAAGACTTAACACATAATTTTCTCCGGTATTAAATTTTTCAAGAGCTACTAAATCCTTTCTTTCAAACATTTTCCCCACCTCCTATGAAATTTTTTAATATTTCAAGTAATGAGACAAAAAGGCTAAATACAAGAGGTCCAATGATAAAACCAATGAGACCAAAAACCTTTATACCTCCCAAGACAGACAGGAAAATAAAAATGAGGGGGAGATCTACTTTCCCTTTAATGATAAGCGGTTTTAAAACATTATCGATGGAGCTTATAATTAAGCCTCCCACAAGCACAAGAATTATGCCCTTTAGGAGATAACCTTTAATGAATAGATAAATTGCTGCAGGACCCCATACAGAAAAAGCACCTAAAACAGGTATAAAAGAAGCAATGGCTGTTGCAAATCCCCAAAGAGTTGCTGAGGGAATTCCGAGAAAATAGAAAGTTATCCCTAAAATTGTTCCTTGGAGGATAGCAATTAGAATTCCTCCGTAGAAAGTTGTATAGATAATATTTTTGATTTGATTTCTTATAGAAACTTTGTCTGCCTCTGAAAAAGGCAAAAACTCTATGATTTTTCTAACAAAAATATCTCCATCCTTTATGAAGAAAAAGGCAATGAAAAATATTAAAACAAGATTTATGATGGAATTTAATACATCTCCAAACCCATGGGCAATTCTTAAAGCTGTGGTTTTCATAATTCCTGATAATTCATCTCGGATAAGGTTTTTTAAGGATTCCACATCTCCGCCAGTTATGAACTTGAGTTTATCAAGAATTTTTAAAAGCAGAGGATTTGTAGTGAGTTTATTAATCAATTCAGAAATATCCAAATTTTTTATAACTTCTCCTGCTTCAAGAATTATTTCATAGGAGATAAAAACAAAGGGGAAAAGAAAAAGAACTATCACAATTACCAAAGTGACAAATGCAGCTAACCCTCGGTATTTGAGATACTTAAGTAAAAAATCAAAAATTGGATGAGATACTAAGGCAATAACTATAGCCCAACCACCAGCAGCGAAAAAAAATTTTAAAATTTGATAATTTAGATAACCAAGAAGTCCAATAAAGAACAATAAAATCCAAACATAGAAGCTCCTTTCTAAGGAAATTCTGTATTTTCTTGAAGGACTCATAATTTATTTTACTCTTTTAAAAAATTTTTGCCAAAGCTCCGAGGAGAGTTCTCCTTTGTCTCTTTCAGGATGCCATTGAACTCCCACGCAAAAAGGATGGTCTTTCAAATAAATTCCTTCTATTATTTCATCTTCAGCTTTGCAGAAAACTTCCAGGTCTTTGCCAAGAGTTTTTATTGCTTGATGATGAGAGGTATTAACAATACCTTTGGTGGTTTTTAAAGGGAAATCCTCAAATATTTCTATTTCATGAAACCCCTCAGTATGATTTATTTCTGTTTTTATATTCTGAATTAAGGATCCACCAAAAAAAACATTTATTAGCTGCATTCCATAACATATACCTAATATAGGTTTCATGGAGGATAAAAAAATTTCTAAATATTCAAATTCGCTTTCCACCCTTATGTCTGGCACTATGTTTTTACTTGCAATATTTTTCTCTCCATAAAATTTAGGATCTATGTCACCTCCTCCAGGAATTATAAATCCAGAGATAATTTTTACCAGATTTTGCTTAATTCTTGTCATTTCAGGAGTAATTATTAGGGGATAAAAACCAAACTCTCTTATTTTCTTTGAGTACTCAATAGGGAGAAAGTATTTTTTTTCGTCCATGCTACAAGTAATTCCTATAAACTTCATAGAAGGATTTGCCCCTTTCTTACATCACTGAGTGTTCCATCTTCTACAGTAACTGAACCGTTTACAATTACATATTTAATGCCCTTTGCAATTTTGAAAGGCTCTTGGAAGGTGGCGGTATCTTCAATTTCATTAAGGTCAATTATGACTAAATCTGCAAAATATCCCTCTTTTATTAATCCCCTTTTTTCAATCTTAAAAGTTTTTGCTGGTAGGGCAGTAATTTTCCCTATGGCTTCTTCAATTTTTAAGATATTTTTCTCTAAAACATACCTTCTTAAAAATCTTGGAAAACTTCCAAAACCTCTCGGATGAGGTTTTCCATGGGCAGTAATTCCATTGCTTGATTTTGCTGAACTGTCTGTACCAATCATTACATAAGGTTTTGAGAGTATTTTTATTAAATTCTCCTCTTTCATCCCAAAGTAAATAGCACCTACCTGAAGGTTTGAGCGGATTAGGAGGTCTGCAATGAAATTTGCGGCATTCTCTAAGGTTGTTAATTCGCCTAAGCTTTTTCCTTCAAATTTTTTATCAGAGGGAAAAGCAGTATCTGAGATTAATAGACTCTTAAGGAAGCTTTCTCCCTTTGATTTTAAGTATTTTTTTATCTGCTTCCTTACTTTTGAATTTCTTAGCCTCTTTATAATATCTTCTCTGCTTCCTTCCACTATCCAGGAAGGCAGAAAAGCATCTAAATCAGTAGAAGAAGCAGTATAGGGATATCTATCGCACGTAATCTTTAAGCCTTCCCTTTGGGCACTCTCAATTATGCTAAGGAGTGAGTCTATTTTCCACCAATTTTCTCTTCCAGATGTCTTAAGATGGGAGATATGGAGGGGAATTTTTGCTTCTTTCCCTATATATAAAGTTTCCTCCAAAGCTGAAAATAGTTTTTCACTCTCGCTTCTCATATGTGTCGTATAGAGACCTCCATATTTAGCCACTATTTTGCTGAGTTCAATTAATTCCTCCCTTTCAGCAAACATTCCTGGAGGATATATAAGACCAGTAGAAAGGCCCTTTATAGAGTAAGAAAAGTGTTGTTTTAGAAGTTTTTTCATAAGGCTAAGTTGCTTTCCATTAGCCTTTACATTTTTATAACCTATAACTGAGCCTCTAAGATTACCATGACCACAGAAAAAAGCGAGATTTACAGAAGGATTAACCTTTTGTAAGAGACCTATGTATTCTTCTATGGTTTTCCATGGTTTTAAGCCTAAAGAATTAATTTCTGTAATTCTTCTATCAAAGGCTTC
>CALDSV010000003.1 GCA_937924475.1 uncultured bacterium
ATTGTTTTCAAAATAGCTGAAAAACCAGTGGCTTTGCCTGCAGAATTAAACAGTGTAAGAGATTTCGTGGAGAAGATTTTATGAAATACATCGTAATTGTACCAGATGGAGCAGCAGATTATCCCCTGGAGGAGCTTGGAGGTAAAACACCTCTTCAAGTAGCAAAAACACCTCACATGGATTTTCTTGCATCCCGTGGAATCGTAGGCTCTGTAAGAAATATACCTGAAGGCTTTTCTCCAGGAAGCGATGTGGCTAACCTAAGCATTCTCGGTTATGATCCAAGAACCTATTACACTGGCAGGGCACCTTTAGAGGCTGTAAGTATGGGACTTAGTCTATCAAAAAAAGATGTGGCTTTCAGATGCAATCTTGTGAGCTTGAAATTTTCAGATAAAAAGCAGATTTTTATGGATGATTACTCAGCTGGGCATATTACAACAGAAGAAGCAAAAATTCTTATAGAAGAGGTTGATAAAAAACTGGGAAGTGATTCATTAAAATTTTATCCTGGTGTAAGCTATAGACATATTATGATCTGGAAAGATGGTACAGAAGATCTTGAATGCACTCCACCTCATGATATTCTGGGTAGAGAAATAATGAGATATCTTCCCATAGGTAAAAAAGCGGATTTTCTTAAAGATTTGATCTTTAAATCCATGGAAATCCTAAGGGATCATGAAATAAATAAAAAGAGAATTACCGAAGGTAAGAAACCGGCAAACAGCATCTGGTTATGGGGACAAGGAAAAACACCAAATATTCCAACTTTTAAAGAAAAATATCATCTAAGCGGAGCACTCATATCAGCTGTTGATTTAACTAAAGGACTTGGAATACTTGCAGGCTTTCACATAATAAATGTGCCGGGAGCCACAGGATGGATAGATACTAATTATGAAGGAAAAGCAAATTATGCGCTACAAGCACTTGAAAAAGTAGATTTTGTCTATATCCACATTGAAGCACCTGATGAAGCGGGCCATCAAGGTGACTACAAATTAAAAATTAAAGCCTTAGAGAATATTGATAAACTTATAATAGGTAAAATACTAAAAGAGGCACAAAGTAGATTTAGAGAATTTAAAATACTCCTACTTCCTGATCATCCAACGCCTGTAAAAGTAAGAACACATACAGCAGACTCTGTTCCTTTTGTTATTTATGAGGAAAATCAAAATAAGCATATTCATAATCGAGAATTTTCAGAGACAATTCTGACTTACCCTGAAATAGAAATTGAAGAAGGCTATAAACTTATGAATTTATTTTTGAAAAAACATGAATGATTTTTTCCATATTCTTCTCCATATAGATATATATTTAGAAACCCTTTTTGAGCAAGTGGGGCTATGGATATACATAGTTTTATTCCTCATCATTTTCTCAGAAACAGGCTTTGTAGTTACCCCTTTTCTTCCAGGAGATTCTCTTTTATTTGCAGTAGGAGCTCTTTCCTCCAGAGAATTTATTTGCCCTTGGACTTCATTACTTATTTTAAGTTTAGCAGCCATTTTAGGTAATACTATTAACTATCATATAGGTAAATACTTAGGACCAAAAATTTTCTACAAGGAAAATTCAAAATTATTAAATAAAAAACATCTCCAAAGCACTGCCAATTTTTATGAAAAGCATGGTGCAAAAACAATCATAATAGCACGATTCCTTCCAATAATTAGAACTTTTGCACCTTTTGTGGCAGGAATTGGAAGAATGCGATATTCCAAATTTCAAATATATAATATTTTAAGCAGCATACTTTGGAGTGGCTCTTTTATTACGGCAGGATATTTATTTGGGAATTTACCTTTTGTAAAACAAAACTTTTCTCTATTTATTTTAAGTATTATTATCCTTTCAGTTCTTCCCACTCTTTGGAAATCAATTAACCGGAAAGAAATAAAATGATACCAATAAGAGATTGTCTTCCCAGAAGATATACACCTTATATGACATGGTTTATTATTGCTTTAAATACAACTGTATTTCTTTTGGAAGTGATGTTACCAAAGGAGGACTTAGATTATCTTTTCCATATTTTTGGTATAATTCCTGCACGTTATATGCTCATAGAGAGCCTCCCTTTAGACCCTCTGTACTATTTACCTTTTCTTACTAGTCAATTTATGCATGGCGGATGGTTTCATTTAATTAGCAATATGTGGATTATGTGGATTTTTGCTGATAATGTGGAAGATAAAATGGGTTCTTTTAGGTTTTTAATATTTTATCTTCTCTGTGGATTTGGAGCAGGCTGGATACACTGTTTAACTAATCCAACATCTGTTATCCCAACAATAGGAGCTTCTGGTGCCATATCAGGAGTTTTGGGTGCCTATATGCTAATGTTTCCCCATGCAAGAGTTATCACACTATTTCCAATCTTGTTTTTCCCCTTTTTCTTTGCTCTGCCAGCTATCTTTTACATACTAATGTGGTTTTTCATACAACTTTTCTCAGGTCTTGGTTCATTGCTGACACCTCAAGATGTAGGTGGTGTAGCTTGGTGGGCTCATGTAGGAGGATTTATCTTTGGAGTAGTACTGCATAAAATTTTTGTAATCAAAAAGAGATTAAGACTATACGATGATGAATTTGACTACTACTGTGCTTGGGGAAGATGGTTTTAGCTAAGAGCTTTTATGGCAACTTGTAAAGTTTGTCAGAAATCTTCACCATACATTTCAAAAAATCCTGGAGTCTGCATAGACTGTATTAGAAACAAACCAGAAGAAAGCCTTGGAATAGCAAAAGTCTGTCACAGGGAAAGTAGACTGAGGTGGAGACTACCCTTTGAGCCACCAAAGGTCAGAGAGGGTGTCTCCTGCAAAATATGTGCAAATGAGTGTATTATTCCAGAGGAGCAATATGGCTATTGCGGCCTGAGAAAAAACCAGAGAGGTAGACTCCTCGGACCTAATGCCTCATGGGGAAAGCTAAGCTGGTATCTTGATCCACTTCCCACAAACTGTGTTGCAGATTGGGTTTGTGCAGGAGGAACAGGCGCTGGATATTCTCACTTTGCCTATACAAAAGGACCTGAATATGGATTTTATAATCTTGCAGTTTTCTTTCATGCCTGCTCCTTTAACTGTCTTTATTGTCAGAATTGGCATTTTAGGAAAGAAACCTTAGAATCTAATTTGATCAATATTGCAGAGCCTCTTAAATCTATCTCTCCTTTTGTCTCCTGCGTATGCTTTTTTGGTGGAGATCCCTCTGTTCAGGTAATTTTTGCCCTTCAGTTTTCAAGAATTGCTGTGCAACAAAAGAAAGAAAAAATATTAAGAATTTGCTGGGAGACAAATGGTTCCATGCACAAAGCCTATCTGAAAAGAATGATAGAAATAAGCCTTGCAACAGGAGGCATCATTAAATTTGACCTTAAAGCATGGAATGAGAATCTTCACAAAGCTTTAACAGGAGTTTCAAACAAAAGAACCTTAGAAAACTTCGCCTTCGTAGCTCAATATTTTTCTCAAAGACCCTCGCCACCTCTCCTTGTGGCAAGCACTCTCTTAGTACCAGGCTACATTGATGCACAGGAAGTAAAGAGCATTGCAAACTTCATTGCCTCTTTAAATTCAGAAATTCCCTATCGTCTTCTTGCCTTTTATCCCTCTTTCTACATGAATGATATTCCTACAACGCCAAAAAAGTTAGCCTACGAATGCTATGAAGCAGCTATCAGAGCAGGACTAAAAAGAGTCTCCCTTGGAAATGAAGACTTGCTTAAGTGAGTAATAAGTTTGCATAGATGAGCCGATACTTAGCCTTTTTGTGTTTGTGAGACTAATGTAGGGCGTGAGATTGCTTAGAATACTTATACGTTCTCGCAATGACAAATTAGAGGTGTCATTGCAAGCGTAGCAAAGCAATCCGTCGTTGTACCTCCGAGCAAGGGGAGAGGAAAGCAATCTCTCTATTCCAACGTGAAGAGGGTTAAACCTACTGAAGAGGCTCTGGAGAGGGTTTACCAAATAAATATCCCTGGACTAAATTAACTCCTAATTCCCTTAAAGTCTCAAATTCCTCCTCTGTTTCGATTCCTTCAGCCAAGGTTTTAGCACCTATGTCTCTTGAAAGGTTAATAAGAGAATTTACCACAGCTTTCTTTACCGAGTTTCCATATATGCCTCTTATGAGTTCCATGTCTATTTTTACAAAATCGGGCTCTAAATTTGCGAGCATATTTAATGATGAGTAGCCAGCACCCACATCATCTAAAGCTACTCTGAATCCCATCTTACTGTCGTAATCAAGAATATTCTTTAGATGGTCAAAATTGTCTATTTTACTGCTTTCAGTTACTTCAAATACTACTTTTGTGAAGTCATAATTGAGATCTTGAGCTAACTTTATTGTATCACGAAGACAGTATTCTGGATTGTATATGGATGTAGGATTGAAATTGATGAATATGTCTTTGGTGATGTTTTTCTTCTTTGCAAATCTAAGAGCTTGCATTCTGCATTGTCTGTCAAGGTTAAAAATCATCTCGGTTTTTACTGCTGCATCAAACATTTCTTTTGGTGGCATGATATGGTTTCATCGGCCTTAACTCCTCTTGCAAGACGCTCATAGGCTACTACAGTTTTATTCTTAGCATCTAAAATTGGTTGAAAGTATATGATAATTGACTCGTTGTCCAGTATCCACTTTAAATCATTAGAGTGATAGAGATTTAAGTAGTAGCTCAATGTCTTAGCTTTTTTAAATAATCCAAAGGAAATTTGTTTGTCTGATTCCATTGGTATGAGACTTATGTTATCCAAATCTAAGGGGGTGAAAACATTTTTTGAAGTAATTTCTGAGAGGAAGCTTTCAAGATCTGCATAAATTATGAGAAATTCAGAATTTTCTCTGTTGATTTTAAAGCTTACATGATAATTAATTTTCTCAACCATGTACTCATGGGAGGCAAAGACGAGTAGTTGGACGGAATCATTCGGCAGGGATAGTATTGTTGTGCATTTTTTACAACTCATAGGATTAAACTCCTTTAATTTTACCCTTTAGACTTGACTAAAAAGTTAACCTTTCTTAGTAGAGAATAAAAATTTTACACTCTAAAATTCAAGTGCAAGAAGTAAAGACAGCCCACGCACTTGAAAATACCTAAAAAATTGTCACAATAAAAGCTTATTTCGCCTTAAGACCTTTCAAGCACTTAAGTATCCTTACAATTTGTGAATTTAACAGTTAAAGTAAGTCTAAAAAGCATCATTACCTCCTTTGCTGGAAAGGCGTACTTAACATTTGTCACCAGATGAGAAGAGTCTTACTTTCTTTAGTTTTGTAACCTGTCTCATGATCGTAGTAATCCTTTAGAAATTCTTTAGTAACATATCCCAATTCTCCAATCAAAGGAGGCTTATTCTCTATGTATTTTGGGATCGTAATAACATACTGATAAAATTTACCCTTGAGAGAGTCAAAGGCTTTTCTTTTCTCAAAAAGGTTTGTAATTTCTTTAAGGCTTAAGTAGTGCCTCCAAACTTCACGTGCCTCTTCATCAAGCTCTACAAAAACATCAATTTCGGGATACTCTTCCTCTATGAGCTTAAAATCTGCTACTGATACTCTGTCATCTTCACTGTCGTATCTAAGCTTCATTAGTGCCTCAAGCATTTTTTTTGAGTGCTCTTGGGATTTTTTCTCTTTTGTCTCTCTGTAGTACTTGTCTATGAGCTCTAAAAATTCGCTCTCCTTATACTCAGATTTCGCCAGGAGAATTCTCTCAGTTATGTCAATTAAAACGGGATCGTAGATGTAGGAGGAGTATTTTCTTCCTGAGGAGTCTACTAATTTAACAATAAATATCTCTCCTTTACTACTTCCACCTCTGTTACATCTGCCAGCTGACTGATTTATGGAGTCAAGGGGAGCTATGTCTCTTACTACTACTTCAAAATCTATGTCTACTCCTGCCTCAACAAGTTGCGTGGATACAACGACTCTATATTTCCCCTTCTTAATCTCACTGATTCTCTCAAATCGTTCCTTTGGGGTTATGTGAGTGGAAAGGTATGTAACTGAATTTACTCTGTCTTTTATCAAATAATAAAACTCCTTTGCAGCTGATATGGTGTTGAAAATAAACAAATAGCTACGGTTATCCTTCAGATCAAAATGAGCAATCAGTTGTTTAAGGTTCATTGGGCTCTCAAGCATTACCCTCAAAGAGACTCTGTCTAAAGCCTTGAAATAAGATTCTCTATTAATCAGTCTCTTCGTCTCCCCCCTTTCAAATATCAAAGGCTCTGTTGCAGTGACTAAAATTATGTAAGTATTAAGTAACCTGGATAGCTCTAACAAGAGACATCTAAGGAGTGACCAGTACTTTATAGGAATAGACTGAACTTCATCAAGAATTATAATAGAGTTAGTAAGTCTGTGAAATTTTCTTATGCTTCTGTTTCTGTTTGAAATCAGCGTATGAAAAAGTTGAACAAATGTAGTCACTATAATTAGAGAGTTCCATCCCTCAACGAGAATTTTCGCTTCGTCAGTCTCAAATTCCTCATCTACCCTTTTATAAAAAATATCAGCGAGATGATGATGTTTAAGGAGAATGTCTGTATCAGGTTCAACTCCCTTTGCCTCTATGACTGCTTTAATTATCTCGGCATTTTGATCAATAATGCTTAAAAAAGGAAGGGAATAAATAATCCGCGGTTCTACAGTGGTTTCTGACTTTATCGCATCTCTTAATTTAAAGGCAAAGGAAAGAGAAATCAGAGTTTTCCCAAGACCTGTTGGAAGATTAAGAGAATAGATTTTTTCCATCAACTCTATGGGATGACTTAGAGCCTCAACGTATGCCTTATCCCTTAAAGGATTTATTGAGGCATCAGGAAAGACATTTTGTCTTTTGTAGTTTTCAACCCAATCAGAAAAATACAGATTTCTGCTGCGAAGAAATTCCCTATCTTTTAGGGTAACTTCACTTTTGTCAGAGTCAAGAAGAATGGAGTAGATTAGATTGAAAATTATGTAATTTGAAAGATTCTCATCAAGTCCTCTAATTATTTTTTTCATTTTTCTGGACTCCTTAGGAAATCTATCTATCCACTCCTCAATTATTTGCTTGTTTAGCATTAGGGGCAGTCCTGCTCCATAGAGCTTGCTGCAGAGAATGGAAAACTTCTCTGAGTCTATACTTTCAAGTTGGATGCGCAGTAACTCTACATCCTTCTCATCAAAGAGTACTTCATCCCTTATGTCTCGTAAATCTCCATGATGTCGTCTTACGGTTAAGAAGGAAAAAACCGGAAAAAGCTCATTTGACTGACATAGATTTTTAGTAATCCAATAAGCACAAATTGATGAGAATAAACTATGGGAAGTCTCTCTTTTTGCCCTTAGAGTCTCTCTTCTCTTCTCCTCAGCAAAAAGATAATCCTGAAAGAACTTCGTTGCTTTACCAATGTCATGGGTAAGGGAAATCACTCTAAGGAGTCTGCCTATGGCTTCTCTCAGTTCTGGAGGTTTCTCGGAAAGAAAAAATTCTGAAAACCTTGCAACACCTATTAGATGATCTTCAAGGAGTATATTCGGATGAGAATAAAGTTCAGAAGAAGGCGATATTTTCTCCATTTTCAAGAGTAAAGTAAGATTTTAACCTTGCCATTAAGGTTTTGCCATCTGGCTCAAAGATTACCTCTTCATACTTCTCCACTACTCTATCTTGATTCATAATGATAGGAATTTTCTCACTAAAATATCTCTTGCCACATTCAATAACTATGTTACGCTCCAAAAGGTTGTCAACAACAACTGGAGTTGTAATCTCTACGGCCTCTCCATTACTTATCTCAATGGCCTCGTAAAGACCAATATATTTGAAATCAGCCAGCAGTTCACTTAAGCCAAGGGAGAGAGAAAAAAAACTTTTATGGTTCTTAATATTTTCACATAGTCTCTGGAAAACCTTCTCATCCCTATGACTTACATAGATTCTGAAATGAGGACTTTTGATGAGTTCAGTTCTTATTTGAGTGCGTGGTTTAAGGTTTTTGTCACTCATTGGAAATTTCAAATTTTTCCCTCTAGTCTCAACATGATTAAGCCCCATCCTTACCTTTTTTATGGGAATAAGGATTCTTAAGGCTGTTCTGCATTCGTGGTATCCAAATAGCTTGAGATACTCATTACTACCTTTGTCTGTCCCGTAGATAGCACCCAGCATTCCTGCTATAGTTGGTGGAGGAGGAAAGGAGAAAGTAAGCGGAGAAGAGGTAGTGTAAAACTTGCGAAAATGTCCATAGTCTCCCCATATATCAAAAACAATTACCTTCACAAAGCTTCCTCACAAAACAAGCATTTCCAATTTAAAGCCTTGAAGTAAATCTTCAATTTTTTTATCCTCTCCATTCACAGTGAAGGTGACTCTTTCGTCGTATTTAAGTCTTACTTTCTCTATTCTTTCTTTATTATCCTTAAGAGCATTAATAAGCTTCGTTATATCTAACTTTAACTCAGAAATATCTCTGATTTCTTCATCATTTTTGTCAGACACTATGGAAACTCTTCTGTCAAGCTCACCGATGTAGAAGTTATTGTCCTTGCTTATGACCTGCATTAGAAGTCTTGGCATTTGTCCAAATTTAGAACCAGAAATTAAATTTTTCGTGCCATTCCATAAGGCTTCAATCATAAGGTCAATGTCACTTTCTGTGAGAGGAATTTCTTGAAGCTTTGCAGCATTCTCATTTACAATGCCGTAAAAAGCAATAAGTGAATAGGGAAGAATGTATTTCTCTGTAAAGGTTCCTTGCTTTTTCTCTGCACCTGATGGCATTACAGTGGTACCCTTTATGTATGTTAAGTCAACCCTATGAAGTGACCTTCCAAACTTAAACTGAACCGGTCCTGTCAGAGTTATGGTTTTGTCCTCAACTGCTATGGTAGCACCAAAAAGTCTTATGTCAATGCACTGTTCAATGATCTTTTGAGGATTGTTATTAAAATCAATAAGTCTTTTCTCTTTAGTCCAAAGATTACCATCTTCATCCCTAATCTCCCTTACAAAAACATTAAGCCCCTTGTATTCATAGAGATAATCTCTTATGGTTCTTTTAAGCCTTACATCGGTGACAATGTTGATACCTGTATCCTCATCAATCCTTGGTTTGTTCTCATCAATTGGGTCACCATTTGGATTAGCATCGGTTACATCATATAAGAACAAAATTTCTGATCTGTTCTTTACAATCTCAGCCATTGATTTAGTCCTCCTTATTTATACTTGTATTTTTATATATCTTTTTTATATATCATTTCTGCAACAGCATCAGCCAAGTTCATTCCACAGGCAAAGTAGTAGTTTATCTCATCAACAGTCATCTTCCAGCCATCTCCAGCCATAAGAAAGTTTTCTGATATCTCCGAAGCAATTAATCTTTTCCCTTTGTCAAATGAGTCATACTCCTCAAGTTTACTCTGAACTTCTGGTAACAGTCCCTTTATATCTCTCTCATCCATCTTCAGACTCTTAAGTTTCTTCATAAAGGGCTTTGCTTGCCTATCTTGGTATTGTTTATTAAGAAGCAACTGCGTAAGAGCACCCAACAGAAAGATTCCTCTCTTTGCGGGATGTGTAAAGGACTTACCATACTTTTTAAAGAAAGAATCCCATAAGCTTTCTTCCATAGCTGTTTCCTCCATGAAATTTATTAAACCAAGGTATTCAAGAAATAAACTTACCATGAGGGCATCTTTAGTTCTAAAGCTGAAGTATCTTTCATTTATAAACTCTCTCCTTAGCACTGCCATGTAAAATTTTGCAAGAAAGGAGAAGTTAATTTTTCTGCCCCTAAAAAGGCAGGCTACAATTTCTAAGAAATACTTATCAAGATCGCTCTCTCTTTTATTTTCATCAGACTTAAAGAAAAAAGTTCGGATTTTACCTAAGTTAAACTCTTCACCAAAAAGAGCCTCTACATGATCCTTTGCCTCAAAGATTTTTCTGATTCTTGAGGGTAAAACGTCTTCTATAAGAAGCAATATTCTCTCAGCGCTTTGTTGCTTTTGCAGAAAAAGAAAATTTAATGTTAAAAAATCTTTTTGCTCAGAAAGGTATTCAAGGATTTCATTTTCATCATTAGTTATTCTTTTCTTTATCCGTTCCTTCAGACTTATTCTTTTGACTGAGTCTGAAAGCAAATGGAGAATATCCTTAAGCAAATCTTTACTGCCAAATAGCAATCGGGGAATAAGTAAATAACTTAGTCCATAAAATCTATAGTTCAGATTGTTCTCAATGAATTTCCTTCCATTTTCTATGGCTCTAAAACAATCAGAGCAGACTGGATAGTTTTTCCATGCCAGATCCTTCCTGAATCCTCCGGAAATGAATCCGGGTTTATCAATTGTGTAGAACTTAAAAACATTAGCCGTTCCGCTTACCTCCTGGGAGAGCTGACTGCAAATTGAGCATAATCCTAAGCTTGATGATTTTTTTCGTCTTAGCTCTTCCGATTTGGTAAAACAGTCCCTTAGTACTTCATATTCACCGAGATATTTTCTATTTAGTTTTACAGTGAGAAATGCACGGACCTTGCGAAGGTCTTCCATCTTGTCTTTTATGGACTCTACGATTTCATCCTTTTTAGAGACTGCTAATATAGCAGCTTTATTGACAAAAGATAGATCACTACTTGAGAGACCTTTATGGAGTTTAACACAATTTTTGAACCATACCTCAATTTTGCTGTAAGTCTTTGCAGCTTCAGTAAGGGGACAGAAGGGTGCAGGCGAGTTACCCTTTGATGCTCTCTCTTTGTAAAGGTATTTTCCAATTTTCTCTGGGTCAAAATCTTCAATCTCAACACCCTCGTAACTTTGGTTTTCAAGGTTTAGCAGAACTGCCAGAACTTTTCCCTCAATCTGTCTTTTTATGCCCAATGTACTTTCGGAAACTAACTCTCCAATTTCACGCATAGCTGTAATCATAAAATACCTCTCATTTTAATGACCATAAATGTCAAATCTTCATCTGATTCTGAAAGTTTCAAATCTTTATAGTGAAAAAGATAGGCAGGATCAATGTTGCCCCCTTTTATGATTGGGAGTTTAGGGCTTTCTTTGAAAATCAAATTAAAGGTTATAGACATCATGACGCCACTTGTATTATATAAGAATCCTGCCTGACGACACAAGATTTCTTATTCAATCATTGAATAAAAAGTCATTAAAATAAATAGCAGAAAATCTATGGAAGAAAGAAATAGTAAGAACTACCGGTAGGTTAGAATAGAATAATAAAACAAACTAAGAAACTTTTAAATCCTTTGTTGAAGTTACCTTAACTGCATCGCAAAATTCAACATTGATAACTGTGTGAAAAGGAGTCCCTGTGTGCCATATCAAAAATACAACGATTGGTTCGAGGGGAACCATTTACTACTGAAGCTCTGACAATTTTATTTTTTCAGGAAAGCCATGTGCTTTTATACCATTTTCTCTGGGAAAAGTCTGGGCTTTGCTATCTATCATTGGTGAAATAATAAGCATCTTATTTACAACTCTGCCTTCCTTCTTCTCAAAAATTTTTACCTTCCTAAGAAAAATAGCTAACTCTTCCTTACTTATTGATGATTTTATCTCAGCTACTACAACAATACCATCCTTTATAATCAGGTCAAGTTCTATTTGGTCAGGTTTTCCAAATACAAAACCTTCTTCATCGAAAGTTCTATATCTTTCAACTTTTACAGGAAAATTCTCCTCCAGTATTCCCTTTATTGCTTCTCTAAAGGAGCCTTCTGCTCTAAGTCCCCATCTTGCCCCAATAGCACCTATACCAGTGTCATATTTCTTATGGAGTAATTTTATTTCATTAAGAATGGAATTTATGACTTTTTGATTCTCCTCCCACTTCTTCTGATTCTCTTGTCTTTCTATTCTTAGTTCCTCTATGAGTTTATCAATTCTGTCTTCAGTCTTTTTTTTATCGGCAAATCTCTCAGAAGAAATACGAAGGATAAATTCTCTTATTTCAGGATCTTTCTTAATAAGACGGGGTACTTCTGTGAAAATTATCCTTTTAATTTCTGATTTTGTAAGAATAGTCCCATTTGATTTCTTCATACTAAATGCTCACATATATAAATTAAAATTGTCAAGGTAGTCTTAGGATAATTTTCTTTCCCACTCAAGGGCTGTTTTAATTATATAATTTAAATCATCATATTTAGGCATCCATCCCATTAATTTCTTTATTTTTTTTGTATCTGCTACAAGCTCTGGAGGATCTCCTTCTCTTCGATGAGTTTCAATTACCCTAAAATCTACTCCAGAAACTTTTTTGGTAGCCTCTACAACTTCCCTAACAGAGTATCCGTGACCATAACCACAGTTAAATACATCGCTTTGTCCTTTCTCTATTAAATATTCAAGGGCTAAAATGTGAGCAAAAGCTATGTCTTCAACATGGATATAATCCCTTATACAAGTGCCATCTTTTGTGGGATAATCTGTACCATATATCTCCAGATATGGTCTTTTGCCCAGGGCAGTCTTTACGGCAAGGGTTATAAGATGAGTGGCATCGGCTTTTTTTTGTCCTAATTTGCCTGTACTATCAGCACCAGCAACATTAAAATATCGCAAAGATATATATTTAAAATCCTCTGCCTGAGCTAAATCAGAAAGCATACTTTCCACCATAGCTTTAGTCTTACCGTAAGGATTTATTGGAGCAAGCGGCACATCCTCACTTACAGGAGATTTTGTTGGAATTCCATATACAGCTGCAGAGGAAGAAAAAATGAAATTCTTGACTTTATACTTCACACAAACATCTAATAAATTGAGAGTGTTACAAAAATTGTTTTTATAATACTTCAAAGGCTCTTTTACTGATTCAGGGACTACAATGGAAGCTGCAAAATGCATTACTGCATGGGGTCTATAGGAATCAAAAATTTTATCCAAACTTTCTTTATCATCTAAATCAACAACTGCAAGATCACCATAAAGTACTGATTCTTTGTGCCCACAGGAAAGGTTGTCAATGGTAAGAACTGAATAACCTCTCTCTGCAAGAGCTTTTAATACATGACTTCCAATATAGCCTGCTCCTCCTGTAATGACAACCTTCATAGATTTAGCCATCTAAGAAAACCTCCTTTTTAGCAGAACGCTTTTGTTACATTTTAGTCATCTAAAAATTTGGGAAAGAAAAGAATATGAAATTTTATCTCAATGTCCTCCTTATTTTCAATGTAAAAGGCAATAGTTTATGGAAAATTGTTCTGCCATGTAATTCTGAGGTTGCCTTTGCCATAGCAAAAATTGCTTTGTCGCTAACAAGTATGGCAGTGACATCCTCTTCTTTAGTAATTACATCCCTCCGCGCCATTGCGAGTAGTGCTGCTTTCATCTGTAATTAGTAGCGGTTTCGTCCCGCTCTGTTTTTTTTTGAGTAAAGCGAAGCAATCCCTCTGTTGCCCATTTATTCAATGCCTGGTATGGGATTTCCACGGCACTTCCTCAAGGAAGGGCTCGCAATGACGAGAAGAAGGTGTCATTTACTTTATGGTATCATTGCGAGCAAAGCCGTCCTTTTTTTGTCATTGCGAGTCATGACGGGAGGCATGGCGTGGCAATCCCCTCGAATGTCATTGCGAGCCTGCCTTTAGGACCCTCTACTGTGTCATTGCGAGCGAAGCGAAGCAATCTCTGAAATTACCTCTCTCGCCTTTTCTCAAGATTCTACACTCAAAACGCACTGAAAGGTCAGTAGTCCCTCACTTTGCATCAACCGAAAAACAATTTCTGCATCTAAACAAACTTCAAAAAGTATTTAATAGCTCTTATTTAGCTGGAGGAAATTCTGAGACATAGCGCTGGCAGGTTGGATTGTGGTTTGCAAAGCTTTGTTTAAATCCGCCTTTCGTTGGGTAGTAACTCTTAAACTTTGTGTGCAAATGAGAATATGTGGGCAAAATGGCCGTATCAATCCTTGTGTTGGGGAAGATATCTTTAACACAGGAGGCGTTAAATGACTTGGCATCGTATTAAGAAAGTTTTAACTCCAGTTTTTCTGGTAATATCTCTCAGACTAAGCTTTGACCTCAAAGAACATTACCGCAAGAAAGGCTTTTCAATTCTTTTTTTGCTAAAAGTAGTGTTCAGATTATTACTTATCTTGTTAATGCTCCTAAGCTGTTAGTTTATAAATCCTTGTTTTGCTTAAAGTGGCTCTTCGACTGGGACGGAGCAAACAGAAGCACAGAGATAAATGTGTTTCAATCCTTGTTTTTCTGGAAGTGGCTCGCAGACTCAAAAGGGAGAGTCCTTTCTACCACTTTCGGATGGAGTTTCAATCCTTGTTTTTCTGGAAGTGGCTCGCAGACAAGTGTATTTGCACAGAACGGGGTAGTTCTTGATATGTTTCAATCCTTGTTTTTCTGGAAGTGGCTCGCAGACTTCAATAAACCTTTCCATCTAACACCTCCTGTAAGTGTTTCAATCCTTGTTTTTCTGGAAGTGGCTCGCAGACAGCGCCGAGGAGATAAGAAACGTTGTAGCAGACGTTATGTTTCAATCCTTGTTTTTCTGGAAGTGGCTCGCAGACCACCTACGGGGGCGGGGAAAATAGTTCAGAAAGTGGGGTTTCAATCCTTGTTTTTCTGGAAGTGGCTCGCAGACAAATACGCTTACCATCTGAAGAGCTTGTTGTCGTGTCCCGTTTCAATCCTTGTTTTTCTGGAAGTGGCTCGCAGACTAACAGAAGTTGCCGAATTCCAAAAAGAATTACCGCGTTTCAATCCTTGTTTTTCTGGAAGTGGCTCGCAGACGAACACAAAGGAAACAAAAAAAGCCACGATGATTTTTGTTTCAATCCTTGTTTTTCTGGAAGTGGCTCGCAGACTGGTAGTAAAGAGGTTGGAAGTATGAAAATACAGGGTTTCAATCCTTGTTTTTCTGGAAGTGGCTCGCAGACCTTTTTGCTTAATCTCTTTCGTTACGAGATTACCGGTTTCAATCCTTGTTTTTCTGGAAGTGGCTCGCAGACATAATCCGGAAACTACTGTTGATAAAACTGTAATAATGTTTCAATCCTTGTTTTTCTGGAAGTGGCTCGCAGACATGAGGAGATTACGTAATTAATACCTATGTTATTCGTGTTTCAATCCTTGTTTTTCTGGAAGTGGCTCGCAGACCCTCTGCGCACCATATTGCACATATTCTGCAAAGTCGCGTTTCAATCCTTGTTTTTTTGGAAGTGGCTCGCAGACAAATAGATGTTTTTAGCTTAGTTCAATGTCTGCAAGGTTTCAATCCTTGTTTTTCTGGAAGTGGCTCGCAGACGTTTCTGTCTTTCCCGAACCCTTTTAAGGTAGTTTTGGTTTCAATCCTTGTTTTTCTGGAAGTGGCTCGCAGACGTCACTGCTCACTCACTG
>CALDSV010000004.1 GCA_937924475.1 uncultured bacterium
ACAGGATGGCCCTTAACAATAGCTTCATACATTCTTGTTCTGCCAGTTATGTCATCACTCTTTACTGTTAAAAATTCTTGTAAGGTATAGGCAGCTCCATAAGCCTCAAGCGCCCAAACTTCCATTTCACCTAATCTCTGTCCTCCAAACTGAGCTTTACCACCAAGAGGTTGCTGTGTCACCAGAGAGTAAGGACCTATAGAACGAGCATGTATCTTATCAGAAACAAGATGATGAAGTTTTAGCATATACATATAACCAACTGTTACAGGTCTTTCAAAGGGTTCACCTGTTCTACCATCATAGAGAGTTACTTGACCTGATGGAGAAAAACCTGCTTTTTTAAGTAACTCTTTTATTTCTGTCTCTTTAGCACCCTCAAAAACCGGGCTTGAAAGGTAAAATCCTAAGGCTTTTGCAGCTAAACCCAAATGTGTCTCCAGAATCTGTCCAACATTCATTCTGGAAGGAACACCCAGGGGATTAAGAACTATATCAACAGGTGTTCCGTCTTCCAAAAAAGGCATATCTTCCTCTGGTAAAATCATTGATACCACACCTTTATTTCCATGCCTTCCAGCCATTTTATCACCAACCTGAATCTTTCTTTTCATGGCAATGTAAACCTTAACGATTTGGTTTACACCAGCTGGAAGTTCGTCACCCTTTTTAATCCTTTCAATCCTCTCATTGTATTTAGCAAAAATTTGTTTTATGCTCTGTTCTACCTCCCTGTTAACTCTATTAATCTCTGCTTTAATATCAGGATCATCTACTTTGATTCTCATTAATTGATTTACATCAAGTAGATTAATAACTTTTTCAGAAAGTTTATCCCCCTTTTTACATAGACTCTTACCAGTCTTAGAATCTTTTATTTCCTCTAAAACTACTTTATCTTTTAAAATTTTTCTTATTCTGCTTGCCTTTGTTTCTTTTAGAATTCTAATTTCGTCATCTCTATCTCTTTCGATTAATCTTATCTCTTCTTCTTCTATGAGTTTTGCTCGGTTATTTTTCTCTTTACCTTTTCTCGTCAAAATTTTTACATCTATAACGACTCCCTCAATGCCTGGAGGAACATATAAGCAACTCTCTTTTACATCCTCTGCTTTCTCTCCGAAAATAGCATAGAGAAGCTTCTCTTCAGGAGTTAAAACTCTCTCACCCTTTGGAGTAACCTTACCTACTAAAATATCTCCTGCTTTAACTTTTGCTCCAATTCTAACTATTCCGTCTTCGTCTAAATTTTTAAGTAATTCTTCACTTACATTTGGAATCTCTCTCGTTATTTCTTCTGGCCCTAACTTAGTATCTCTACATTCAATATCAAATTCGTCAATATGAATAGATGTATATACATCTTCCTTAACAAGTCTTTCGCTAATTAAAATAGCATCTTCAAAGTTATATCCTCCCCAAGGCATAAAAGCAACAAATACATTTCTTCCCAAAGCAAGTTCACCTTTATCCATTGAGGGACCATCAGCAAGAATAGTACCCCTCTCTACAATTTGACCAACTTTTACTAAGGGTTTTTGATTCATGCAGGTTCCTTGATTAGATTTACGAAATTTAATCAACTTATAAATATCAACTCCACCGCCTTCCTCTGTAACTCTTACCACTATTCTTGTGGCATCTACAGATTCTACTACTCCAGCTCTTTTTGCTACCACCAACCAACCAGAATCTCTGGCTGCATAAATTTCCATACCTGTTCCCACAATAGGTGCTTCTGTTTGTACAAGAGGTACTGCCTGTCTTTGCATGTTCGAACCCATCAAAGCTCTATTGGCATCATCATTTTCTAAGAAAGGTATTAGAGAAGCAGAAACGCTAACTATCTGCTTCGGAGATACATCCATGTACTGTACTTCTTGAGGAGATACCATTTTAAAATCACCCTTCACTCTGGCCGATACGGTATCTCCAATAATATTTCCGTTTTCATCTAAAGGTGTTGTAGCCTCTGCTATGATGTAATTTTCACTTTCCAAAGCACTAAGATAAACGACTTCATTAGTGACTCTTCCGTCTATAACTTTTCTATAGGGTGATTCAATAAAACCATAATCATTTATTCTTGAATAGGAGGCAAGAGATGTTATCAATCCTATATTAGGACCTTCGGGAGTCTCAATTGGACAAATTCTACCATAGTGAGTGGGGTGGACATCTCTTACTTCAAAACCAGCTCTCTCCCTTGTTAAACCACCAGGACCCAAGGCACTAAGCCTTCTTTTATGGGTTATTTCACTTAACGGATTAGTCTGATCCATGAACTGACTCAGCTGGCTTGAACTGAAAAATTCCTTAACAGCTGCCATAACTGGTTTTGTATTTATAAGATCATGAGGCATGGCATTTTCTATTTCAGTAATTGTCATTTTTTCCCTAATCGCTCTTTCCATTCTCACAAGACCGATTCTAAATTGATTCTCTAAAAGTTCTCCAACTCCTCTAACTCTTCTGTTACCAAGATGATCTATGTCATCTACCTCACCTTTTCCAGTTCTAAGAAGCAGTAAATATTTAACAATCTCTATTATGTCTCTATCTGTAAGAACCCTTACATCAAGAGGAATATCAAGACCAAGTTTTTGATTCAATTTTAATCTTCCAACAACAGAAAGATCATACCTCTTTGGATCAAAAAATAGTCCGTAAAATAATTCTTCTGCAGCTTCTTCTGTTGATGGTTCTCCGGGTCTTAGTTTTTTATAAATTTCCCTTAAAGCTTGAGACTTATTTTCCACCTTATCAGTCATGAGAGTTTCTCTCAATGAAGGAAGATAGTTAACATTGTCAATGAAAAGGAGTTGTAATTTATCTATTTTAGCAGCTAATATTCTATGGAATACATCCTCAGTTATCTCTTTATTACTATCAATAATTACTTCACCTGTTTGTGGATCTACTATATCTGAAAGTGTTATACGTCCAATGATCTCACTCTTAGATATGGGTATTTCCCTTATCCCAAGCTCTTTCATTTTTTTGAGTGCATATTTACTAATTTTACTACCTTCTTTAACAATTAAGTCCTTCCCTTCTGGACTGTATATATCTGTTTTTGTTCTTATTCCGGCAAGAATATCGCTTACAACCCTTGTATAAGTGTTTTCATCTTTAATGTTAATCTCTTCAATTGGATAAAACATTTTGAGAAGATCTTCATTATTATAACCAAGAGCTTTTAAAACTATTGTAGCAGGGAGTTTTTTCCTTTTATCAATTCTTACATAAAGAAGATCCTTGGAGTCGAACTCAAAATCAAGCCAGGAACCTCTTACAGGTATTACTCTTGCAGCATATAAGAATCTTCCACTTATTCTACTTTTTCCTTTATCAGGAGAAAAATAAACACCAGGGGAACGATGAAGCTGGCTTACTATTACCCTTTCCACTCCGTTTATGATGAAACTTCCTGTTTCAGTCATCATAGGAAGATCACCAAGGAAAACTTCTTGTTCTCTGGATTCCTTAAGAAATTTTTTACCATCCTCGTCTTTGTCCCAAATATTAAGCCTTACCTTCATTTTTATTGGGACACAATAGGTAAGTCCTTTCACCATGCACTCATAAGGAGTTAATTTTGGCTCACCAACTGTATAGTATAGAAATTCAATAGTTGTTGTTCCATTGTAATCACTTATGGGGAATACACTCTTTAATGCTGCTTGCAAGCCTTCTTCTGCTCTGTCATAAGGATGAACATCCTTTTGAAGAAAACTTTCAAAAGATTTCTTTTGAAATTCAAGAAGATAAGGTACCTCCACAAGTGGAGGTACCTTTCCGAAATTTATTCTCTCTCTTAGGTGCTTTATCATGGTTCTCCTTCTCTCTAAAAGTTATTAAATAAAATTACTGCAATTCTACTGTGGCACCCTCGGCTTCGAGTTTTGCTTTAATTGTTTCTGCTTCCTCCTTAGATACACCAGTCTTTACTGGTTTTGGAGCACCATCTACTAAATCCTTAGCCTCCTTAAGACCAAGACCTGTTAACTCTCTAACTACCTTTATTACCTGAATTTTTTTATCTCCTGCTGCCTTAAGAATAACATCAAAACTTGTTTTCTCCTCTGCTGCGGGAGCTGCTGCTCCTGCTACGGGAGCTGCCACTGCTGCTGCAACTGCCACTGGAGGTGCTGCTGTAACTCCATATCTTTCTTCAAATTCCTTAATAAATTGGCTAAGTTCCAAAATAGTAAGATTGTCAAAGAATTCAAATACTTGTTCTTTTGTAATTGCCATCCTTTTCCTCCCTTTTATTCAGCTTTTTTATTTTTTAATGCTTCTAATGCATAAAGAAGTTTACTATTAACTGCTTGCATAGCATATGCCATTTTAGTAAGAGGAGAACTCATTCCACCAAGAAACATTCCTAATAATACATTCTTAGATGGTAATTTGGAAATTTCCTTTAATTCCTTTGGTGAAAATACTTTTCCTTCTACAACACCGTACTTTAGTTTGAATTTTTCGTTTTTCTCTGCATACTCAATAGTTTTTTTAACAGCTACCACCGGATCATCATAGCCGAACACAACTCCAGTACAACCCTTTAAAGCTTCCTTTAATTGTTCCTTAAAGGGAGCATCACCTAAGGCTATCCTTAAAAGAGTATTTTTACATACCTTATACTCAGAACCTGAATCTTTCATATTTTGTCTTAATTCCGATATCTCAGCCACAGTAAGCCCCTGGAAATCAGTAAGTATAAAGGATTTAGCCTTAGATAGCCTTACAGCAAGTTCTTCAACTCTCTTTTTCTTATTTTCTTTTGTGGTGCTCAGAATAAACCTCCTTTCTTGGACAGCAAAGGTGCTTATGAAGGTGTTAACACTCTCTTTTCCCTAATCTCGGCAGGCGGTCAAGCCCTTTAAGCCTTTAGGCACCTGCTGTCTCAGATTATTAAAAACAGGCAAAGCCTGTCTATAATTTCAACTTTGATATATCAATTTTTAATCCAGGTCCCATGGTTGAAGACATTACAACTTTTTTAATATACTTTCCTTTTGATGTTGGTGGTTTTGCCCTTACTACAGACTTTAATACAGCTATAGCATTTTCAACGAGTTTTTCTTTATCAAAAGAAAGTTTTCCAATAGGAACATGAACTACTCCACCTTTATCATTCCTATATTCAATTTTTCCAGCTTTTGCTTCCTTTACTGCCTTACCAACATCAAAGGTAACTGTTCCTAACTTTGGATTTGGCATAAGCCCTCTGGGACCAAGTATTTTACCTAATTTACCAACCTGTCCCATCATATCAGGTGTTGCAATAGCCCTATCAAATTCAAGCCAACCTTGTTGAATTTTTTCAATTAAATCCTCCGCTCCTACATAATCAGCACCTGCTTCTTTTGCTTCCTTTTCCTTTTCGCCTTTTGCAAAAACCAAGACTTTAACTTCCTTACCTGTTCCGTGTGGAAGAACAACTGTGTTTCTAACAACTTGATCTGACTTTCTTGGATCAATTCCTAAATTTATTGAAAGCTCAACAGTCTCGTCAAACTTAACAAAACTATTTGATTTCAAAATATCTACTGCCTCTTCCAGAGTATACTCTTGTTGTAAATCAAGCTTTTCTAAAACTGCTTGTAATTTTTTACCCATCTGTCTTTACCCCCTTATCTCAACGCCCATACTTTTTGCAGTACCTAAAACCATCTTCATAGCTGCTTCTAAGGACTTTGTATTTAAATCTGGAAGCTTTGTTTTTGCAATTTCTTCCACTTGCTTCATTGTCAAAGAGCCAACATTTTCTTTTCCTGTTGCTCCAGAACCCTTAATAATTCCGGCTGCTTTCTTAATTAATTCTGAAGTGGGAGGAGTTTTTAGGATAAAAGTAAAAGATCTGTCTTTGTAAATGGTTAAAACTACTGGAATTAAAGTGTCTCCCATTGCTTGCGTTTGAGCATTAAATTGCTTACAAAATTCCATAATATTAATTCCATGAGGTCCTAATGCAGGACCTATGGGAGGTGCAGGATTAGCCTTTCCTGCAGGAATAACAAGTTTTACTTGGGCAGTAACTTCTTTTTGAGCCATATTTTATTCCTCCTTTAAACCTTTTCAACCTGTGAGAAAGCAAGTTCTACAGGTGTTTGTCTTCCAAATATACTTACCATAACCCTCAATCTTTCATGCTCTGATTCAACCTCATCTATAACGCCTGTGAAATTGGCAAAAGGACCGTCTGTAATTTTTACAGTCTCGCCCTTTTCAAAATGAGTTTTAACTTGAGGAGCCTTCCCTTTTTCCAGCTGTTGCAAAATCATATCAATTTCTTCCTGTGGAATTGGAGAGGGCTTTTTGCCGCCTATAAATCCTGTAACCCGTTGAGTAGTTCGTACAAGATGCCATACTTCTTCATCAAGTTCCATTTCTACAAGAATATAGCCAGGATAGAACTTTTTTTCCATCTCTTTCTTTTTCTTGCCTTTTATTTCTACAATTTTTTCTGTAGGAATCAATATTCTTGATATCTTTTGCTCAAGCCCCTTTGTTTTGACCTTTTCCTCAATTGAGGCTTTAACTCTTTCCTCAAATCCTGCCATCGTATGTATTACATACCACTGCTTTGACATCGTCTCACCCAATAAAAGAACTTATAATTCTTGAAAGAATAAAATCTACAAGTCCAAGAAAAAAGGAAATAATAAAAACTGTAACTATAACAACCCAGGTAGACGCAATAACTTCATTCTTTTTGGGATAATTCACTTTTTTAGCTTCAATTTTAACTTCTTGGAAAAAATTTTTTATCTTCGCTATCATTTTATCACCTCTAAAATATCAAAACAGGCCAGGAGGGATTCGAACCCCCATCCCCCGGATTTGGAGTCCGGTGCTCTAGCCGTTAGAGCTACTGGCCTATTATGCTTTTGTCTCTTTATGTAAAGTATGCCTTCTACAGTGTTTGCAGTATTTTTTTAATTGTAATTTATCAGGTGTATTTTTTTTATTTTTTGTTGTAGAGTAGTTTTTTCCCTTACATTCAGTACATTGTAAAAGTATTATATCTCTCATTTTTTACTCCAGTATAGCTGTAACTACGCCTGCACCTACTGTTCTTCCACCTTCTCTTATAGCAAATCTCAATCCCTCTTCCATTGCTATAGGTGCTATTAACTCTACACTTAAATTCACATTGTCCCCAGGCATTACCATCTCTACTCCCTCCGGTAACTTTATCACTCCCGTTACATCCGTTGTCCTAAAGTAAAACTGCGGCCTGTATCCATTGAAAAAGGGCGTATGCCTACCACCCTCTTCCTTCGTCAATACGTAAACCTCTGCCTTAAACTTTGTATGCGGCGTTATACTGCCAGGCTTCGCTAATACCATACCTCTTTCTACTTCTTCCTTACCTATACCCCTCAACAATACTCCTATGTTGTCTCCTGCCCTACCTTCTTCCAGTATCTTCCTAAACATCTCTACTCCAGTCGCTACTGTCTTCCTCGTCTCCCTCAACCCCACTATCTCTACTTCGTCTCCTACCTTTATTACTCCCCTCTCTACTCTGCCAGTTACTACTGTACCCCTCCCTGATATGGTAAATACATCCTCTATAGGCATTAAAAAAGGCTTGTCTATCGGCCTCTCTGGCTCAGGTATATAACTGTCTAATGCCTCCAATAGCTCCTTTATGCTCTTGTACTCCTCTGCCTCAGGATCATTACTGCTACTCTCTAAAGCCTTCAACGCTGACCCCTTAATTACAGGTATCTCATCCCCAGGAAATCCATACTTGCTTAAAAGTTCCCTCACTTCAAGCTCTACTAAGTCCAATAACTCAGGATCATCTACCATGTCTGTCTTGTTCATAAATACTACTATATACGGTACACCTACTTGCCTCGCTAATAATATGTGCTCTCTTGTCTGAGGCATTGGACCATCATTGGCTGCCACTACTAATATGGCTCCATCCATCTGCGCTGCTCCAGTTATCATGTTCTTTATATAGTCAGCATGCCCAGGACAGTCTACATGGGCATAATGCCTCTTTTCTGTCTCATACTCTACATGCGCTGTGTTTATCGTTATACCCCTAGCCCTCTCCTCAGGTGCATTGTCTATCTGATCATAACTCCTGTACTCAGACATCCCCTTTAAATTCAAATACTTTGTTATGGCTGCCGTTAATGTGGTCTTACCATGATCAATATGCCCTATGGTCCCTACATTTACATGCGGCTTCTTCCTCTCAAATTTTGCCTTTCCCATTATCTTCCTCCTTAAATTCTCTTAAACTTTTATCCTTAAATTTTACTTCTAAGCCCATGACCGGGATCGAACCGGTGACCTCGTCCTTACCAAGGACGTGCTCTGCCTACTGAGCTACATGGGCATAAAAAAGCGGGAAACGGGATTTGAACCCGCGACCCTCAGCTTGGAAGGCTGACGCTCTACCGCTGAGCTATTCCCGCATCTATGGAGGGGGAAGGATTCGAACCTTCGAAGGCTGACGCCAACAGGTTTACAGCCTGTCCCCTTTGGCCGCTTGGGTACATGCCCGACCAAAAAGCCGCTATAACCATATCGTCCGAAGGCTGTTGGGTCAACGGCATGTCGCGAGATTGTCGCGAAAGGG
>CALDSV010000005.1 GCA_937924475.1 uncultured bacterium
TCTAATTGTTGAGACGACACTCTAAGGGACTTAAGATAAATAGACACATCATCCTTTACAGTTAATCCCAATATTTGATAATCAGGATTCTGAAAAAGTAACACTATTTTTCGCCTCAAATCATACAACCATTTTTTAGAATAATTATAGGGTTTACCTTCAAAAAATAATTCTCCACTGCAAGGTCTGTAAAGTCCTTGTATAAGATATAAAAGTGAAGTTTTTCCACTTCCATTCTCTCCAAGAATAAGATAAATCTTACCTCTTTCAAAATTTTTTGTTAGATTCTTAAAAATCTCTTTGAAACTTACATTTTTAAAAGCAATTAAAACATCTTTATCCATTATGTAATCCCAATAAAACCAATAAAAAACCAAGGATGCTAAAGATCACAATCTGTTTTTTATTTGTTTCTCTCTCTTCAAGCATAAAAGGATAAAAAGAATCAATACAACGGGATTGAGCTACTAAGGAAACATATTTTGTATCATCAATCATTTTTCTAAATAAAAGGCCTATGAAAAGACCAGTGGAGTAAAGATCCCATCTTAGTTTAGAGAAAAGATTCCTCGAATTCATAGTCTGTAATATTTTCTCGGCATTTTTCCTCAAAAGGGAAAGAGCCATAAATGATATTGCTGTAATTTCAAGTAAAGTAGATGGAAATTTAAATTTATAGAAAGCAGATAAAATTCCTTTATAACCGGCTGACAGGGAAATATTAATTAGTAATAGCGTTAAGGTAGTAACCCGAAGAAAAAGATGAACAAAATTTCTCAAATCAACCCTGAATCCATCCATCATACTTGTGGAAGCAATTAAGGAATTAAAAGCAATGAATAATAAAAGTAAAAAAAACTTGATTAAAATTCTCCTTTCCTTCGCTTTCCTAAAAAGGAAGTAAAGCAATCCAAGAGATAAAAATATTAATAAATATATGTTTTTATTAACAAAAGAAAAAATCACAATACTGAAAAATAATATTATTCCAGCAACAGGATCAATCTGTCCCTTTATCATTAACCCTTTTTCCCTTTAAATATCCCATAACATAACCCATAACTCCCGCTCCAATTGCAGCCTGAAGAGTAAAAAGCAAAGATTCAATCTCTCCACTGGGTGGCTCAAATATTGGTTGAAACCATCTTTTATAATCTTTTGCTAATATTTCAATGTATTTCTGAGCCAAAGTATCAGTACCGGAAAATTTTTCTTCTCTTTCATTTTCAAAACTATAAAAAAAGGGGGAAATCATTAGAAAAATAGCGATAAAAATGAGAATAAAGTTTCTTTTCATAGAATGCCTCCCTTTTTGCTCAATAATCCAAAATCATTATCTTTTAGTGATGACAAAATATAGCTTATTGCAACCACTGATAATAAACCTTCTATCACTGCTATAGGAACCTGAGTTACTGCAAAAATAGAAGAAAATTTAATAAAAGAACCAAAAACACCAACAGTGGGTTCTGGGAAAGCCAATGCTAATTGCCATGAGGTAACTACATAGGTAACCAAATCAGAGGCAAAAACTGAAAAAAAGATTATAAACTTGCTTTTAATATTTAATTTTTTAAGGAAAGCAAAAAGAAAATATGCAGAAAAAGGTCCTGCAATTCCCATGGCAAAGAGATTTGCACCAAGCGTAGTCACACCTCCATGAGCCAAAAGAAGTGCCTGAAAACAAAGAACAATGAAACTTATAGGCACCATAACAGAAGGCCCAAATAATATAGCTCCTAAGCCTACTCCTGTTGGATGAGAACAACTGCCGGTAACAGAAGGTATTTTTAGAGAGGAAAGCAAAAAAACAAAGGCTGCGGCAAAACCAAGCAAGAGTTTATGGTTGGCAGAAAGATTCATTTTTATCCTTACTTTTTTTATACCGTATATTAAAAAAGGTAAAGAAAGGACACTCCAAAATAAAGAATGTTTTACAGGTAAAAATCCTTCCATTATGTGCATAAAATATACCTCCTTTTAGTTACAATAAAAACAATTTTAACGCAACTTAAAGGGAATTATTTAGTTTGACTTTTAGATATGACCATATAGACCTCCCTTATCCTCGTAAGGATTCTTACGAATGGGTATCCTGGCTCACCTTCCTCCTACTTGCCTGCCTTCCCATTGGTGTCTCACCAACAGTGACATTAAAGACATCTTAATCAAGATGTCTTTTGGCTTTCGTCCGGTTCACAGTTGCGGGACAGCGCCGGATTTTCACCGGACTTCCCCATTTCGTAATCAGTTTTATCATAACACAACACCTCTATGGTGTCAAATAATTGCTATTGGGTGAGCTACAGAAATAAAAGTTTTAAGGGTTTTTTTGAAAGTTATTATTAATACGCCATAGGATATCTTTTAAATAGTAGATAATAATTAGACCAGGAATTGCCACCAAGAATGTGACAAAGTAAAAAACTGTCCAACCTAATTGTTCTACTACAAAACCAGATGTAGGACTAATTATAAATCTTCCTAAGGATGCAAGCGATGACAAAAGAGCATATTGAGATGCTGCAAACTTACGGTCACAGAGGCCCATCAAAAGTGCTAAAAAAGCGGTAGTTCCCATTCCGCCTGTAAGGTTTTCAATTATCACAGTGAGTGTGAAGAAAAGAAAACTTTTGCCAATTAATGCCAATACCATAAACATGAGATTTGATAAAGCCTGCAATACTCCAAAAAGAATCAAAGCTCTGAAAAGGCTCATTCTTGTAAGAATAATTCCTCCAAGTAAAGATCCTGCAATAGCAGAGAGAAGTCCACCAATTTTATTAATAGTACCAACTTCTGCAAGGGAAAAACCTAAACCTCTAATAAAAAAAGCTGTACTAAGAGAGCTTGCGTAAGCATCACCAAGTTTATAAAGTACAATGAAAAATAAGATAAGCAAGCTCCTGTCTCTTTTTAGTAGATCTCTAAAAGGCTCAATAAAAGATTCTTTCAAGGTGGTAGGTTTTTTTATTACTTCAGGTTCTCTGGCAATGAAAGTGGAAATCATACCCAAAAGCATTAGGGAAGAAATAATGATAAGAGCTTTTTTCCAACCTAAATAATCAGCCATCAAAAGGCTTAAGCCACCAGATACAATCAAAGCCACCCTATAGGCTGTAACAGCAAAAGAAGCACCTAATCCCCTATCTCTGGGCTTAAGGATTTCTGTTCTATAAGCATCTATAGAGATATCCTGAGAAGCTGAAAAGAAAGCTACTAAAAAAGCTAAAATACAGAAAAAAAGAAGATGGTGAGGTGTTATAGTAATCATTAAACAAAGTCCTAAAAAAATGAGTATTTGACATATAAAAATCCATCCCTTTCTTCTGCCTAAGTGGGGAATACTATATCTATCAAAAAAGGCTGACCAAAGAAATTTGAAACTGTAAGGAAAAGTAAGAAAAGTAAGAGCTCCTATGGTTTTAATATCAATTCCCTCTGAAGTTAGCCATGCCTGAAGTGTACTACTTATAAGAGGAAAAGGAAGGCCTGATGAAAAACCAAGAAAAGTAATAACTATAAGATCTTTTTTCCTTCTATTCACTTAACTATCTTTACTGGAAGTCTTCCTTTACTCTTTAGTCCTTCCTTAAAGGACTCTGAAAAAGCTGTGAAAGCCTGTTCATTAGAATCGTACAAAAAAACTACTGTCTTTGCCTTTTCAATTAAGGGAGGAGTAAGCACATAGGGATTACCAAAAGAAACCAAAATTGTGGGATACTTTGAAACTATTTTTTCTATGAAAATCTTATCTTCCTCTTCAATGTCATACTGTCTTTTACCTCCTTTAATATCAGTAAAAATGGCAATAAGAGGGATAGAGTCATTGGCAGAGAAAGATTTTAAATCAAAAACTTTACCAAAATTTTTCACAAATAAATCCTTTAAATTTTTATTGTAAAAGCCTACCAAATAGGGAGTGACTTTAGTGATTCCTTTTAATTCATTTTTTACAACAGTAACTGAACGTTTGAATGCCTCATAAACTAAATAATCCCTGTTCTTAGATAATTTGAAAAATTTAGCTCTCCTTCTTATATTTCTTCTAAAGGCACTCACCATTTTAAGGGCTGTCCATATTGTCTTTTCCCCGATAAAACCCTTTTTAAGATTTTTCAAAATCTCCTCTTTAGCTTCATAGGGATCTTCAGGATGTAGAATAATATGAACTCCTTCTTTTATAGCTGAAGCATTACAATTAGGGTAATCTTTAAGAGCCTTCATATTCATAGCATCAGTAAGAATCAATCCTTTAAAACCTAATTTTTTTGTAAGGAGTTCACTAATTATTTTTCCAGATAAGGTGGCAGGCTTAGAGTCAAAGTGAGGCAAAAGTAAATGACCTACCATAATCGCAGGAACTCCTTCATCTATGGCAGCTTTAAAGGGTTCAAGATGATTGGAATCGAAATCTTCAATAATTGGAAGAGAGAGATGAGAGTCAATTTTTGACCCACCATGACCTGGAAAATGTTTTCCACAAGTAGCTAATTCATATTTATTAAAAGTTTTAATGAGAAAAGTTCCGAAACGGCAGACTAATTCAGGATCATCAGAAAAAGCTCTGGTACAAATTATGGGATTTAGTCTTTCATTATTTACATCTAAAACTGGAAGGAGGGCAAGATTTATCCCTAAATCAAAGGCCTCATTAATTACTAAAGAATATAAATTCTCAAGTTCTAAGGCATCTCTCATTAAATCAAAACCTGCTGCTATTGCCATCTGGCAAGGTATAATTGTTCCCTTATCTATCTGTTGTCCAACTCCTCTTTCAATATCTGAGGCAATAATAAGAGGTTTTAATGATTTGCTTTGAAGATGAAATAAGAATTCTTTTACCTCTTTATATTCTCCACCAAAAAGAACAAATCCTCCTATGCCATCATCAACCAATTTTTCTATATACTTAGAGTATGCTTTATCAGAAATTTTGTCTCCATCAAGTCTTGCAATGATAAGTTTTAAAATTAAGTTTTCAAGATTTTTCATAAAAACATATTATGAAGAAAAAACTTTCACCTTTGCAAGAACAAAACTCCAATCAAATCTTATAAATAGAAAAATCTCACAATATGAGCTTTATAGATTCTATCTCTCCGTCATTAACACAAATATCATTGCAGATAATCTATCATTACCAAAAAGCTCAGGATAAAGGTAGCAAATAATAAATCTCAGGGACACTTGAGCTCTTTACTTTTAAAATTTCAGATGAATATAATAAAATTTTTTTCAAATTTTGTGATATACTGAATTATAAAATCCAAGGAGGATGTCTATGATAGACAGGGAAAAATTAGAGGAGGAAATAAGGCAAGTTGCTTATGAAATTTACCTTCATAGCGGGTGTTTTCCCGGAAGAGATTTAGATAACTGGCTGGAAGCCGAGAGAATAGTTTTAAAAAAATATGGATTACTTACTGAAGAGACAGAATCCAACAAAAAAGAGACAAAAAAGAGAGCTTGCAAAAGACAAACATCAAAAAAATCTGAGGGAAAAACGAAGAAAAAGAGCAAAAAATAATGAAGGAAGCTCAATTTTATGAAAAATTAGAAGACAAAAAAGTTCAATGTAATCTTTGCAATCATCACTGCATAATTTCTAAGAGTGGTAGAGGAGTTTGCGGAGTAAGGGAAAACATAGAAGGTGTTCTATATAGTCTTGTTTATGGAAAAATAATAGCTTTTCATGTGGATCCCATTGAGAAAAAACCTCTCTTTCACTTTTATCCAGGTACTGTTTCATACTCTATTGCTACAATAGGGTGTAATTTTCGCTGCCTTCACTGTCAAAATTATTCAATATCTCAATATCCAAGGTTATATAAGGACATTCCTGGTGAAGATTTTACTGCAGAAGATGTTGTTAAAGAAGCAATAGCAAGTAGTTGCAAAAGTATTTCCTACACCTATACTGAACCTACCATATTTTTTGAGTTTGCCTATGACTGTATGGTTCTTGCTCATAAAAATGGTATTAAAAATGTTTGGGTGAGCAATGGATACATGAGTGAGGAAGTTGTTAAAACTATTTATCCCTATCTGGATGCAATAAATGTGGATTTAAAAGGTGATGAAGATTTCTACAAAAAAATATGTGGTGCAAAATTAGAACCTGTCAAAAAAAACATAAAATTACTCAAAGAATTAGGAGTTTGGGTTGAAGTAACTACTTTAGTAATTCCTGATTTGAATGATTCAGAGGAATTTCTGAAAGAAATTGCTCGTTTCCTCTTTTCCATAGATCCATCTATACCTTGGCATGTCACTCAATTTTATCCTACTTTTCAACTTTTGAATAAACCAAGGACTCCAGTGGAAAGCCTTAAAAAAGCAAGAGATATAGGACTTAAAGAAGGTTTGAAGTTTGTATACACAGGAAATATTCCCGGTGAAGGGGGAGAAAATACCTATTGTCCTAATTGTAAAAATCTTGTCTTAGAAAGATTTGGCTTTTTCATAAATAAAGTTAATATGAAAGGATCCCGCTGTCTAAATTGCGGGACCCTTATAGAGGGAATTGGATTACCCTAAAGTTTATATTTTATTTTTCTAAGAAATTCCTTTCTCTTTTGACGATCTTCCTCAGTTTCCACCCCTTTTGGTGAAAATCCATCTACTACCCCTAAAATACCTCTTCCTTGCTCTGTCTCTACTACAATCACCTGAAGAGGATTTGCAGTGGCACAATAAATTTGGCATACTTCTTGACAATTCTTAATAGAATTTAAAACACTTATGGGAAAAGCACCTCTCATGAGTATGCAAAAAACATGACCCGCACCTATATTACTAAGATTCTTAATACAATATTCTCTAAGCTCCTCATCATTGCTCTCTGAACGAATTAAGCAAGGGCCTGAAGCTTCTGTAAAGGCAATAGCAAATTTAGCATGAGGAATATGTGTAGATAAAATTTCAAAAAGATCCTCTGCTGTCTTAATGAAATGAGTTTGACCCAAAATAATATTACAGCCTTCAGGGATTTCAACTTTGATACTCTTCAGTTCCATAAAAAACCTCCTAATAAAGATTTTTGATTAATTATAACCAAGGCAAAATTGCTGTAGCAATCTATGATATTTTTACTAATAATAAAATTTTAAGAGCTCCAAACCCCAAAAAAGACTGTTTATAGCACCTATTGATAAGAAAGGACCGAAGGGAACTTTTCTACTACCTGTTTTTTTCAAAATTATTAGTCCAACAATAGCTCCCAAGAAACTACCTATAAAGATAGTTAAAAGGGCTTTTTGCCACCCTAAAAAAGCACCAATTCCAGCATTTAGCTTAATATCCCCTCCTCCCATTCCTCCCTTACTAAAAAGAGCTACTAAATAAAGACTTCCTCCACCTACTAATATACCTAAAAGGGACTCTTTCCAATCAGTAATAAGAATATTTGCAGAATGAGGTAAAAATGAAAGTATTAGACCAGCTAAAATCAGGGAAATTGAAAGGGAGTCAGGAATTATTTGAAAATCAAGATCAATAAAGGAAATTACAATCAAAGAGGAAAGGAAGAAAAAAACAAAGGGCAAGGCAATATCAAAACCAATATGTAAATAACTTAATACATAAAGAGCACCATTAAGGCTCTCTACAATTGGATATCTAAGGCTAATTTTTTCCCCACAATAAGCACACCTTCCTCTAAGTAGGATAAAACTTAAAACAGGTATGTTATACCACGGTTTTATGGTATTTTTGCAGGAGGGACAAAAAGAGTAAGGCTTTATTATGGATATTTTTCTCGGAATCCTGTAAATACATACATTTAGAAAAGACCCAACTATAAGGCCTAAAATCAGGATTATAGCAATCTCCATTAATCTATACTCCCAAGATCAGAAATCTTTTTCTTATTGTTCTGTATTTCACTATCAAGTTCTTTTAATTTTCTAAGAAGGGGTAGAAATTCCTCATCAGATAGTTCAAGAGAGGTTTTGTTGGATTTATAAATTTTTGTTCCTAATTCAATGAGCACTTTATCCCTCTCTTCATTCAATTTATTTAATTCTAATAAAAGCTTTAAAATGTTGATCTCTCTCTGTAGTCTATCAGAGAGGGTTTGAGCCCAAAATTTAAAATTCTTCCATCCCTTTAAAAAATCTCTTTTTATAATATGAATCATTCTTTAACCTACTTGATGAAGATGCCTTATTTTTAATTTAACTCCCAAGGAATTAGCTATTTCTTCACATTTTTTAACATCAACTCCTTCCACATCTACCAATGTTACTTGAACATAGGGAACATTTTCTTTTGCATCTTTTATGAAATCAATAAGGCTTTCATAGGCATTGGGATAAATAGGATGGCAAATTTTATTGTAAGTTTCACTATCATGAGCATTAAGACTTATGGATATGGAATCGACAAGTCCTTTTAGTTCTACCATGATTCTTCTTCCATGTATTAAATTTCCTTGACCATTAGTATTTATCCTTACTTTACCACCTCTTTCTTTAATCCATTTAGCAACTTTTTTTATTAAATCAAGTCTTAGAAAAGGCTCCCCATAGCCACAAAAAACAACTTCTTTATAATCCTTTGGATCTCCTATTGCTTTGATTATTTCCTCTTCTGTTGGTTCTTTCCTTAATCTTAAATTATGCCCTTTAACATAATCAGTATGGAATCTTACACAAAACTTACAAACATTGGTACAGCGGTTTGTAATGTTTAAGTAAAGGGTATCCCTTATCTTGTAGGCTATCTGACCCTCTGGTATCTCTCCTATTTTGAAAAGCCTCTTAGCATTTACAGAAGTAATTCTCTGTATGTCTTCTAAATTTACTCCCCTTAATTCTGCCACAGTTTGGGCTACATAAATGAGATAGGCTGGTTCATTTTTTTTACCTCTATGAGGCTCCGGAGCAAGATAAGGAGCATCAGTTTCTATGAGAAGATAGTCATCAGGAATGATCCTTGCTACTTCTTTAATTTTATTTGCATTTTTGAAGGTAACTACTCCAGAAATAGATATGAAAAATCCTAAGTCTATGTATCTTTTAGCCTGCTCAACATTTCCACTGAAACAATGCATGACCCCTAATTTTATCTTAGATTCTTTCAGAATATGGTAAGTATCTTCAAAAGCTTCTCTTGAATGAATTATTACTGGCAAACCAATTTCTTTTGCTAACTTTAGCTGTTCTTGAAATGCCTTAATTTGCTGATTCCTTGGTGAATTATTATAATAATAATCCAGCCCAATTTCACCTATTGCCACAACCTTAGGATGTCTGCTCTTCTCAAATAAATCCTTCCATAGAGAATCATCTAACTGGACTGAATCATGGGGATGAATTCCAACAGTAGCATAAACCATTTCATATGTCTCAGCAATTTTAATTGCTTCATCAATACTTTCTTTGTCAGAGCTAATTGTAATAATATTCCTAACCCCTACTTGCCTGGCTCTCTCGATAACTTCCCCTAAGTTTTCAAACATTTCGAGATGACAATGGCTATCAATCATGCTCCGAATTTCCTCAATCTAAGGGAATTTGCTAATACAAGAGGCATAATAGCAGTAGCAGGAATTATCCCTAATTCTCCCTTTAAACATTCCCTTTCAGTGAAAGCATTACAAACCCCACCAAGAACATATGGAGATTTAAGAAGAAGCGGGACAGGATGCCAACTATGTGATTTCATTAAAGCTGGAGTACTATGATCGCCTGTTATTACTAAAACATGAGGATTTAAAGAGAGAATTCCGGGCAAATATTGGTCAAATTCTTCAATTTTCTTTACTCTTCCATCAAAATTGCCATCTTCACCAAAGGAGTCAATTTTTTTAATATGGACAAAGAGAAAATCATATTCTTTGTAAACTTCTTTCAGTACCTCCACCTCTTCCCTAATGTCACCTTCTACTGATATAGTATCCATGCCAAGCAATTTCGTAATTCCTCTATACATTGGGTATACTGCAATGGAACAAGCCTTGAGACCGTATCTTTCATAAAAAGAAGGAAGGGATGGCAAAGCTGAGAAACCTCTTAATAATACAAAATTTGCCTTCTCCTCATTTTTTAATATTTCCCTTGCCATTTCAATGAATTTTTTTGCTATTTTAGCTACTTTTATGGATTCATTATTTAGAGGTTCTGGATCAAGAGGAGCTTTACCTTCTTTTTGTGGATCTGTATCCTTGACCATTGCTTCCCTTTCAGAAATATTGTTCTCAAATCTGAAAACAAGACAGAATCTATGTTCCTTTCCGGGTTTAAGGATGATATTAACTCCGTCTATCTCTCTTATTTTCTCTGACAATATTTGAGTAATCTGAATGTTTTTTTCTGTTGGAATTCTTCCAGCTCTTCGGTCTATTATTATCCCTTCTTTTATGGTAGAGTAGTTGCATCTCACTGCTACATCCGTTTTTTGTAGTTCCACTCCCAGTCCTAAAGCTTCTAAAACTCCTCTTCCTATTTCGTATCTCAAAGGCTCATAACCAAAAACTCCAAAATGGCCTGGACCACTTCCTGGAGTAATACCATATCCTACAGGAATATGAAGTCCACAAGCAGAAATTTGAGCTAAACCATCTAAGTTAGGTTTATTGGCAGTCTCAAGTTCTGTTTTTCCATCCAAAGGTAAACCGCCTAATCCGTCAAGAAGAATAAAAACTATTTTTGTGTTATTACTTTGAATGAGTTTTGCTACATCCATAAAAGCCTCCTGATGGCACGATTAAATTAATAATAACAAAAATAAGCCTTAAGAGGAAAATTAATTTGATAATTAGGCATTATTATAGCTAAAATATTCAAATGTGTATAATAGATTTCCACTGTCATGCTTTTCCTGATGAAATTGCTGAAAAAGCGATGGCAAAACTTCAACAAGACTGCTCTGTAAAAGCAGTCTTAGATGGTAGACTAAATTCTCTTCTTAAGTCAATGGATAGATGTGGTATAGAAAAGGCTGTATTGTGTAATATTGCCACCAAGCCAGAACAATTTCACCCTATATTAAAATGGAGTAATAATATTCGATCAGAAAGAATCATCCCTCTTCTTTCTATTCATCCCTTAGATGGAAGAAAGAAAGAACATATAAAAATAATAAAAGAGGAGGGATTCTTGGGCATTAAAATGCATCCCTTTTATCAAGATTTTGCCATAGATGATGAAAAAGTTTTTGGAATTTATGAAGCTCTTGCACAAGAAGATTTATTCATTGTAATGCATTGTGGCTATGATATAAGTTTTCCTTCTTTGGACATTGCCTCTCCAAGAAGAATTATTAATGTAATTAATAAATTTCCTGAGCTTAAGTTTATTACTACTCATCTTGGAGCATGGAAACAATGGGATGAAGTAGAAAAAATGATAATAGGAAAAGAAATTTATATAGAAATATCTTTTTCCTTTGGATGGCTATCTAACGAAAAAATAAAGGATTTTCTTTTGAAGCACCCAGAAGACTTCATACTCTTTGGAACAGATTCTCCTTGGGCAGATCAGTGCAAAGAAATAGAAAACTTAAAAAATCTGGCTCTCTCTCAGGATCTTATGGATAAAATTTTACATTCAAACGCTGAAAAGCTATTAGGCTGTCCATGATTTTAAAAATTCCTAAATCAATGTTTTTAAGCCTAAAAGACTTCTATAGAGACGAAGGTATATATTTAAGTGCTGCTCTTGCTTTCTTCTCAATACTTTCCATTATTCCTTTAAGCATGTTTATAGTTAATATTCTTGTACGCTTCACCCAAGAAGAAACTATTGCAAGATTTGTCTACAATAAGCTTCTCTTTCTGTTTCCTAAGGTAGAATTCCAAATTATAAAGGATATAAAAAAACTTCTTATGGCAAGAGGCATAAGCGAAATATCTTTGATACTATATGGCATTTTTTCCATCCAACTTTTTACAGCCATTGAGTTTTCCCTAAATAAAATATTTAGAGTACCAAAAAAAAGGCACCTATTTTTTTCATTATTAATATCCACTTTTATTGTTCTCCTAATTATGTTCGTAGTAGGAGCCTTTTTTGCACTTTCATATATAATAAAAATATCTGAATCTCACTTGGCAACAGAGATAAATACAATTTTGAGGATCTTTTTAAAATATATAGTTACTTTTTTGCTTATTTTCACTGTAATTGTTTGTCTTTATAAATTTTTACCAAACAAAAAAATAAAAACTTCCCATGTTCTCATTGGTAGTTTCATAACCACTGTATTAATTGAAATAGCTAAACATTTATTCACCTTTTATGTATCTCATGTAATAAAGATTAGCACTCTTTATGGTTCCATATCCACCTTTTTGGCTGTTTTAATGTGGCTCTTTTATGCTTGGGCAGTTTTTCTTTATGGTGCGGAATTAATAGCTAATTTGGAGAAGAAAAAATGAAAGTAGCTTTAACAATAGGCGGTTCTGATCCTACGGGTGGAGCTGGAATCCAGATGGATTTAAAGGTTTTTCAAGCATTAGGTGTTTACGGAACAGCTGTAATTACTGCTCTTACTGCTCAAAATACCAAAGTCTTCAAAAAAATTTATCCCCTATCAGCAAAAATGATTGATAACCAATTTAGAGTTCTTCTTAATGATATAAAACCCTATGCTGCAAAAACTGGTATGATATATAGTGAGGAAGCTTTAGAATGTATAGTAAAAAACGTAAAAAAATACAGGATCAATAATCTTATTATTGATCCTGTAATAAACTCATCAACGGGAAGAAGATTGATTCAAAAAAAGACATTAAAAAAACTTAAAGAACAGCTAATACCTCTATCAAAAGCAATTACAGCTAATATTCCGGAAGCAGAAATTCTTGCTAAAATGAAAATTAACTCAGAGAAAACTATATTAGAAGCTGCTAAGAGAATTAAGGAGATGGGACCAGAAATAGTAATTATCAAGGGAGGACATTGGCATAACAAAGCTTCAGATTTTCTTTATGATGGAAAAAATTTATTTGTTGCAGAGGGAGAAAAGTTCATGGGACAATATCACGGAACAGGATGTGCCTTCTCCTCTGCCTTTGTTGCCTTTCTATGTCTTGGTTATGAGCATGAAAAAGCTCTTCACGCATCTAAAAATTTTGTTAAAAATGCTATAATAAATGCTCTTAAGATAGGCAAAGGTATGTATCTATTAAAGATATAAGGAGGATATAAATGGAGAGAAGAGTTGTTTTAAAAACAAATATTGAAGAGGCAAAATTTATTAGAAGTGGAAAAGTAAGAGATCTTTACGAAATAGCTGATTATTTACTCATTGTTGCCACAGATAGGGTATCTGCTTTTGATGTAGTGCTACCTAATGGAATCCCTGAAAAAGGAAAAATATTGACACAAATCTCTCTTTTCTGGTTTAACCAAATGAGAGACATAATAGAAAATCATATAGTTACTGCTAATGTAGATGAATATCCTTCAAATTTAAAAAGGTACAGAGATATTCTTGAAAGTAGGAGTATGCTTGTTAAAAAAGCAACACCTCTGCCAGTGGAATGCATTGTTCGAGGCTATATTACTGGTTCTGGTTGGAAAGAATATGAAAAAACAGGATGCGTTTGTGGCATAAAATTACCATCAGGTCTTGTTCAGTCTCAAAAACTTCCTGAGCCAATTTTTACTCCCAGTACAAAGGCCGAGAAAGGTCATGACATTAACATAACCTTTGAAGAAACAATAAAATTACTCGGTGAAGAGACAGCTGAGACAGTAAAAGAATTGTCCTTAGCTATATACAGAAGGGCTTCAGAGTTTGCTGAGAAAAAAGGTATCATTATAGCAGACACTAAAATGGAATTTGGATTTTATGATGGAAAATTGATTCTCATAGATGAACTTCTTACTCCTGACTCATCAAGATTTTGGTCAATGAAAGATTACTCTCCAGGTAAACCACAGGAAAGCTATGATAAACAAATAGTTAGAGATTATCTAATTTCAATAAAATGGGACAAAAAACCACCTGCTCCCCATCTACCTAACGAAATAGTTCAAAAAACTGCAGAAAGATACAAAGAAATATTTAAGATTCTAACTTCTTAAGAATCTCTCTAAGAAAAGCTAAATTTTTTCTGTCATCCTCCAAGCTTTTTTTGGGTGTTTCAAGGATAAGTGGAAGAGATGATAATTCATTTATCTTTAGAAATTTTTTAAAACCTTCCTTTCCTATGGCACCCTTCCCAAGATGTTCATGTCTGTCAATACCAGAGCCCACCTCTGCTTTTGAATCATTTAGATGAATTAATTTGATAAGGTTAAAATCTCCATATTTTTCAATCTCTTTTATCAAAATCTCTATATCCTCCTCTTTTCTAAGATCATAACCTGCAGCAAATAGATGACAAGTATCAATACACAAACCTCCTACCTGAGAAGTTTGAACCTTTTCATAAGTTTCAAATAAATCCTGAATTCTTGCTGTAATTTTGCTTTTGGCTGTATTTTCAATAAGAATCTTACAATGTAGATTATCCTCTATTTTTATAAATCCCTCTTTTGTTTTAGCATAAATTTCCTCTTTTTCCATATCCTTATTGTCTTTTAGATGTAAAACATAAAAATCAGCTTCTAAAGCCTCTGCAAGATAAATCTCTCTTTTCAGGAGAAATCTTGATGAAGCCACAGTCTTAGGTGTTGATGAGATAAGATTTATCAAATAAGGAGCATGAATTACTAAAGGATTTAGTCCATAGATTTGTCTTTGTTTTTTAAATTCTCCGATTAAATTTTCATCCCATTGAGGAATTTCCCAAACTTTTGGACTATGGAGAAATATTTGGAAAGTAGAACATTTTAATTCCGCGGCCTCAAAAATTGCATTTATTAAAGTATCTTTAATTGATGTATGAACTCCTATGGGTCTCATAAAACAAAAAAGGCGACGGCCGGATTCGAACCGGCGAATGGCGGTTTTGCAGACCGCTCCCTTAGCCACTTGGGTACGTCGCCAATAAAAAAGCGGGCGACGGGATTTGAACCCGCGACCCCAACCTTGGCAAGGTTGTGCTCTACCAGCTGAGCTACACCCGCATTTAATTCAATTTTAACTTTAAACCCTTTAAAATTTCAAACAGCCTCTAAAGACTTCGAATTAATGATTTTCAGATTATCATAAATAGTAAATTCCTGTCAATCCAATCCTTGAAAGCATCACTATCTACCTTAATTGTATGAGGAATGGTCTACCTCTTATCCCTGCTTTTATTCATGGAAATTCTTACAATGAAAAAGAAGTGCCTTGAGAGGCAAAATTTTTCTTAATTATCCATCAAAACTATTCTTCTTTCATTAATTTGCAATATTTTAGCCACAACTCCGTAAACTTCTTGTATAAGAGAGGGCTCAATTATTTGAATATTTCCCTCCTTTAGAATTTTCCCCTCCCTTATGAATATAAAATAATCCGCAAACTGTATAGCAAGATTAATGTCATGAAGGACAATTATTGACACAAGCTTCTGTTGTGCTGTTAATCTTTTTATTACTCTTAGTATTTCAATTTGATTCTTAGGGTCAAGATGATTTACTGGTTCATCAAGAAGCAAGACTTCTGGCTGTTGAGTAAGTGCTCTTGCAATGAGGATTTTTTGGACCTCTCCTCCGCTTAGTTCATTAATTTTTTTGAAGGCATGGGAAGACAAATTAAATTCATGAATTGTCTTTTCAACAATTTCTAAATCCTTTATTGTAGGTTCAAAGGAAATATGAGGTTTCCTCCCAAGAAGTATGGCATCAAACACTGTAGTATATGGTAAAAAGTTTGTAATTTGAGGTAGATAAGCTATCCTCTTTGCTATTTCCCTTTGAGATAGTCTATTTAGTTCAGTACCATCGAGGTATATTTTTCCATTATCATTTTTTATGTATTTAGCGATGCTCTTTAATAGAGTTGATTTTCCTGAACCATTAGGCCCTAAAATTGAGTAAAAAACACCTCTATTTAGATTTAAATTTATTCCCTTTAAGACTATCTTTTTGCCATACCCTACCACAAGATTTTCAATTTTAAGCATTTTTAAAGCCTTCTTTTTCTTATCAGTAAATAAAAAAATAGAGGAGCTCCTGCAAAGGATGTAATTATGCCCACTGGTAAAACAGTTGGAGCCATTACTGTTCTTGCAACTAAATCAGATACTAAAAGCAAGGCTGCACCTAACAAAGCAGAATAAGGAATAAGAAATCTATAGTCATTACCAACTAAAAATCTTACAAGGTGGGGTGAGATTAATCCTACAAAGCCAATTATTCCCAGAAAAGCTATGCAAACAGACACAATAAGAGCACTAAGAAACATACTTGATACTCTTAAAAACTTAATATTAACACCTAAACTTTTTGCGATCTCATCTCCCCAAAGCATAGCATTATAGTTCCATCTATTAAGGAGAAAAAATAAAAAACAAAGAATAAAAGCAAAGAACATGATTTTATTTTCCGTCCAGCCTGCTTTTCCCATATCACCAAAGGTCCAAAAGACTGTTGCAGCTACTTGAAAATCACTGGCAAAGTATTGAAGAAACATAGTAGCAGAACCAAACAAACTACTTAGAGCAACACCTGCAAGAATTATTGCCTCAGAAGTCACTCTTTTTAAAAAGGATAAAAGAAGGATTAGAATTACTGTTAAAAGAGCACCTAAAAAGGCTGAGAGGGCAACATGATAAAGCTTAAAAACTGTTACTGCTTCAGAACCAAAAGAGTGTGTATGTCCAGCACCCAAAATAATTATAGCAAAAGCTGCACCAAAGGCAGCCCCATGGGATACTCCTAAGGTAAAGGGAGATGCCAAGGGATTCTTAAGCACATTCTGCATCACAGCTCCAGCAACTGCTAAGGATGCACCAGCTAAGATTGCACCAACAGTTCTTGTAAGCCTAATATTCCATACAATATAGGATTTTTCTGTCTCAGTAAAAAGAGCAGTGAAAACCTCCTTTAGAGTGAGATTTAGAGAACCTATCGCAATAGAAATTATGCTTACTCCCAATAACAAAATTAGTAAAAAAATTCCAACCAGAACTTTTCCATAGATTGATTTAAGATACTGCGCTTTTAATGAAGGCTCAGTGAATTTTAATTCCTGAATCTGTAAATTCAACTTTTCCATATCCTTTGTATGCTTCTTTCAAATTATCGTAAATATCTACTCCAAGAAACTTTTTAAATATCTCTTTAGCTTTCTTCTTAGGCTCAATATCTTTAAATTTCTCTGGATAAATAATTTTGCCCATAAAATAGGCATTTGCAAAGAGAATTTCAAAGTTTGTTCTGTAAAAATTGTGAGGGAAAACAGTATAAACTTTTCCAGTTTTTACTGCATTGAGTTTCATATAGAATTCTTTGTTTTTTAAGTAATCCTCCTGAACAAGGGATATTCCACCTGTGTCAAGAAAAAGATAATCTGGATTCCATTGAAGAAGTTTCTCTTTGTCAATGAATACATGTCCTTTTTTACTTATTTCATCTACAACATTTTTTACATTTAGCCACATCAGCGGAGGATAATGAGCCTCTGTGCTTGTTATTCCATGGGAACCTCTGGCATTGATAGCTCCAATGTAAACTGTAGGTTTTTTTGAATCCTTAGTTCGTCTTTTGAGGTCTTCAATGCATCGTTCTATGTATTTGTTTAGTTCTTCTGCCCTTTTTTGTCTTTCTAAAATTTTACCAAGAAAAAGGAAAGTATTCTTTATATCTTCTATTTGGAAACCCTCTGTTCCAGCATATTGAATTACAACAGTTGGAATAGCTGTTTTACTCTGAATTAAATTAGCATTATCTACTTCAAAAGTGATAACAAGGTCTGGTTTAACTGAGATAAGCTTTTCAAAATCTGGCAATTTTCCAGGTCCACCTTCTCCTATGGATGGAATGCTTTGAACTCTATCCTTTATAGCAAGCCAGTATGCCTTGCCTGTAGCAGGATTACCTCTCATTACTCCTCTTTTTTCAATGCCTTCAATGCCAACTACTTTATCAAAAGCTTGAAGATAAACAATATATCGCAATGAGGCTGAAAGAGCTACAATTCTATCTATTTTTTTAGGTATTTTTACCTGTCTTCCAGCCATATCAGTAATTGTTACCATTTCTTCTGCGTAAGCTGGAAAGATAAAAAGCAGAATAAAAATACACAAAATCAAAGCCTTTTTCATATTTCACTCCCTAAGGGTTTGTATTCAATGTAAGGTTTTATATCAAGAATTGGTGTTCCATCATACATATCAAGCCTTTTTACTCTGATTATATTTCCTTTTACCTCAAGCACCTCAAGAACAGAAAGCCCTATGGGATTGGGTCTAAGAGGGGAACAAGTGCTAAAAACACCTTTCCTTTCATTAAGATGAGGTGGTTTCTGAATAAGATTTTCTGGACTAAAGGAAGGAGATTTATGAAAAAGGAATATTACTACAATTTTGTCGCCTGGCTTGATATCCCTAAGTCCCATTTTGTATTCAGGCTCAATTACAATTTCGCCCTCTACATCAGAGATACTCCAGTGCCTTGGAATTGTCTCTGCTTTTGTTTTTACATATCCTATTGGTTTGAATTTATACTCTTGCATCAAGTACCTCTGTAAACTGTTCAATTTCCATAAATGCATTAGAATTCTCAAAAATTCTACCCTCAAGAGAAAATTCATATACGTCTTTTGAAAAGTGTATCAAAGCAGAAATCTCAAGACCCTTTTTAGAAACCTTGTCCCTAACCTTATTCTCAATTTGATTTGGAACTTTATTAATTACCAAATAGACCCTTTTGCCCATCTTCTTTGCAAAAGATATTGCTTTCTCTGCTACCTCAATTGAATCAAGATAGGGTTCAGCAACAGCAATAACTGTATCAATTCCTTTTTCAATGCCTCTTCCAAAGTGCTCAAGTCCAGCCTCTGTGTCAACAATGATAATTTCGTTGTCTCCAAGCTCAATTTTTTCAAGAAACTCTCTACTTATAATACCCATCGGATAGGCGCATCCCTCAAGTGGTTCCTTGATTTTGCCAATACTGATAAGTATGATATTTCCATCTTTTTTAATAAATTCATAAGGAATATCAGAAACATTAAAGGAACTCTTCTCTATCACGCTCATAACTGGTTCTTTTTCGCTTGACTGAAATCGTTTTTTTATACTCTGCTGTATAGCATTCTTTCCACCAAGAAAATCCATAAAAGACTCTGGAGGCTCTGAAAATCCAAAAATTCTGTAAAGCGTCTGATTACTCTCATCTGTATCCACTACGATAACGCTTTTACCTCTCTTTGCAAAAGCCTTTGAAATACCATACACAATAAAACTTTTTCCTACTCCGCCCTTTCCGCATACTGCTACCTTTTTCATACTTAACCCTCCTTAGAAGGCAAATGATATTGAACCTCTCATTGTAAAAGGTGCTCCAACTCCATAGGTTGTCCCTGATACAGCATCATCCATGGCATTTATTAGAGATACATATTTTTTGTTAAAAATATTATCAAATTCTAAGGAAATCTTCATAGCCTTTAGCATACCCAATTTTTCCTTTACATAGTTTAGTTTCAGGTCAAAAACCGCATAGGAGGGAATCTCTTCCTTATGTTCCGCATCTCCATATCTCTTACCAATGTAACGCATTTGAGGAATAACTTCAAAATCTTTGTATTTAACAATTAGCCCTGAAATAACTGTCAATTTGGGAACATCAACCACCTGTTTGCCGTCTGTGTAACGAGTTGAGCCAGAATAGGTAATATTACCATCATAAGTAATATGATTATAGGTTGGATTAAGATAAAAAATAAGCCAGTCAGAAACAAAAACATTTGTTCCGAGCTCAAAGCCATATCCCTTTGCTTTACCAATGTTTTGTTGATAGTTAACGGGTTTCCCTGTCAACGTATCAATAACCCTTTGGTCTGTCACTACTGTCAGGAGATTTTTGTGTTTTGATAGAAATAATGTTGGGTTAATTTCAATGAAGTCTTTCCGAAATCTAAAACCAATGTCAATATTGTCAGACTGCTCTATTCCTCTCTTTTGAAATAGCTCATTTAAGGTAATTCCAGCATTTACAAATCTATCGTAAAGACGAGAGTATAAATTCAAAATAGGCAAATAAGCATAGGGTCTAATAAAGTTTCTTCCGTAACTTAAATAGGCTTCCATGTTATCATTGAAAGAATAAGAAATTCCTGCTGTGGGAAGCCATATATCATAGGTTTCAGCTTTACGATCAAGATAAGGAGCTCTTTGTAATACAGGGCTGCCACCAATAATATCTGTTCTATATCCCTCTGTAGCAGAATCTTCAAATTTAAAATATTTAATTCCAGCTTGCCAGTTAAATTTATCAATCCTTCCAGCTAATTTTAAATAGGGACTATTAACATATGTAGTTCCAGATGTGGCCAAAACTCCAAAACCTCTGTAATTTAAACTTCCGTCAGGGTTTATCCAGTAGTTTTCTGTATAAATATTCATATCTGAAGCCTCATAATGATAACCTAAGGAAACCTGTATCACATTCAGATCAAAGGCAAATTCTCCAATAACACCCTTTCTTTCAATATCTCTTGTTCTTTTCTGAACTCCAGGTTTGCCTTGAATGTTTGGAGAACCATCCCATATTTTTGCATCTTCATTTGAAATATAAGGTTTCAGAGTAATCTTAATATTTTCGGTAATCTTCGCGGTGATTGACGCAAAAAAGTCTCTGTTTTTGTGATATTCTCTATTAAATTCATAGTAAAGATAATCTATTGAGGGGGTTCTTGTTATTGATTCATTGAAGTCAAGTCTATAATATTTATCCAAATCCCTTACCTGATTATAATTTAAGTACCTATATTTGCTGTGTTTTATTTCATTAAAGTTTCCCCAAAGCTTAATTTCCAAGTTTTTGCCTATTGGTTGAACAAAGGTAAGATTAAAATTATTTCTTGGACCTATATCACCTGGTCCCTTCCATTTATCTTGTCCAGTGAAGGAATAAGAGAGAGAAAAACTTGTATCAGTAGGTCCGATTTTACCTGAATCAAGTCTTAAATAAGTTCTTTTATACTCAAAGGAACCTATGGATTGAGAGGCTATGAAGCTAAAATTTTCTTTTGCCCACAAAGGTCTAAGCTCTATAGCTCCGGCACGATTTCCTATACCTGAACCTAAATCAGCAGGAACTCCTCCTTTATATACAGCGATGCTTTCAAAGTTTTCAACATCATAAATGTATGCTCTTGGTCCAATAGGATTTCCTCCATAATTAGGAATTCCTTCAACTGTCATTGCACCAAGATAACCTCTTATGCCTCTTATTCTCATATTTGTCTGCTCTGTCGCTAAGTTATTTGCATCGGCACTTTCAAAAACTACTCCAGGCAAAATAGAAATTACCTCATAAATATTTGTTTTAGCCTTTTGTCCTGAAAGCTCAATTCCCTTTGTAGTTATTTCTACTCCAGTATAAACAGTTTCTCCAGTCTGTTTTGTTGGAAGTATTATTTTTTCACCTGTTACAACAACTTCTGGTAATTTTGCCTCTTGCTCTTCTGCAAAAGCTAAATAAAAACTCAACAGAATAAAAAAAATGGTAAAAACAGCATAATACACCATCTCAACCTCCTAAATTTTAAGATTCTTAATCCCTTCAGAGAGGTTTGAGACCCTTCATGAGTCTAAATTCATAAAAAAAAGCCGTAAAAGGGTTTCAACCCTTCCACGGCCTTCATGACCTTAGTTACCCTTCTTGGGTTAGGAATATTAAAACACAATAATATTTAGCTTGTCAATCATTGCAAACTTCTATGTACTTTTTATTTTATAATGTTACAATTATGATAATCTCCTTCTTGCAGGAATGCCTTTCCCAATCTGTCAATTAGCCCCTGCCATTCTTTTTTCGTCATTGAGAGCAGTCCTTTTCTATTCCTTAATTGCAGGCCTGCCATGTGGCAGACCAAGCAATCCCTTTGTAGACTTTTACGGAAGAAAGGTTGACAGACGGGATCGCTTCGCTGCGCTTGAAACAGCGGATTGCTCCGGCTGCTGGCGCACCCTCGCAATGACGGTTAGGGGTGGGTTTTTGATTTAAGTGTATTTCACTTTATTTAAATTTGACATTTTTTATTTTCAAAAATTACTATTTAAATAATGCTCAAAGTTGCGGTAATTGATGGACAAGGTGGAGGAATAGGTCACTACATAATAAAGGCCTTAAGAGAGAATTTTGGTGATAAAATAGAAATAATTGCTTTGGGAACAAATGCTGCTGCAACAGCTAACATGATGAAAGCAAAGGCTAACAAAGGAGCCTCAGGAGAAAACGCTATAGTCTACAATACAAGAAAGGTTGATGTGATAATTGGTCCTTTGAGTATAATTGTTTCGAATGCAATGATGGGAGAGCTAACACCAAAAATGGCAGATGCTGTAGGGAGTTCGGAAGCAAAAAAATTTTTACTGCCTATTAACCAAGAAGGTATTGAAATAATAGGAATTATTAAAGAGCCTCTTCCACATTTAGTGGAAAAATTAATTCTTTACCTAAAGGAGGAATTACATGTGTGAAGCTAATGCTTACATCTTCAAAGATGGTAAAGAGGAAATATATTTAGAAGCTGTAGATATTCTCAAACCAGAAGGTGATTCCATATATCTTAAAAGTATTTTTGGGGAGCAAAAAGTCTTTAAAGGCAAAATAAAAGAAATGTCTTTGCTCAATCACAAAATAATATTGGAAGAGGATAAGTAGAATTTCTCACTTCAAAATGTTAATAAGATTTCTAAATTTTCAATCTTATTCTGCCCAATTAAATATGGCAGTTGATGAGGCCATAAGTATTTTTGTAAGAAATGATAAATCCTTGCCTACTTTTAGAGTTTATGGATGGGATAGACCATCAGTAACTATTGGAGAATTTCAAAAAATTGAAGATATAAATTTAGAATTTTGTATCAATCATCATGTACCTGTAATAAGAAGACCCACAGGAGGAAAAGGTATTCTTCACTATGATGATTTAACCTACAGTTTCTCTGCCAAAAAGGAAGGAATCTTTAGAGGTAATCTTTTTAAATCCTATGGAATAATTAGTGATATATTGGCAAAAGCTTTTCATTTTTCTGGAATAGAAGTTGAAACTAAAAAGGAAAAGAGAGGATTTAATAGAAGTCCTCTATGTTTTGCAAGATCATCTTTCGGTGAAATCTGCTTCAGAGGCATTAAAATTGTGGGTTCTGCTCAAAAAAGATGGACAGATGGATTTCTCCAACAAGGAACTATTCCTTTATATGTCAACCGAAATTTTGTTAGAGAGATTTTTAAGGAAAAACCTGAGGAAATTTCAAAAATTGTTGGTTTAGCAGAACTCTTTGAAGGTTTTAATAAAGAAGAGTTCATTGAAAATATAAAAAAAGCCCTTAGGGATTCTGGGTTTCAGATTGTGGAGGAGTCCCTTCATGAGGAGGAGTTTGAACTGGCGGTAAAACTTCTTCAGGAGAAATATTATCAGCTTGAAAAGGCTCTTGAGAAGACTTTTCCAGCCTAAGATAGAAAGCAAAAAAAGTAGCAAATATAACTAAAGTTATATAGACCTGAATAAACTGCGTCAAAAATTGATATATGGCAGCCAAAATAGGACCTAAATTAGGAATTACTGCAAAAATAGAACTCATAGATATTATAAATCCTCCAGTAAGTAAGTAGATGATAAATAAAATAAGGCTTCTAAGCAAAAATTGCGGTTTATTTATTATCAATTTTTTAGCTTCTCTAAAGGCATTTACTGAGGATAGATTTTTGTGAAAAATATTGTAATAGCCAATAAGTGTTAAAGAAATCCACAGAATGAATGCACAAAATCCAACCAACAATAGGCTTAAATAGAAAAAAACACTGAAAAAAACAGTAAGACTATGGCTATAATTTTTAAAAATTCCTAAAAGGTATTGGCTTAAGTCATTAAGCAATCCTATTGTAAAAAGAAAAACAAGAAATAAAAGGGCTGAAAAAACTGAATAAAAGGCTACTTTCCAAAAATATTTTTTGCCATACTTATGGAAATCTCTAAAATTGAAGCTAAGATTCTTTTCAAGATAGTTATATAAAATACCTAAGGTACCTCCAAACATATATACCCATAGGGAAACTATGAAAATTAAGTAGAATACTAAAGTCAATAGAAAAATTAGAGCAAAAAGTAAAAATTTTTTAAAAAGATTAATAGAAGAAATGATTATCTCAATAAAATTGCCCTTTAGAATATCAGTAAAATCAATTCCAAAGCCTATAAACATTATTCCTAAAGGGATACTTAAAACAAAAAACAAACCGAAAAATAGAACAAATAGAAAGGCAAAATGAATGAAGAGAAGTTGATAGTTTTTGTTTATAGCTTTTAATCCTTCATTTATGGAACTAAATAGATTCAATTTCCCTTCACGCCAACAATTATTATACTGTAATCATTAGCTTTTTCTATGACTTCTTTTCGATTTATAATGATTGATTTCTCAGCCTCTATTGCTAAAACTTTTGCCTTTCCTTCTCTCATATTTTCTATTGTAGCTACTCCAATTGCAGGTGGGTCAAGTTTTAAATTTTGTTGAGGTTTACTTACCTTAACTACAACAGTGTCATTTACATATTTACCTGCTCTTAGAATAGCTTCATCAGTTCCTTCAATTGCCTCTACTGCCACAACAGCTTTATCCTTAACAACTACAGTTTGTCCAATATCAAGTTCACCTATTACTTTTGCAATTTTAAAACCAAAATTTATGTCTTCCCATTGATCTTTTGTTGGTTCTTCTTTAGTTAAAACTCCACAGGGAGTCAAAAATTCAGGACATATTTTACTTATTTCAATTAGCTTTATGCCTTCTTTATTAATCTCTCTTTCAATGATTTTTAAAATTTCATGATCCCCTCTTAATTTTGCTGTAAAGAGCATTTTTATTGCTCTAAGATCAGGCTTGATGCTGTCTAAGTCATATATTAATTTTTTTGGGATTTTACCACTTAAAAGAAGCTCTTTTACTCCATTTTTTTTTAGATAATTTATTATCTCACCAACTTTCCCTATAGGAATAAATTCAATGGAATCAGCATATTCCTGTAGTTTATTTGAGGCAAAATTATTTAAACCAACTATTACTAAAGTATATCCCTTTTCTTTCAAGATTCTTGCCAAGATTAAGGGTAATTCACCAGCACCAGCAATTAATCCTATCGACATATGCCTCTTTTGTTGGCTTCAATAAAATCTATTAGATGGATTATCTCAGGTATTTGAGGTAGTTCTTTTTTAACTTTTTCTATGGCCTCTTTCAAGGAAAGCTTATCTCTGAATAGTATTTTATAAGCCTTTTTTAGAATGTTTATAGTTTCTTCACTAAAACCTCTTCTTTTTAATCCTACAGAGTTAAGTCCATAAAGTTTAGCCCTAGGCCCTGAAGCCATGGTATAAGGAGGTATATCTTGTCCAACTCCGCTAAATCCGCCAACCATTGCATAAGCACCTATCCTTGTAAATTGATGAATGGCCACAAGCCCTCCAATGAAAACATAATCTTCCACTATTACATGCCCAGCTAAGGTAGCAAGATTTGCCATTATGACAGAATTACCAATCTTACAATCATGGGCAATGTGTACATATGCCATTATAAAATTATTATCACCAATATTTGTCCATCCATCACCTGATACTGAGGCTCTGTGAATTGTTACATATTCTCTTATGATGTTATTATTACCAATCTTTACTCCAGTCTCTTCATCTTTATACTTTAAATCTTGTGGCGGGAAACCTATTGTAGCATAAGGATAAATTGTGCAATTTTCTCCTATCTCTGTTTTACCTTCAATATGCACATTGCTGATTAGCTTTGTACCCCTTCCTATTTTTACATTTTCACCAATTATGCAATAAGGTCCTATAACTACATTTTCTGCTATTTCTGCCTTAGAACTAACAATTGATGTTTTGTGGATGTTAGTCATAAATTTTTTCCTCACTTTGTTACCATTGCTGTAAATTCTGCTTCTGTAGCTACTTTATCCTCTACCTTTGCAAATCCAGAAAATTTCCATACATTACTTCTTCTTTGCATTACACTTACTTCAAATAATATTTGATCTCCTGGAACTATAGGTTTTCTAAATTTAACCTTTTCAATACTCATAAATAATACTCCTGAACCCTCCATGCCAGATTTAAAAGCAAGGACTCCTGCCACTTGAGCCATAGCTTCTATAATTAAGACTCCGGGCATAATAGGGTTTCCAGGGAAATGACCTTGAAAAAAGGGTTCATTTATAGTAATATTTTTTATACCTTTAGCTCTTTCATTAGGAATTATCTCAATAATTCGGTCAACTAACAAAAAAGGATATCTATGTGGAAGAATTTTCATTATCTCTTTAATATCAATCATTCTTTTCCCTCCTTTTTATTAATTTTCTCTTCCAATTCTTTCAATTTTTTATAGATTTCTGGAAGTTTTTGAAAAATTGCATTTGCTTTTAACCACTCTCTATGAGGCATTATTGGTGTTCCTGAAAAAATACCTCTTTGTGTCTTACCTGGCATAACTCCTGATTGAGCGGTTATTATGGTACCTCCTTCAATTTCCGCATGATCTGCAATGCCCACTTGACCAGCAAGAATACATCCAGGTCCTAAGGAGGAACTTCCAGCTATGCCGACTTGAGCCACTATTATACAATCATTTCCAATTCTCACATTATGAGCTATTTGAACAAGATTATCTATCTTTGAGCCCCTCCCAATCACTGTCTTGCCAGTAGTAGCTCTATCTATGGCTGTGCATGCTCCAATCTCTACATCATCTTCAATCACTACCTTACCTACTTGGGGAATCTTCACATGCCTTCCATTATGAAAAATATAGCCAAAACCATCAGCTCCTATAACACTTCCTGAATGAATAATCACTCTATTTCCAATTTGCGTTCCCTCTCTTATGGTTACATTAGGATATATTATACAATCAGCACCTATTGTAGTGTCCCTCCCTATGTATGTAAAGGGATAAATTACTGTATTATCTCCTATATTGACCTCTTCATCTACAAAGCAAAAGGGATATATAGTTACATTTTCACCTATACAACTGCTCGGGGAGACTATAGCCTCCTTGCTTATTCCTCTATAAGGATGGGGCTTAACATAGAAAAGTTGAAGAAGTCTTGCAAAGACCAGTGGAGGATTCTCTACTATAAGTTGACTTCCAGAGAAATCATCAATCTTTTCCTTTACAATAATTGCTCCAGCTTTGCAGTCTTTAAGTTTATGCCTATACTTACTTGAAGCAAGATAGGTTATATCATTTTCTTGAGCATCTTCTAAGCCCTTTACTCCTGTTATTTCAATATCACTGTCTCCTTCAATTATTCCATTAAAGAGCTTAGATATTTCAGAAAGCTTCATTTTTTACCTTTCTGACCAGCTGTTTTTTGATTAAATAGAGCTATAATTTTATCAGTAATATCTACCTCAGGTGTTGAATAGATTACAATCTGTTCTACTTTTTCCAGGATTAAACTGTAACCTTCTTTCTTAGCAAAATCATTAATAATTTGCCTTATATCCTTTAGCATACTTTGAGTAATTTCATTTTGTTTTTTTTGAATTTCTACCTGATAATCTGCTGCTGTTCTTTGAAGTTCCCTTCCAAGACGCTCAATTTCATCCTCTTTGCTTTTTCTTGCTTCTTCACTTAAAACTGCTCTTTTCTTTTCATATTCATCTTTCAAATTTTGAATTTTCTTCTGCTTTTCCTCTAAGTTTTTTTGTCTTGAATCAAACATACTTTGCAGTTCATTAACTGCCTTTTTACCCTCCTCTGATTCATTTAGAACCCTATAGAGGTCCACTACTCCTACCTTCACTTCTGCCTTTGATTGTGTAGTGAAGGTTAAAAGAAAGAATAAACTTAAAAACAATACAAAAAGCTTTTTCATGAAATCCTCCCTCTTTTTTATTTATGATTTAAAAGAAAGAACCAAAGCCAAATTCTATTTTTGACTTAGACTCGCCTTCCTTCCTGTTTAGATTTATACCATAGTCTATTTTGATTGGTCCCATAGGAGAAAACCAACGGAACCCGAACCCTGTAGAATATTTAATATCTGAACCGAATTTTTCTGCTTCATTGTAACCTTTTCCTATATCAAAAAATATTAAGCCTTTTAATTTCATCTCTGATACGATGGGGAATAGATATTCTATATTGGCAATTATGGCTCTTTTTGCTCCTATAGGATCATTTTTACTGTCTTTTGGTCCAGCCTCTCCGTATCCCAATCCTCTTATTGAATCTAAACCTCCCACATAAAATCTCTCATAAAGAGGATATTTCTTGCCAAATAAACTATCAGAAAGCCCAATCCTTCCTCTTAAATGCAGTGTTGACTCCTCGAAGATTGGTAAATACCAACCCAAATCAAGCATAGTTTTCCAGAACCCTGTATCTCCACCAAGCCCAGCTGTAGTTAATGTAAGGGAATATCTCCTTCCTGTTGAAGGATCAATATAACTGTCACGTGTATCATTAACTATTTGGAAAGTTACGGAACTGGTCAGTAGATTACCTTCCATGTCCTTGATAATGCTATCTGCGTCAGCTGCTACATCTGTAACTTTTGATTTTTCAATTTCATAAGTTACTGAAGCTGACCAATCCTCTCCATATCTTTTACCAAAGGTAATGGCTAAACCTGTCCCATCTTTTGTGTAATTTGTATACTCTCTTTTTTGTCTGTATAGGTTCACGCCAAAAAGGAGAGGCTTATCAAGAAACCATGGATCTCTAAAAGCTATTGTATAATAAGAACTTTTACCACCAAGCTCTCCTCTAAGGGTAAGAGAATAACCTCTTCCGAAAAGATTTGTTTGAGTTACATCAACCATTCCAATAAGATTATCTATGGAACTGTATCCTCCACCAATTGTTAAGAATCCTGTAGGCTTTTCCTTCACATTAACATCTAAATCAACAGTCTTTTTATCAGGCTCAGGCTTTTGATTGATATCTACTGTGTCAAAATATTGTAAATCCTCTAACCTCTTTTTACTTTTCTGGATTTTAGAGGCAGAATATTCATCTCCCTCATCAACTCTTATTTCTCTTCTAATTACTTTATCTACTGTTTTAACATTTCCTGAAATATTAACTCTTCCTATATAGAATTTATCTCCCTTCTTAATATTATAATCCACATCTACAGTTAACTTTTCTTCATTCGGTAAGACATCAGGAGCAACAGAAGCAAGGGCATAACCTCTGTCAGAATAGTAAGATGTTATTGCATCAATATCTTTTCTTATTTTACTTTTGCTAAAAATTTCTCCAGCTTTAAGTTTTATTAGTTTCTTTATTTCTTCTTCCTCTTTTTTGTCTATTAACCCTGAAATTTTCACAGAGGTTATTTTAAATTGAGGTCCTTCAGATATAGGTATAGTAATGGTCATCCACTTTTTGTCAGAGGAAAATTCAATTTTAGGCTCTCCTACAGATACCTTTAAATAACCATTATCATGATATAAATCCTTAATTTTCTCAAGATCTTGTAACATTTCATATTTTTTATAAAAACCACTACCTGTAATGAAGGAATAAAATTTCCTCTCAGAGGTTGCCATGACTTTCTTGATTTTTTTACTTGAAATTGACTTGTTTCCTTCAAATTTTATCTCTTTTATTTTTACCTTATTATTTTCTTCGATGATAAAATTTAATTCTACTTCTTGCTCAGTTTTTTTTCTTATTAAAGGAACAATTTTTGCAAAATAATATCCTTCCGATTCGTAAAATGCTTTTAACTTAATAGAATTATCGTTAATGAGAGTAATGTCAGCTATAGAACCCTCTGTAATGGTGACAATTTCTTTCAACCTATCATCATCGAACACTTTGTTACCTTCAAAGCTTATTTTGACTATAGTAGGTTTCTCTTTTACAGTATAGATAACTTTTACACCGCCCTCAAAAGGTTCAATATCGACTTTTACATCCTCAAAATATCCTATCTTGAAAATAGACTTAATATCCTCAGAGATTTTTTCTTGAGATAGTATTTCACCAAGTTTAAGAGATATCTTATTTTTTACAGCAGCTTCCTCAATCCTTTTAAGTCCTTTAATTTCTATGGCTGTAACAGTGGGTAGCTCCTCAGCATGAACATTAATATTAAGGTAAAAAAACAACAAAGCTAACAATGTAAATAAAGACCTCATTTTCTTCATAAGACACCTCAAATCAATAAAAAGTTTTTAAGTATATCACAAGATTTTAAAAAAATGAAACACTTCAAAAAGTTTTTCATGAACAATTTCTTTTATCCTTTCTAAATCCTCTTCTGTCTCGGCTTCAAATCTTAAAACCAACGCAGGTTGAGTATTAGAGGCTCTTAACAAAGCCCATCCTTTAGGAAAATTTATTCTAACTCCATCTACAGTACAACACTCAAAAGACTTGAAAAAGAACTTGAACTTTTCCACTACCATAAACTTCTTTTCATCGGGACAATCTATTCTGATTTCAGGTGAATTACAGACATACTTTATGCCTTCCATAAGTTTACTTAATCCATAGGGCTTCCCTGATTTTGTTATTATCTCAGCAAGCCTTAAGCTTGCATATATGGCATCATCAAACCCGAAGTATCGGTCATTGAAAAACATGTGTCCGCTCATTTCCCCTGCAAGAAGGGCTCCTTCCTCTTTCATTTTTTTCTTTATGAGAGAATGTCCTGTTTTCCACATAATGGGTATGCCTCCCATTTTTTCAATCTCCTCATACATCACAGAAGAGCATTTAACTTCAACTATTATTTTTGCCTTTGGATTACTCTTTAGTATATCCCTTGCAAATAAAATTAGGAGTTTATCGCCCCATATTACCTGTCCCTTTTCATCCACTACTCCAATCCTATCAGCATCACCATCGAATCCAATCCCAAAATGAGCCTTTTGTTCCAAAACAGTGTCTATCAAATCTTTTATATTTTCTAATATTGTGGGATCTGGATGATGATTTGGAAAAGATCCATCAGGTTCACTAAAAAGCTCTATTACATGAGCCCCTAAGTTCTTAAATATTTTAGGAGCAACTAAGCCTGCTGTTCCATTTCCTGAATCAATTACTATTTTTAAACCTTCAAAAGAGGAAAAATTTTGAAGCATGAGTTTTATGTAACTATCAATTATATTATATTTCTTAGATCCGCCTTTGGTTTTCAGGGCAATGAAATCTTTTTTTTCAATTATTGACTTTAACTCCTTTATTTTTTCGCCATAAATTGTTTCTCTATTTATGCTAATTTTAAATCCATTGAATTGAGGTGGATTATGACTTCCTGTAATCATTATTCCGTCATCAATAGATAGATGAAAAAGGGAAAAATATTGAAGTGGAGTTGGACAAACTCCAAGATCAATAACATTTACTCCACATTCTGTAATACCTCTTATTAAACCCTCTTTTAAGTGCTCAGAAGACAATCTTGCATCCATTCCTATGGTGACATTCTCTGGAATTCTGTGTTTTTCTTTGTAAATGAGGGAGATAAAGGCTTTTCCAACTAAATAAGCTATCTCTTCCGTTAAATCATCCCCGTAAACTCCTCTAATGTCGTATTCTCTAAATATTCTGTCTTCCATATAAATCCTCAAACCTCTTTATATCATCTTCCTCCACATATTCACCTACTTGTACTTCTATTATCTCAAGGGGAATTTTACCCGGATTTTCAAGACGATGCAAGGTGCTCTTTGGCACATAAATGGATTCGTTTTCATGAACAAAGAATTCCTTATCTGCTATCTTTACTTTTGCTGTTCCCTTTACCACTATCCAGTGTTCTGACCTATGATGATGCATTTGAAGGGAAAGGGATGCTCCAGGTGTTACCGTAATCTTTTTTATTTTATATCTTAAATCTTTTTCCAAAAGTGTAAAACTTCCCCAGGGTCTATAAGAAGTGACATGTTCTTGAACTTGCCTGAAGCCTCTCTCTGACAGAATATTAAATAGCTTTTTAACTTTTTGACATTCTCCCTTTTTTGCTACAAGAAGGGCATCTTCTGTTTCAATTATTACCAAGTCATCAACTCCTATAGTAGTTGTAAGCCTTTTATTCCCAATTATGAGAGTGTTAGTAGTATTCAAGTTTACAGAATTAGCATTTAAAGCATTCCCCAGATCATCTTTTTCCATTATTTCGTATAAACTATCCCAGGAGCCTACATCAGACCATAGTATTTTAAGTGGTATGAGTACTCCCTTTTTTGTCTTTTCCATTACGGCATAGTCTATAGAGATATCAGGAAGAGTATTAAAAAATTCCTCCAATTTCTCTGTAGGTACATGAAAAAGCTCTGCCAGGGCAGGAAGGTATAGATTAAATTCATTTATTATAGATTTTGCACTGAAAGCAAAAATCCCGGAATTCCAGTAGTAATTCCCCTCTTGAATGTATTTTTTAGCAATTTCTTCATCAGGCTTTTCAACAAACTTTTCAACAAAATAAAATTGACCTTTATCTCCCTCTTTTACCTTTATATAGCCAAAACCTGTTTCAGCTCTGGTGGGAAGGATTCCAAAAGTTACTATGTGTCCTTCTTTTGCAAGATTATCTGCCAAAACTATATATTTCAAAAATTCTTCATCAGGATATATTAAATGATCAGAGGGACAAATTAGAAAAGTTTCATCTAAGGAAGAAGCCTTATTTATAGCCTCTCTTATGGCCAAAGCAATAGCAGGGGCAGTATTTTTTTGATTAGGTTCAATAACAACATGAATTTTATCTTGGGAGTAATTTTTTATTTCTTCTATTTGTCCTGAGGTGTAAAATTTGTATTTTTCATTTGTAACTATAAAAATTTCTGCTTCTGGATATTTTAAAAGTCTCCTCAAGGTTCGCTGAAAGAAACTTTCATTACTGTCATACTTTGACAATTGAATTTTTAGGAATTGTTTTGGAAAGTCCTTTCTTGAAAGTGGCCAGAGTCTTGTGCCTGAACCACCTGCTAATACTATGAATTTCATAAACCTCTCCTATAGAAACCCATATTTTTTTAGTTTATCAAGTAAAATATCATCTCGGTCCTTTCTGTTCTCTCTAACAAATTTTTCTACATATTTGGCAATCAAATCAGGTTCAAGATTCACGCTATCACCTATTTTCTTCATTCCCATAGTAGTCATCTTTGCTGTATGGGGTATAATAACCACAGTAAAAGAATTGGAGAAAACATTAACTATTGTAAGACTTATTCCATCAACAGCTATAGAACCTTTTTTTATACAATACCTTAAAATTTCCTCAGGGGCTTCTATTTCTATTTCTAAATACTCTCCAATGTTATTAATGCCTTTAATGAAACCTATGCCTTCTACATGGCCACTTACTAAATGACCACCAAGTCTTGTATTTAAAGTGACAGCTGGTTCAAGATTAACATAGTCTCCTCTTTTTAAATACCCTAAGGTAGTTTTTTTGAGTGTTTCATAGGAAACATCGAAAGACATTAATCCACACTCTTTATCTATTTCATTTACAGTGAGACATACGCCATTTACGGAAATACTATCACCCAAGGCAGTGTCTTTTATTATGTCTTTTGAAGAAATTTTTAATTGAGATCCCTTCGGGAGTTTTTTTATGTGAAAAACTTTACCAAGTTCTAATATTATTCCTGTAAACATTACTTTATTAGTTTACCAATTCTTTCCAGTCTTGGTTTACCATTTTCGCTATCCCAGGACCAATAAATAATAAGAGCCTTACCTCTTACCTCCTTAATATCAACAAACCCCCAAAATCTACTGTCATAACTTTGATCTCTATTGTCACCCATTACAAAAAGTTTTCCTTTCGGTACAGTTATAGGACCAAAATTATCTCTGGGATCAAGATCTCGTGGATGTATATAAGAATCACTATATCTTACATAGGGCTCCCTCAGTTCTTTTCCGTTTACATAAATCTTTTTGTCCCTTCCTTCAATAATATCTCCCTCAATAGCAATAACTCTTTTGATAAAATCTCTGCTGGGATCTTCAGGATATTTAAAAACAATAATATCTCCGCGTTTTGGATTATCAAATACAAGAACTTTATTTTCCATAAGAGGAAGATTTATACCATAAATGAATTTTGTTACCAAAAGATGATCACCAATCAATAAGGTAGGAATCATAGATCCCGAGGGTATTTTAAAAGCTTGGATTATATAAGCTCTTATAAAAAGAGCAATTAAAATTGCAATACCGATGCTTTTGGCATATTCAAGAATTTTTTTAGTTGGCAATGCAACCTCCTTATTCAATTTTTAGTACAGATAAAAAAGCTTCCTGAGGGATTTCAACCTTTCCAATTTGTTTCATTCTTTTCTTGCCTTCCTTTTGTTTTTCAAGAAGTTTTTTCTTTCTTGTTACATCTCCGCCGTAACACTTGGCTAAGACATTCTTTCTAAGGGGTGCTATGCTTTCACGAGCTATTATTTTACCTCCAATAGCTGCTTGGATTACTACCTCGAAAAGTTGCCGAGGGATAACCTCTCTAAGTTTTTGAGCTATGGCACGTCCCTTATAGTAGGCTTTTTCTCTATGAACTATTACTGATAGAGCATCTACCTGTTCTCCGTTTATTAAAATATCAAGTTTCACAAGATCGCTTTTTCTGTAACCTATGAATTCATAATCCATTGAAGCATAACCCTTTGAAAGTGATTTAAGTTTATCATAAAAGTCCCATAGAATCTCATTGAGAGGTATTTCATAGACAAGAAGAATTCTATCCTTTGTAATATAGGAAAATTCTTTTTGTATTCCTCTTTTTTCCTGACAAAGTTTCAATAAATCTCCTACAAAGCTCTCAGGAACGATTATAGATACTTTCATAAACGGTTCTTCAATACTTTCAAAAAATTTAGGCATTTTACTTGGATTATCAATAAGATAGGATTCGCCAGATTTTTCAACTATTTTGTATCTCACAGTGGGAGCAGTACTTATGAGAGATAGATTAAACTCTCTTTCAAGTCTTTCCTTTATTATTTCCATATGAAGAAGACCTAAGAAACCGCATCTAAAACCAAATCCTAAGGCAGCTGAAGTTTCTGGTTCAAAGAAAAAAGATGAGTCATTTAATCGAAGTTTTTCTAAAGCTATTTTTAATTCTTCATACTGATAAGTTTCAGTGGGATAGAGTCCACAAAATACCATAGGTTTTACTTCTCGAAAACCTGAAAGAGGCTCCTTAGCTGGATTATTAATCTCCGTAACAGTATCACCAATCTTAGTATCAGCTATGCTTTTTATGCCAGCAACTATAAATCCCACTTCACCAGCAGAAAGTTCCTCTATCTCCTTAGGAAAAGGCGTTAAGATACCTAATTTCTGTATTTCATATTCCTTTTCTGTAGCAAATAACTTTATTTTCATACCCTTTTTGGCTATTCCATCAAAAACTCTAACAAGAATAATTACTCCTAAATAATTATCAAACCACGAATCAAAAATCATTGCCCTTAAGGGTGCAGAAGCATCACCCTTAGGAGGTGGAATTCTTTTTACAACAGCCTCAAGAATCTCTTTTGTTCCAATTCCCTCCTTTGCTGAAGCAAGTATTGCTTCAGAGGAGTCTATACCTAATATATCTTCAATTTGTTTTTTAACTCTTTCAGGATCCGCTTGGGGTAGATCAATCTTATTAATTACAGGAATTATCTCATGATTATGCTCTATAGCTAAATAGGCATTAGCTACTGTTTGGGCTTCCACTCCCTGAGTAGCATCCACAACTAATAGACTTCCTTCACAACAGGCTAAGGACCTTGAAACTTCATAGGAAAAATCTACATGGCCAGGTGTATCTATTAAATTTAATACATAAGTCTGACCATCCTCAGAGGTATATTGAAGCCTAACAGCATGAGCTTTAATAGTGATTCCTCTTTCTCTCTCCAAATCCATGGAATCAAGAATTTGCCCCATTTTACCACCCAGATTTACTGCACCTGTATACTCTAAAAGCCTGTCAGCAAGGGTAGATTTACCATGATCAATGTGAGCAATTATAGAAAAATTCCTTATTTTTTTCATTTGTTCCTGACTAAAAAGACGGCTCCTAAAAGGCTACCTACATCAATTAAATTTGATTGTACAATAGAAATACCTGAAGACAATCCTTCCAAGGACCTTTTTTTAGCTTCAATTATGGCAGTTTCAAGGTAAATATTTTTTGCCTTAGAAAGTCCACCTGTTAAGATGATCCTTTCAGGAGCAAAAATATTAATTAAGCTTGCCATAGCTGCTCCAAGACATTTCCCTGCCTCTTTCAGAATCTGTCTTGCCAAATTATCACCATCTAAAGCTAAGTTATAAATATCTTCAGGAGTAATTTTATAGATACTGCCTTCATATAGAGATGATGCTTGGGATGATTCACCATTTTCTATTTTCTCAATTAGAGATTCTTTAATAGCTCTTCCTGAGGCATAAACTTCTAAGCACCCCAAATTACCGCAACTGCAAAGCTTACCCTGATAATTAATGGTCATGTGTCCCACTTCCATAGGTATATCTAAAATTCTACCATTATAGTAAAATCCACCTCCTATCCCTGTACCTAAGGTGAGTAATATAAACCTATGAAATCCTCTACCCTCTCCAAAATTTGCCTCTCCTATTGTGGCAACAGTAGCGTCATTTTCAACCACTGTCTCTATTGAAAATTTATCCTGTAGTATAGAAGCTAAAGGAACCTTATTTAAAGATGGAATATTAGGCGATTCAATCACTGTTCCTTCTTTGGAAACTATCCCAGCTACTCCTACACCAATGGTACCTATAGGATTCTCATTAACAAATTCTTGAATTTCATCAATTATTACCTCTAATAAATTATTGGGAGTTGGAAATTTTTTCCACTTTATTATTTCATAATCCTTTGATATCAAAGCTATCTTAATATTAGTGCCACCTATGTCAATGCCGAGATAAAACATAAACAGAAAATTATTATAGCATAAATCCTTTATTTATAAAAAATTCTTTGACAATCCTCAATTTTCCCCTATAAATTTAAAAACTTACAGTAAAAATATAAACCAAAGAGGAAACAAAACAATAAAAAGAAATTTTGTATACCCCACCAAAGTGCTTAACACCCATTAAATCTTTCCTACCTTCTAATCTCTATCTCTAAGAGAGGAAAGTAGTTCCTAATGGCGAGCAAAGGGAAGTAGGATGCTTTTACAACCTCAAAGGAGGAGAAAACAATCTCCATTGGCGAGGTATAAATTAAAAATCCTTTGCCTAACTTAAAGCAAGATGATAATAAAGGCTAAATTGTAATAAATATATGCAAACTATTCAAGGCTTATGTTATAATTCTAAAAATTTTATCCTTCTTGGAGGTGTTATTAATGAAAATTTACTATGATGTAGATGTAAATACCGAAATTTTAAAGGAAAAGAAAATAGCAATCATAGGATACGGAAGCCAGGGACATGCTCATGCAAATAATCTGAAGGATAGCGGGTTTCATGTAGTAGTGGGACTAAGAAAGGGAAAAAGTTGGGAAAAGGCTGAAAAGGCTGGTCTTCCCGTTATGACTGTTTCAGAAGCTTCAAAAATTTCTGATATCATTATGATACTTACACCTGATGAACTGCAGCCTGAGTTATACAAAAATGAAATAGAACCTAACATGAAAAAAGGAACTTTCTTAGCTTTTGCTCACGGATTTAACATTCATTTTGGACAAATTGTTCCACCTGAACATACAAATGTTTTCATGGTCGCTCCAAAAGGTCCAGGACACCTCGTAAGAAGCGAATACTTAAAAGGCATGGGAGTTCCTTGTCTTATGGCAGTTCATCAAGACCCGTCAGGAGTAACAAAAGATGTTGCCCTTGCCTATGCTGTAGGAATTGGTGGTGGAAGAGCAGGCATTATAGAGACAACTTTTAAAGACGAAACTGAAACAGATTTATTCGGTGAGCAAGTGGTATTATGTGGAGGGCTAACAGCTCTAATAACAGCTGCTTTTGAAACTCTTGTTGAAGCAGGATATCCAGCTGAGCTAGCCTATTTTGAATGCTTACATGAAGTAAAGCTTATAGCAGATCTAATTTACGAAGGCGGTATCTCTACAATGCGTTATTCCATAAGCAATACTGCCCAGTATGGAGATCTTACAAGGGGTCCTCGAGTAATAAATGACTCTGTTAAAAAGGAAATGAAAAAAATACTTGAAGAAATACAAAGTGGTCAATTTGCAAAGGAATGGATTCTTGAATGTAAAGTAGGTAAACCCACATTTAATTCTCTTACTAAAAGAGGAGAGGAACATCCTATTGAAAAGGTTGGTGAAAAACTTAGATCCATGATGCCATGGCTAAAGAGTTCAAAGCTTGTAGATAAAACAAAGGCATGATAAGAAAAGAAGGTTTTCCTTACATAGGAGGAGCCTTATTTTTAGCATCTTTTTTCTATTTACTCTGGCTTGAGCCTATAGCTATATTTTTTGTTGTTTTAAGCCTTTTTTTTGCCTATTTTTTTCGTGATCCAAAAAGGAATATTCCATCAGATCCAAAAATCCTCGTAGCCCCGGCTGATGGAAAAATAATAAGAATAAGGCAGGGGAAAGACTTACTCTGTCCACAAAGTCATACGGAAATAAGTATTTTTATGTCTCCCTTTGATGTTCATGTTAATAGAGCACCCTTTGATGGTGAAGTTAGAGAGATTGTTCATACTCCAGGTAAATTCCTTTCTGCTTTTAAAGAAAAGGCTTACAGAGAAAACGAAAATATTAAAATTATCTTAAATACTAAGGAGGGCGAAATAATAATTCGTCAAGTAGCAGGATTCATAGCAAGAAGAGCAGTTTGCTGGGTAAAAGAAGGAGATTCCCTCAAAAAGGGACAGTCTTTTGGAATGATAAAATTTAGTTCAAGAGTTGACATATGTGTTCCTTCCTCCTTCAAAATTATGGTTAAAGAAGGAGATAAGGTTAAAGCTGGTCAGACAGCTCTTGCAACTTTATGATAGATGATAATAAGAAAAACTAAAAAAATAAAGGATCCCAATAGAAAACCTGGAAGGGGAGTCTATATACTCCCAAATGCTCTGACTTTATGCGGAATGTTTTTAGGATTCTATGCAATAGCCTCTGCAATAAATGGAAAATTTATTCACGCTGCTTGGGCTATAATCATTGCAAACATTTTTGATGGCCTTGATGGTTGGGTAGCAAGGCTTACAAAAACAACCTCTCGTTTCGGTGTTGAATTGGACTCACTTTCTGATCTTGTGGCCTTTGGAGTAGCACCTTCAATTTTAATCTATAAATGGGCACTTTTTGACTTTGGTAGGATTGGCTTCGCATTAGCTTTTTTGTTCACAGCCTGTGGGGCTTTGCGGCTTGCAAGATTTAATATTCAAACGGGAATAATAAAATCATTTAAAGGACTTCCTATTCCCGGTGCTGCCACGGTGATTGCAGCAACAGTTTTATTTTGCATAGAGATACTGGAATACTCACCAGAGAAAAATTTTTTATTCCCCTTTATAACTCTAATTCTTGCCATAATGATGGTAAGTAATCTTAAGTTTCATGGGCTCAAAGAAGTGGACTTCCGAGAGAAAAAACCTGCCTGGATTCTTTTCTCCTTTATTCTATTGCTGTTCTTTATTGTAATTCATCCAACTGTAGCAGTTTTTATACTTGCCACCATATATGTAACATGGGGTATAATTGAGAATATCATCATTATAATCAAAAATAGAAGTCAAAAAACAGAGGTGAAGGATGAGGAAAATAAAGATATTTGATACAACTTTACGAGATGGAGAACAATCTCCTGGTGCTTCCATGAATGTAGAAGAAAAAATTCAAGTAGCAAAACAGCTTAAAAAATTAGGTGTAGATATTATAGAGGCAGGTTTTCCTATTGCCTCCCCTGGAGACTTTGAGGCTGTAAATAGAATTTCTCAAGAGATTAAAGGTGTTGTAATAGCAGGTCTATGTAGAGCAAGAGATGAAGATATTGAAAAAGCTGCTGAAGCACTAAAGCCCGCAGAACAAAAGAGAATCCATACTTTTATTGCTACCTCTGACATTCATCTTAAATACAAATTAAGAATGGACAGGCAACAAGTTATTGATGCTGCTGTTAAGGCCGTTAAAAAAGCAAGACAGTACACGGATGATGTGGAATTCTCCGCAGAAGATGCTACAAGATCAGACTGGGATTATTTATGTAAAGTTACAGAAGAAGTCATAAAAGCTGGAGCAACCACTGTAAACATACCTGATACAGTAGGTTATACGATTCCTCTGGAATACGGAGAGTTAATTGAGTATCTTATGAATAAAGTTCCAAACATTGATAAAGCAATTATAAGTGTTCATTGCCATAATGATCTGGGACTCGCAGTGGCTAATTCCCTTACAGCAATCCTAAAAGGAGCAGGTCAGGTGGAGTGTACAATAAACGGAATTGGAGAAAGAGCTGGAAATGCAGCTATGGAAGAAATTGTTATGGCTCTAAAAGTGCGTAATGACTTTTTTAAGGCTGACACAAACATTGTAACACAAGAGATTTATAGAACAAGTAGACTTATTAGTAAAATCACAGGAATGATGGTTCAACCAAACAAGGCTATAGTGGGTGCTAATGCTTTTGCTCATGAAGCAGGAATTCATCAAGACGGTGTTCTTAAAGAGAGAACAACTTACGAAATAATGAGACCGCAGGATATAGGAATACCAAGTTCAAAAATAGTTTTAGGTAAACATTCAGGTAGACATGCTTTCAAGACAAGACTTGAAGAGTTAGGATTTAGCCTTACAGAGGAAGAGTTAAATCGTGCTTTTGAGAGATTTAAAAAACTTGCTGATCAGAAAAAATACATTTTTAACGAAGATATTGAAGCTCTTGTTTCCGATGAAGTCTTAAGAATCTCAGAGGTATATGAACTAATTGACCTTGATGTTTACAGTGGTACAAAGAAAAAACCTACTGCCACTGTGAGAATGAAAATAAATGGGCAAGAAAAGGAAATAACAGTATCAGGAGACGGCCCAGTAGATTCTGTATATAAAGCTATCACTGAACTTACTGGGTCAAGAGCTGAACTTAATAAATTCGAAATAAAAGCAATAACAGGTGGCACCGATGCTCTCGGTGAAGTCACTGTCATACTTGAAGAATCTGGTCATACTGTAAGAGGGCATGGTGCAGATACTGATATAATTGTGGCCTCTGCAAAAGCTTATATTAATGCCTTGAATAAACTGGCATTAAAGAACATTAAGACTTAAAACAAATTGATAAGCTGATCGACCTGAAGTGCCATGCATTAGTGACCATTCATGAGCCTTTTGAAGAAGTTGCTCTTCAGGAATTTTTCTTTTGTGCAGTTTTGCATAATTTTTTACAATTTCAAAATATTCACTCTCCGAAAATCTATAAAATCCTATTCTTAGGCCAAATCTTTCAATTAGAGAGGCTCTTTCCTGAAGACTATCCTCTGGAAAAAGCTCACTTTCCCCTTGTAAAGATACAGACAGAAGATTTCTCCTATTTGAAGTAGCATAAATAACTGAATTTTCTGGTATTTCCTCTATGCCACCATCCATTACAATTTTTAAATCTCTAAAATCCCCTTCATTTTCATTGAAAGATAAATCATCCAAAAAAATAATAAAACGGAAACCTTCATGATCATAAACAATATCGTATAAAAGGGGAATAGTTATTATATCACTTTTTAGAACTTGAATAATTCTCAAGGATGACTCTCTAAAATTATTAATCAAGGCTTTTATCAAAGTCGTCTTCCCAGTTCCTCTTTCTCCCCAAAGTAATACATTGTTAACCCTTTTGCCTTCAATAAAAGATTTGGTATTGGAAATTATAAGATTTTTTTGTTTTTCAATACCTATGAGTTCATTAATCTGTATTTTTGGAAGTCTTTTAACTTCCTTCAATTTCCTTTCCCTTCCATTCCAAACAAATGCTGTTACTTTCTCAAACACAATTTTTTATTTTAAAAAATTGCAGGGACTGCTATCAATGACTTCTTTTTTGTCCTGACAAGCATAAAGCCATAGTAATCTCACCTTTTAGGACTTTTACGAAACTCAATCTGAGTGAATAGTTTTCAAGTATTTTTTAGGAAAAAATTTTATTCTTTCTGAAAAGGCTTGACTTTTTTTTCTTTCTGTTTTTAAATAGATAACAATTAAAATGTCAAATTGGGATTGGGATACGAGGGAAAAGGTCATTTCAAACCTGAATGAATGGAAGGAAAAGTTTAATTCCGTTGATGAGATTTTAGTAAGTCCTGATTTTGAAAAAATTGTAGCTATTGTAACAACACAAGAGGGAAAAACCTTTTGCATTAATGGAGAAACTTGGAAAAATACCTTTGAACGCCTCTGTTTTCCTCAAATTACTTCTGTTGGAAGTGTAATCTGCCTTGCCCTGAGAAATTATGAGTGGACACTGGCAAAAGATGACACAGTGATGGAAGAAACATTTGATTATGCTTGGAACCTCAAAACTAACAAGGACAGTAAATCAATAGCCTTTAACATAAAAAAAGGTGATTCCTATGGTGTTTGTTTAGATGGGAAAACTTGGGATACTCTATTTTTTGATGCAAGAGACCTTATTCTTTCAGATGATGGTAAACACACTGCCTCCTATGTTAGGGTTGAGAATCCTCCCTTACTTGATATCTTTAGCTTTAAAAAAGGTGTATGGACTGTTGCTGTAGATGGCAATCGCTGGGATAAAAGTTTCATATCAATCTACGGAGCATGTTTTAGCCCTGACAGTAAAAAAATTGCAGCTTCTGCAAGACTTTCACAGCAAGAATTTACTGTGACCATAGATGGAAAAACTTGGGATGAAATATTTTTAAATGTCTGGGAGCCAATTTTCCTTGACAATGACAATGTAGCAGTTCCAGTGAAAACAGAGAAAGGATGGACTTTAGCCATAAATGGTAAAGTCTCCTGGCCATATTTTACTCAACTTTGGCATCAAAGATTAAGTCCCGATGGGAGAATTGCTGCAGTTGTAGCTACAGAATTCGGCAAATGGACTGTGGCATTAGACGGTAATCCTTGGAAGAAAACTTTTTCTCATTGTGTACTTCCACCATTCTTTAGTGTTGATGGTAAAAAAATTTGTGCTGTAATAAAAGAGGGAAATACTTGGAGTGTTGCCATTAATGGAAAGCCTTGGGAGAGGGGATTTGATAGAATTTGGTCACCCCAGTTAAGTCCTGATGGAAACTATTGCATAGCAAAGGCGGAAAAGGAAGGAACATATTTTTTGGTTTTAAATGGACAAATTGGAAAAGAAACCTTTGATATGCTATGGGAACCCAAATTTAGTCCTGAGGGAGATAAAATTCTCTTTGGATGCATAAAAAACGGTAAATACATTAGAAAAGTTCTTAGCCTTAGTGAGGTATTAAAATAATGGAACAATTTTTTAAAGACCCTTCCATTTATACCTTTGTAAGGGGTCCTCTGCTATGGCTTGCTTTTTTGGTGTTTTTTTTAGGAATTTTTTATCGTATAGCCACTACCTTAAGAGAGGCGAAAAAAGAAAAGATAGTATATCCCTATTTAAGCCTTCGCTACACTTTAAGATCACTGTTTCGTTGGTTAATCCCCTATGGCTCTATTAGTATGAGAAGACATCCATGGTTTACAGCTATAACTTTCTTATTTCACATCTGTTTAATTGCTGTTTCCCTCTTCTTAGTAGCTCATGTGGAATTGTGGTATGAATCATGGGAAATTAGGTGGTGGACCTTACCAGTATCCTTAGCTGATGGAATGACTCTTATAGTTATCTTTTGTATTATTCTACTCATTTTACGAAGGCTCTTTCAGAGTGATATTAGATTTTTAACTTCTTCTTCTGACTACCTTGTACTTACTTTAGTTGCTCTACCCTTTATTACAGGCTTTTTTGCTCATCATGAACTTGTCTTAGAGTATAAAACCATGCTTACAATACACATGCTGAGTGGTGAAATAATGCTTATGGCAATTCCCTTCACAAAATTGAGTCATATGTTTATGTTTTTCCTTACAAGAGCTCATACAGGTAGTGAATTTGGTGCTGTAAGGCATTCAAGAGACTTCTGAGGTAAAATATGGAATTTAAGAGAAAACCTGTTACAGACATAGGAATTGATGAGACTTTAAAAAGATTCGATGAAGATAAAATAAAAAGAGCTATTGATTGGGTATTAAATAGAGAAGCCTCTGCAAGACTAAAAGTATTTGTTGAAACCTGTATGAGATGCGGAATGTGCACTACTTCCTGTCATCACTATCTGTCTCATGACCAGGATCCTACCTATGCTCCAGCTGGAAAGGTCAAACAAACAATATGGGATATTTTGAACAAAAAGGGAAATGTGACTAAGGAAGATATAAAAAAATATGCAAGAATTGTCTTTTCCGAGTGTAATCTATGTCGTCGTTGTGTCCAGTTTTGTCCCTTTGGAATAGACATAGCCTATCTTCTGTCTGTCGTAAGAAGAATCTGTTGCCTTATTGGTGCAGTGCCTCAGTACATACAGGATCAGGCATTGAGTCATATGCAAACTACAAATATGCTTTGGTTTAGACAAGATGAATGGCTTGATACAGTTCAATGGCTTGAAGATGAATTAAAGGCTGAGATTAAAGATGCGAAAATTCCTGTTGGCAAAAAGAATGCCGAAGTTTTATATCTTGCCCATGGTCTTGAGGCAAAATACATGACAGGTCTCCTTACAAATATGGCAAAAATAATGAATGTGGCAAAAATTGACTGGACTGTCCCCGACACTGACGGATGGGATTACACAAACAAAGCTTTTTATGCTTGTGATTTTGAGACCATGGGAAAAATTGTAAAAACCCACTATGAAGTAGCCTTCAGATTGAATGTAAAAAAAATTGTTATGGGCGAGTGTGGACATGCTTTTAGAACAGGAATATATGAAGGCGTAAGATACTTAGGTTGGAAAGAATCTCCTATTCCCTATATCCATGGAGTTCATTTCTTTTATGAATTATTAAAGGAAGGTAGAATAAAAATAGCTAAAAAAATTGAAGAACCGGTTACAATTCAAGATCCCTGTAATATTGTAAGATACAGAGGAATGGGTAAGATGCTAAGATATATTGTCTCTCAACTTTGTGAAAACATAATTGAAATGACTCCGAAAGATGATCATAATTACTGTTGTTCTGCTGGAGGTGGAATGATAGATGCAGGACCTGCTTGGAAGTCTGCAAGAATTGAAGGTGGAAAAATTAAGGCAGAACAAATTAAAGATACAGGAGCAAAAATTGTCATTGCGCCCTGCCATACTTGTCATAAGGGAATTGAAGATTTAAATGAATACTACAAGATGGGAGTCCATGTTAAATTTCTCACAGACATAATTGCTGATTTAATGGAAATTCCCGAAGAGATGAAGCCATGAAAAAACTTATTTTCATAGCAACTTTAATAGGCCTTTCTCTGTGGAGCATAAAACTTCTTTATTCTAAAAACTCTCTCCCCAATGAATTTCTGTACAAGGAAAATATTATATCCATAGCCCATATGGAAAAGTTTGGAAAACTTGAATATGGTAAAGTATTTTTTAAACACAAACTTCATGTTGACTCTATGTCAAAGATACTAAATAAAACACCACAGACTGTATGTAGTGAGTGCCATTTTAAGAATCAATATGGAGAGTACTCCTTTGATTTCATAGAAGACATTAATAAAAGAGAAGCAGAGGAAATAAAAAATCTCTATCACATAAAATGTTTAGATTGCCACAACAAATTAAGTGCCCAAAAGAAGAAAACAGGTCCAGAAATTCTCTCTTGTAGAGACTGTCATAAAAAGGAAAATGAAAAAAAATTATTCACCTATCCTCCTGTGGAATTTGATTTCGCCCTTCATAACAAGCATGAAGAAAAAAATCAAAAAGACTGTAGTCTTTGTCATCATATCTATGATTTGGAAGAAAAAACAAAAGAACTTGCCTTAGTTTATGAAAAAGGCACTGAACAAAGCTGTTACTACTGTCATGATTTCACAAAAAAAAGAGGTCCTGAGCTTACAAAAATTGTAAATATTGCAAAACAAAGAAATTTGAACTTAGAAAAATCCTTTCATCTTCTATGCATCAACTGTCATTTAGAGAATAAAAATCAAGGCAAAGATACAGGACCCATAGTATGTGCAGAATGTCACACAGGTAAATACAAAACCTTAGCAGAACTTAAAGAGGTCCCAAGACCAAAAGTGGACCAGCCAAAAACAGCTTTTTTAAATATTGAAGGAGCAAAAATGAAAGGTGTTACCTTCATGCATGATTTTCATGAAATTAATAACAAAAACTGTAGAATATGTCATCATGAAACATTAAGGGCATGCAAAGATTGTCATGATTTAAAAGGTAAGGAAGAAGGAGGATTTGTAAATATTGCAACAGCTTATCATTCCCTTAGTTCTCCTGTAAGTTGTCAAGGTTGCCACGGAAGGCTTAAAGAAAAGGTTGAATGTATCAGCTGTCATTACTTTATCCCACCTGAAAAAACACAGATAGCTAACAGAGAGATTTGTAATAAGTGTCATACTGGTAAGAGAGATTCAATAAAGACAAAAATACAAAATTTCAAAAATGTTCCACAAGAAGTTATAATTAAACACCTGGAGGAAAATTTTGAACCAGTAAAAATGCCTCATTTAAGGATGATTCAAAAACTTAATGAAATTTCAAATAGAAGCAACTTAGCTAATTACTTCCATGGTAGTAATGATACAATTTGTAGAGGTTGTCATCATAAAAGCAAAGAAGAAGCAGAAGCTCAGAGGGAAAAACCTCCTTTATGCATAAGCTGCCATGTTTCTGACTTTAATAGCAAAGACATAGGAAGGCCAAGACTACAATCCGCTTATCATGGTATGTGCATTAAATGCCATGAAACTTTGAAACTTGAAAAACCGAAAAAATGTACAGAATGCCATGAAAGAAAGGTGAGAAAAAATGTATATAATTGAGCAACTTTTTTCAAATCATGGGTTTGAGTATGTATTAGCTGTACTTTCTATTTTTCTTTTTATCTTAATTTTAAATATGCTTAGAGAGAAAAGAGGCTACTGAGGGATGAACAGAAGAGATTTTCTTAAAAAAGCTTTAACCATCACAGGTTTAACTTTAATGGGAGAGAAAGCCTTTTCAGAGTCTTCCTCATACTCCAAAGGAAACAAGGCAAACAGAAAAAACTGGGAGAAATATGAGAATATTAAAGCCAATGGCATTAAAGTAGAGGAACCCTATGCAATTGTCGTAGACTTAACAAGATGCATAGGATGTCGTCGATGCGAATGGGCTTGTAATGAGTGGAATAAAAATCCTAACAAACCTCTTAAGGAGTTTGAAGAATCAAAAGACAAAACACCCTCAGTCTTTGATAAAAATCGAAGAACTCATGCTGGAGAGTTTACTGTTGTAAATAGATTTTATGAAGGTAAAAATCCCATTTATGTGAAAAAACAATGTATGCACTGTCTTGAACCAGCCTGTCTTAGTGCTTGTTTTGTTGATGCCTTCAAGAAAACAGAGTATGGTTCTGTTCTTTATAATCCCTCTTTATGTGTAGGATGTCGCTATTGTATGGTTGCATGTCCTTTTGACATTCCAGCTTATGAATACTATGATCCCCTCACTCCTCAAATTACAAAGTGTACTATGTGTTTTGACAGAATCACTGAAAATAAAGTGCCTGCCTGTGTAGAAATATGTCCTGCTGATGCAATGAATTTTGGTAAAAGAAGCGAAATTCTTCGTATTGCCTATGAAAGAATCCATAATAATCCAGGAAGGTATGTTCACCATATTTATGGTGAACATGAAGCTGGAGGAACAAGCTGGCTTTACATATCTGGTACAGACTTTGAAAAATTAGGATTTCCTAAGCTTGATAAAACACCTATTCCAAAATTAAGTAAAAATTTTCTCTTTACTGTAAAGGTTCTTGAAATAGTTGCTGCAGCTCCTTTAGTATGGGCTGCCTATTACATGATATCCAAGGATAAAAAAAGGTGATATGAAAGAAGGAAGCTTTCTTAGGGAAAAAATATTTTTAGGAATGAGCTTAAAGGAATACCTGAAAAGTCATGCAACTTTATGGAATTTTATTGCCTTAATCATTCTTTCCTTTTCCTTTTATTCTATGGCTTACAGGCTTTTTTATGGACTCGGACCTGCTACAAATCTTTCAGATACATATCCGTGGGGACTTTGGATAAGCTTTGATATACTTGTAGGTATTGCTCTGGCAGCTCCAGGCTTAACAGTAGCAACTGCAGTTTATCTTTTTGGAATAAAAGATTACAAAAATTTTGCAAAACCTGCTGTACTTTCAAGTCTCCTTGGATATATTTTTGCAGTCTTTGCTTTAATGTTTGATCTTGGTAGATATTACAGAGTCTTTTATGTAATTGGCTGGTCCTGGGGTTTAGACTCCATATTATTTTTAATTGCTTGGCATTTCTTTCTATATATTCTCATTTGTCTAATTGAATGGTCACCCTCTCTTTTTGAATGGTTAGGGAAAGAAAGGCTGAAAGAAATATTTTCCAAACTTGGAATTTGGGCAACGGCCTTTGGAGTGATTATAGCTGGTGGTCATCAATCTGCTTTAGGAGGATTATTTTTAGTTGCAAAGACCAAAATTCATCCTCTTTGGTATTCTTCATTACTTCCTCTATTTTTCCTTATTTCAGCTATATTTGCTGGAATATCCATGGTAATCATAGAGAGCACTCTTGCTCACAAATTTTTCATAGACAGAATTAAAAACTTTAACAAAGCTGAATTTGAAAGCAAAACTATTGGACTTGGTAAAGCTCTGGCTGTTGTTTTAATTCTTTATATACTTCTTAAACTATTAGACTTAGCTCATTATGAAAAATGGTATTATCTTTTGACCTCCTATGGCTATCTATACCTTTTTGAAAATATAGGATTTATATTTATACCTATACTGCTTCTGATTTTCTCCATTAAGAGAAATAAAGCTTCAATTGTAAGAGTATCAGCCTTCTTAGTTGCCTTCGGAATAATTCTTAACAGGTTCAATGTCTCTTTAATAGCCTATAACTGGTACATTCCTTTTCAAGAAAAATACTATCCCACCTGGATGGAGCTTTCTTTATCCTTAGGTATTGTGACACTCATAATTTTATTCTACCGATTTATTGTAAGGAGAATGGCTATTTTGCATTAAGATGAAGCCTTAAAAGATTTATTAAAATAACTGCTGTCTCTAACACTTTTTTACTAAGAGGGCTTCCTAAATTTGTTGACTCCGGTTGAATTCCTAATATAAATACTGGAAGATGGAGATTTTTATTTAGGAAATCGGTATAGAGATTTAAAGAGGTAGTGTGGGTAGAAAATTTCATCCCTTCTAAAGCTTTTCCTTCAAGAAAAATAACAGAGCCAGCCTCTAAATTCATATCTAAAGCATCAATAAATACAACTGTATTGGGATTATGCTCTATTATCTTGCCAAGATATCTTTCAGGACTATCTTCACAATCAATCACTATAGCATCTATTTTGTCTTTTATTGATTTTGCAATAAAAGATCCTACAGCATCATCTCCTCGAAGAGGATTTCCTATTCCGGCAATAACAATTTTGCCCTTCAAATTTTTTAAAAAGTCCTCAATATTCAATTTACTCTTGCACTAAGGGTTTTATTCTGTCCTTTGATATACCTAAGGCTTTAGCTATCCCAAACAAAATAGCCTCAGGCCGCGGAGGGCATCCGGGAATATAGAGATGCACTGGAATTATTTTGTCTACTCCACCTACCACATTGTAGCTATCAAACCATATTCCTCCAGCTGTAGCACAGGAACCAAGGGCAATTACAATTTTAGGCTCTGGAGTAGCTTCATAAACACTTTTTACAAAATCTACTGTAGGACGGGTAACAGGACCTGATATAACTAAAGCATCAGCATGCCTTGGAGAACTCACGGCTTTCATACCAAATCTTTCTATGTCATAATAGGGAGTGAGGATATCAAGTAATTCTATATCACAACCATTACATGCTCCAGTATTTACATGGAAGATCCAAACTGACCTTTTTAATGTCTTTTGAGCTAATTTTCTTAGTAAAGACACTTCTTCCTCCCTTAATGATTAATGTTAATAATTGCCAAAGTTGCTTTGTGAAAAAGGCTATGGAGAAATTCAGGATAAATTCCCAGAGCAATAAGTGTTAAAGCAAAAAATAGTGCACAAATTATTAATATCTTTGGTAGGGAAACATTAGTGTTTGCTGCAAGGTTATCCTCTTTTAACCAAAAGATTGATATAACTGATCTTAAAAGAGCCAGAAGACTTATAAAACCTGAAAGAGCCAGTATAAAGGCTAACCCTATAAATTTTTCCTCCACAAGGGCAAAAATTATTGTAAGGGAACTTAAAAAACTGCTAAAGGGAGGCATTCCTCCCACTGCTAAAGCTCCTATAAAAAAAGATATCATAATGGCTGATGCCTTAGGTTTAAAAGCTTTTATTTCTTCTATTTTTCTGCTTCCATGAAGATAAATCAATGCTCCTGCTGAAAAAAATAAAGCTCCTTTCATTAAGGTGTGATTGAAAAGATGAAATACTCCTCCAAATTTTCCAGCATAACTATTTAAGATGAGTGCTGATGCTATAAATCCCATCTCACTAATGCTACAGTAGGCAATAAGCTTTTTTATATCCTTTTGATTAAAAGCTAAAAATGCTCCTAAAAACACACTTAGGGAGGACATAAGTAGGACTAAAATTTTCACCTCCTCCATATTAAAAGCAAACACTGTGACTGTTCTACCCAATCCATAAAATCCAATCTTTGTTACAGCTCCTGCAAGGAAAACTGTAATGGCTGTTGGAGCTTCAGCATAAGCTTGAGGTAACCAAAGATGAAAAGGCATTAGTCCAGCTTTTGTGAAAAAGCCAATTATAAACAAAGAAGCGCATAAAAGAGCTATGTTTTTGTTAAGAAAGGTAATACTCTGGCTTATATTACTAATTGTTACTTCTGTTGCCGTATTATAATTAATAAGGACAATACCAAGTAAGCTAAAGAGAATTCCTACATTAACCATAAGAAGATAAATAAATCCAGCCCTGAGAGAATTTTTATCCAAATTGAAGGAAATTAGATAAACTGCAGAGATGCTACTTAATTCAAGAGCAATGTAGAAGAAAAAGAGACTGTCAAAGGAAAAAGCCAAATTCATAAAGCCTAAGGAAAGCATTAAAATTGAAAAATAAGTATGGGATTGATTTTTCCTGTGGTTATAGAGTTTAGAAATTTCTTTTAAAGAGAAAAAAATAACAAAGATAGTTACGAATTCTATCATAAATTGCATGAGAATACTAAAACCGTCTATATAAAAAAGCTTATTTGGTTGCAAATACTTTAGTCCTTCTTCGCTAATTTTCTGCCAAATTTTATACGTTGAAAAAATAGCCATTGAAACTGAAAGTATTGATAAAGCTGCACTTAACTTTAAACTACCTCTAAGGAGAAAAATTAATGCTCCTATTAATAAAGGTGCTGCAAAGTTGAGGTAGAAAACAAAGGTTTCAAAATTCATTCCCTATTTCCTCCAAATTGAAAACCTAACTTTCTTTTTTAATTTTATTTATGAACTCCATAACACTTAGCAGATTGTATCTAAGTGTTATATAAATAAAGAATATTACTGCCACAATAAAATTAATAGTAAGTCCAAATTCTACTGCTTTTCCTACTTTAGGAAGCATACTAAGTAAGATGAGATGAATACCGTTTTCTATGATAAAAAAGCTTATTATCATCTTAACCATGTCCCTTTTAGAGAGAAATAAAAACATCCCATATATGAAGGCAGTAGCTCCTGCAGTAAAAAAGGAAAGTATGTTTGGGAAATTCATAATTTTGATTGTATCAATAAATTTATATCCTACAGAAAGAAGCACTATTGATAAAGCTATTGAAAGAGGATGAATTATAGCAGGTTTTTCCTCCTTTTGAAGTCTAACCCTCAAAAGAATTATTAAAGCCGCAGGCATTAAGAAGACTCTAACTAAAAGGTCAACAGCAGCTATGACGTAAAAATGAGATAAGTTATTTACATAACCTACAATCATTAAAGATAAAACAATTAATAAGCCTTGAGGTATGAGACTGTAAGAGGCAAATTTGAGATTTCTTGATTCCCCAGCTACAAAAGTAAAGAATAGAAAAATAATGTAAATTATATCCATTTCACACTCCTAAGAGGGCTAAAAATATTGCTGTAATAGAAAAGCCAGCCAAAGTTAAATTATACTTCAGAGCTTGGTCAATTCTTAATCGAGGATTTAAAGCCTCAATTAGAGTGCTTATGAAAATTATTATTGTCACTTTAATAAGGCAAATTATTATGTTTAATAGGAAATTATCTGTCATAGGCCACGGTATAAAAATTTGTGAAAAAACTAAACAGAATAATACCTGTCTGGACATATTTGCCCATTTTACACAGGCATATTTAGGACCACTTAACTCAATAAGAACACCTTCGGCAATCTCCTGTTCTGCTTCTGATATATCAAAGGGAATTTTGCCAATTAATGCTTGAAGAGAGAGGAAAACACACACTGTAGCTAAAAGCATGGAAACATTGGGACCATGTGAATAATACCAAGATACAATATCTCCAATTTTGAAGGAACCTGCATTTATAGCACCTGTTATTAAGGCAATAGCAAGTATTGGTTCTACTGAAAGATGAAGCATCATTTTCCGAGAAGCTCCCACATAAGCAAAGGGATTTTCTGAGGCAGAGGCAGTAATAATTATAGCTATTCCAACTACAGTAATTATATATATAAAAAGAAAAATATCACCCCAAAAATTAAAAGGTGGGTTGAAATCAACAATTGGAATAAGAAGAGAGGCAATTCCAATGCTAATAATAGATAAATAAGGAGAAATTCTAAAAAGGGGATTAATAGTAGATTTAAGATCTTCCTTTCCCATGAGCTTTAAAATATCATAGTAAGATTGTAGGGGTGGTGGACCTACTCGGCTTTGAATTAAGGCTCTAATTTTTCTGGTAAATCCATCAAAAAAGGGTGATAAAAACAAAACAACAAATATATTGACAACAGTTGAGGATATTAGCCATCCTAAGCTCATATTATTCCTCCAGCTAAATAGAAAACTATAAAAAATACCAAAATTCCTCCTATAACAAGCCATGCCATATACTTTTCTTTTAGTTTTTCATAATAAGTATCCACTAAATCAAAAAATTTCATGATCTTCTTTATCAAAGGATAGTAGAACCATTCGTCAGGCTGAATAATTTTTTTTATAATTGTAGGAAAGGAAAATTTAATAGATGGTAATTCTACAGGGTAAAGTCCTCTAAACTGAATATTAAAAATCTTAAAGCTTACCATTTCCTTAAAGGGTTGATAAAAACTATGTCCTGTGTAGATTACTTCCTCTGGTGAGTGCTCTTTGCCACCATACCAAGTTTCCACTTCTCTTTTCGGTGCATTTGCATATTTTTCAAAGCTAAAGATTAGTAATGAAAGAATAAGGACTGACAAAATAACTAAGAGAGGAAACCAAACTCCAGTTTCAGTACAATTTTGGCAGAAATTAACACCAAATCCTGCAATACTTACATAAAAAACAGATGAAAAAGCTGGCATAGCAAATTCAGTTGCTGAGGAAATAGCATAGTAAGTAGACTCTAAGACAATAAAGGGAAATAAACCTGTCAATAAACATATCCCAGCAAGAATTATTTGAGGAACCGTCATGCTCCAAGGTATAGCTCTTCTTTCCTTAATTGATTCTTTTAATTTACCCATAAAGGCAGAGTTAACAAATTTAAGAAAAGAAGCCAAGGTTATGGCTGAAATAAATACAGAAATGATTCCAAAAATTATAAAGGCAAATTTTACAAGGAAAAAAGATTCCGTAACCTTCATAACTCCTATTGAGGATTCAAAAATAAGAAGTTTTGATATAAAACCATTAAAGGGAGGAACTCCTGCTATGGAAAGAGACCCTACAATAGCTGCTATGGCAGTGAAAGGCATAATTCTAATTAATCCTGAGACTTTATTTAAATCAGTGGTGCCTGTTTTATAAAAAATTACTCCTGCATTAAGAAATAAAAGGCTTTTATATATGGAATTATTAAAAACATGGAGTAATCCTCCAGTAAGAGCTATCATTCCTAAAAAGGGACTAAAAGTGACAAAATAAATACCAGTACCAATTCCAAGTAACATATATCCCACCTGACCAATGGCATGAAAGGACATTAATCTTTTTGCTTCATCTTGAGTAAGAGCTGCAATAGTTCCTACAAAAATGGAGACAACTCCTAACAACGCAAGTGTAAATCCCCAAATCTCACTATAACTTGAAAATGGTGTGATAGATAGAAAAAATCTAAGGAGTCCATAAATTGCTAATTTTGACATTACTCCACCAAAAAAGGAAGAGGCTGAAGAAGGTGGCTGGGGATAAACATTTGGTAACCAGAACCCAAAAGGAAGAATTCCAGCCTTTGTTATAAAAGCAATAACTATGGAAAAGATAAGAAAATGAGCTAACATTGAATTATTTTCAAAAATATTTGTGAAACTCTTTTTTATTTCCACAAAATTAAAATCTTCACTGTAGGAATAAATAATTACTGCTGCCAATATCAAAAAAGATGTAGCCACATGTGTAGCAATAAAATACTGAATTCCGCCTTTTAATGCTTCCTTCTTTTGATTTTCAAAAATCACAAGTACCCAAGAGGTTAATGTCATTGCCTCCCAAAAAACAATAAAAAACAATAAATCTTTAACAATCACAAGACCAACACTTGAAAGAAAAAGGGAAAGTAAAAAAGGATAAAATCTTCTGGATGAATGCTTTGGGTATACCTCTAAATATCTCCATGAGAATAGCACCACACAGAAAGAGACTATAGCTATAATAAGTAAAAATAAAGCAGATAGGGAATCTACATAAAGTAAAAGGGTAGAATTGATAAGAGGAGCTAAAGAAAAAATCTTCCATTCTATTGAGGTTTTATCCAACAGTATATTTACTGAAAAGTAAAACAAAGAAAGGGCAAATAAAGAAGTTGAAATTATAGCTAAAATGCCGCTAAAAGACTTATTCTTTATAATAGCAGTAAAAAAAATCCCTAATAAAATTGCAACCGTAGCCACCTTAAGATAAAACCAAAGTTCCATTTAATTCACTCCTGGTATATTTCTTAGGAATAAATAACCTATAAAAGGAGAAAGAAGGCTTAAAATCAAAAGAAATACTAAGCTAAATTTCATGGAAAAGGGAATCTTATCCTCTGCCTCTGAAACTTTTTCAGAGAGGGAACCAAAAAAAACTCTATGTCCTACAAAAATATACCAACAAAAAGAAAGAAGGCTCTCCACTATAGCAAGGGCTCCAAAAACATAAAAATAAGTATTTTTTAAATCAAAAGCTCCTGACAAAATCATAAACTTACTCCAAAAACCTGAAAAAGGTGGAACTCCAATTATTGAAAACATGCCGGTAAGGAAACATAGAGTAAACAAAGGAAATTTAATAGTCAAACCTCTTAATTCACTTATACTTTTTGAACCTGTACAATAGGCAATAGCACCAACTGTAAGAAATAGTAATCCTTTGGCAAAACCATGATTTATAATATGTAGCAATCCTCCCATGCCACCTGTTTTGGAACCAAACATACCCAGAGACACTCCAAAAAGAATATATCCTAAATGTCCAATAGTAGAGTAAGCAAGAAGTTTTTTTAGATCATCTTGGAAATAATATGAAATAACAGAAAAAGTCATTGTTAATATAGCGATAATCGCTACAATAAAGGCAAAAGCTTCAGTTAATAGAGGGTTAGAAATATAAATTCTTGCCACTAAGTATACGCCTGCTTTAACCATAGCAGCTGCATGAAGATAAGCACTCACAGGAGTAGGTGCAACCATTGCATCAGGAAGCCAGGTAAAGAGAGGGATCTGAGCAGCCTTTGCAGAGGCAGCAAAAAATAATAAAATTAAAACAATAAGTTTTGTAGAGGAGGATAGATAACTAAAAACATTAAAATCAAACGATTTAGCCTCTCCGTACATGAATGCCAAAGCAATTAAAAAACCTAAGCCTCCTATATGAGTCATTATAAAGGCTTTCAATCCTGAAAAAAGTGCCTTTTTTTCTTTTGTATAGGAAATCAATGCCCAAGAACATAAAGTGGTAATTTCCCAAAAGTAAAATAATTGGAGAAAATTCTTTGCTGTAACAACTCCAATCATGGCTCCAATAAAAAGAAGCATAAGAAAATAATATCCTCCGTAAGGGCTATAAAAGGGATGGTCTTTGTTTTGAGGT
>CALDSV010000006.1 GCA_937924475.1 uncultured bacterium
AGTTCTCCAGAGTCATAATCATAAGCAAATAATTCAGCGTATCTACCCCAATCAATAGCTGTCTCGAGCTGATTCCATGCCTCATCTACTGTAAAATGATTTTTCAAAATATCAATAAAGAAATCTTCTGATACTCGATGCTTATTGATTGTTCTTAGCACATGCATAATCTGTCTAATTAATTGGACATATTGTAAAGCAGATTCTTTGAATATTTCTTTCTTTTCAAGAGTATCAGCTTCTGCCCATTTTTTACCTTTTTCTGTAAGAAGAAAATCACCTTCTTTTGTCTCCCCAAATCCAAGAATTACTGATGCTTCAATGAGAGGGAATATATCGTCAATTTCCATACTTAATTCAGAACTTAAAGCATAAATATCAACCCTTCCGCCTTTGTCATGAACAAGCTCAATTAGTCCAGCAATAGCGCCAACTTTTGCATGAGGAAGGAATTGAAATTTTTCAGCGGTAAGGTATTTCGGAATCTCTTCTGTGGGTTTTACAAGGATAGTATAGATTTTATCTAACATAAATTTAAAATCTCGAGAATTTTTATTTCGTGGAGCTGAAAGATTTATTTCAACTTCTGCTTTAATTCTACCAGGATTATGACTCAGTATGATTGCCCGCGATGCCATGCTTACTGCTTCCTCAATATTATGAGTTACAAGAACAATTGCTTTGGCAGGGATTTTACCTAAATGCCACAGATCTAAAATATCACCTCTTAAGTTGTCTGCTGTAAGAACATCCAGTGCTGAGAAAGGCTCATCCATAAGTAGAAGTTCAGGTTCCACAGCAAGTGCTCTTGCAATTCCTACTCTCTGACGCATTCCACCGCTTAACTCTCTTGGATAGGCATCTTCAAATCCATCAAGTCCCACAAGATCAATTGCTTTAATTGCTTTTTCATTCATTTCTTCTTCATTCAATCCAATGCCTACAAGTCCAACTTTAACATTTTCCAGCACTGTAAACCATGGAAAAAGTGCAAAACTCTGAAAAACAACTGCTATTTTTGCATTTGCCTTTTTGAGAGGAACTCCTTTGTATAAAACCTGCCCTTCAGTTGGTTCAACAAGTCCTGCAATTATTCTTAAAAGAGTTGATTTCCCCGCACCAGACTGTCCAAGAATTGAGACAAACTCATTAGAGTATATTTTCAGGTTAATATCCTCCAGAACAGTAATTTCTCTTCCCTTCCCAACCATAAAGGATTTTTTAATACCTATGGTTTCAAGAATAATATCTTTTTCCATAACTACTCCAGAATATATTTATTCTTTGCCATAATAAAAAGTCTTTTCCAGAGCAATCTATTTATTCCAACGACAATCAAAGACATAAAACACGTTGAAAGCAATAAAAGTCCGAAATTTCCTGAGGCAGATGATTGACTTATTAAAGCACCGAGTCCTACTGTGTGCATTATTTCTCCTCCAAAAGAAACATACTCACTTACAATTGTAGCATTCCATGCTCCTCCGCTGGCAGTAATCAATCCAGTTACAAGATAGGGAAATATTCCAGGAAGTATGAGTGTTTTCCATCTTCTGATACCTCTTATGCCATAAGCTCTGGAGATTTCAATTAAATCCTTAGGAATTGCACTTGCTCCAGCAATTATATTAAAGAGTAAATACCATTGTGTGCCAAGAAGCATTAAAAATATGGCACCTATATCCAGCCCTCCACCAAGTTTTATAAGAAAAAGAAGAATTACAGGAAATACTGCTGTAGCAGGAACACTCGCTGCTATCTGAACGATGCTCTGTAATATTTTGGCAGCTCTGGGATTCAGCCCAATATAAACTCCCACAGGAAGAGTCCATAAAAGTGCAAGCAATAAAGCCACGAAAACTCTTATTAATGAATAAAAGGCAGCTTTTAATATCATGATGATATCATTGAAACCAATATTTGAAACCAGTCCAGCAGCTTTTAAAATACCCCATACAATTGCTATCAAAATAACTGTTATAGAAATAACTCCGAGGATTTTACTTAGTCTATTTATAACAGGATTGTCAGAAAGAGAAAATTTTTTGTAGCTAAATTTTTCTACCTGGTTAATAGCCTTATTCAATAAATCTGCTACTTTTTTAATAAGAACAGAGCCTGAAAAAAGATTTAATACAAAGGATTCTCTTTCTTCTTCAGGTGGAACTGTTTCTATTCTGAATTTTTGTGACCATACAATAAGAGGCCTCCATATAAAAAGGTCAAGAATAATTATTAACAGAATCATGGTACCAAGGCCATAAATTATATATTCAATATTTCCCTCATTGGCGGCTGTTTGGATATAAGAACCAATTCCTGGTAGTCTGAAATCTTTGTCTTCCAGAATAAACATTTCACATGCCATGAGAAAAAACCAGCCTCCAGCTACACTCATCATACTGTTCCAGATAAGCCCTATGGCACTGAAAGGAAGGTCAAGTCTTATAAATTTAGAAAATTTATTTAAATTAAAGACTTGGACTACTTCTTTCATTTCTTTTGGAATAGTGCTTATAGAGTGATAAAAGCTGAATGTCATATTCCATACCTGCCCCGTAAAAATTAAAAGAATGCATGCGAGTTCAATACCAATTCTTTTTCCCGGGAAAAGAGCTATCATTGCTAAAACAACACCGGGTAAAAAAGATAGAACAGGAATTGACTGGAGAATGTCAAGTAAAGGAATCATTATTTTCTCATGAATTTTGCTTCGTGAAGCAGTATAGCCATACCAAATTGAAAAAGCAAAAGACAGAATATAGGCAAGAAATATTCTAACTAAGGATTGAGCAGCGTATTCTGGAATTTTTGCTGGATTTAAATCTATTTCAAAAGTCCTTTCATAAGGGCCACTCCATTGAGAAGCAATGTAGATAATTAAAGTTAAAATAACCCCAATAACAAAAAAAATTCCTAAATCAATGGCTCTAATTCTAAAGGTTTCAGCAGGTATAGAAATAGGTATCTTCATCCATCTTCTCCTAAAAGTTAACTATGAAAACAATAACCTTCAAATTATAAAATAACTCCTAAGATTTAACCAATATTTTTTTAGTTTCCCTGAGAGAGTTACAGCAATAGAGGAATCTATTCAGGACTTCTTCATTTTAGTCCTTACTTTACCAAAATATCATAATCTCTCTAAAATTACCTCTTCTTTTATCACTAATATGGATTGTCTCATATCTGGCGAATCTTAGAAAGATTGGTAAGAGAAAGTAATTACCAAGAGAATTACACGCTAAGCAATAAAATTCTCATCTTGACAGTGAACGAAAGTTCAATTATAATTTTAATATGCATGATAAAAAATTAAGGGATAGGATTAATCAACTTATTTATTTCTATCAAGAAAGAGGAAGAATGCCTTCCTACTCGGAGATCGCCCATCTACTTGGTTTTAAATCTAAGAATGCTTCCTTTAAATTCATTGAAAAGCTTATCAATTTAGGCATAGTGGAAAAAGATTTAAAGGGCAAGATTATTCCCAAGAGTCTTAAAAATCCTATAAAAGTTTTAGGAATCATAGAAGCAGGTTTCCCCTCTCCTGCAGAGGAAGAGCTTTTAGATACCATATCTCTGGACCGTTGGCTCATTAGTAATCCTTCCTCTACTTTCATGCTAAAAGTAACAGGTGACTCCATGATAGAAGCTGGGATACTGCCAGGTGATATGGTTTTAGTTGACAGGTCTCTTTCTCCAAAAAATGGAGATATAGTTATAGCACAGGTAGATGGTCAGTGGACAATGAAATACTTCAGTAAGAAAGGTAAGGAAATCACTCTTACTCCTGCGAACCCTAAATACAAGCCTATTAAGCCTAAGGCAGAGTTAAATATTGCTGGAGTTGTAATAGCTACAATAAGAAAAATAAGATGAATGAACAACCTCTTCTAATACATGATTGGGCTAAGGCAATTCTACACATTGATGCCGATGGATTTTTTGCCTCAGTGGAGCAGGCTACAAACCCCTCTTTGAAAGGAAAACCTGTTGTAGTAGGAGTAGAAAGAGGTATGGCAACAGCAGTAAGCTATGAGGCAAAAGAAAGAGGTATAAAAAGAGGTATGTTAATAGGAGAGATAAAGAGACTATGCCCTTATGCAGTACTTATAGAGTCTGACTATGAAAAATATTCTCTCTTCTCAATAAGAATGTTTGAGATTCTCAGAAGATTCTCTCCAGAGGTGGAGGAATACTCTATAGATGAAGCATTTGTCGATCTTACAGGTTTAAGAAGAATTTATAGGTGTTCCTATGGAGAGATTGGTTTAAAGATAAAGGAGACAATAAAGAGAGAACTGGGCATCACTGTATCAGTAGGAGTAAGCTTAACAAAGGTTCTTTCAAAAATAGCCTCAAAACATAAAAAACCTGATGGACTTACAGTTATTCCTGGCAGACAAATCCATCTATATTTAAAAGATCTTCCTTTGGAAAAGGTATGGGGCATAGGATCAAACACAGCAGCTTACTGTAAAAAACTCGGAATCAATACAGCCCTTGATTTTGCAAAAAAAGAAGAGTCCTTTATAAAAAAACACTTTACGAAACCTCATTATGAAATATGGCATGAGCTTAATGGAAGAAGTATATATCCTGTAAATGCAGAACCTAAATCCAGCTATAAATCCATAAGCAAAGCAAAGAGTTTTACTCCTTCAAAGGAAAAAGAGAGCATCTATGGTCAACTTATAGAAAATATTGACAATGCCTTTTTTAAAGCAAGGAGATATGGCTTATGCACAAAGAGATTGATAATATTCCTAAGAAAACAGAATTTTGCAGATAAAGCCTGTGAGATAAACTTAACAGCTTATACGAATTATCCAGAAGATGTATTTCCTCTCATAAGAAAAGCCTTTGAAATCATCTATGAAGAGGGAAATCTCTATAGACAGACAGGAGTCATTTTACTGGAGCTAAAATCAAGCATAAATAAACAAATCTCTCTTTTTGAAGATGTTGTAAGAGCCCAAAAAATAGAAAAACTCTATAAAACTATTGATGCTTTAAAAGTGAAATTTGGTAGAGACATAATAAAACACGGCTCTACATTAAAAAAAGTAGAAAAAACAAAGAGAAAACAAAACATAGGAATTCCCATTATAAAAATGCAGGTTTAGTCTAAGGGTGAAGGGCTTTTTTCTATTAAACCTCTTAAACGACCTATACGAAAATTTAGTATTATCTCTATAAATCGCTCCTGCTCAAAGGGATTTTTTCTGAACCAAAAAAGATGACTCATGCAATTACAATCACTGCAACCAAAATTAGGCATCTTACTATGGGCAATCTTATCTAATGCCTTTGCTAAGGCACATTCTAAAGAAATAGATGACCTAATTGGTATTGCTTTAATTCTTTCAAGAGAGGGTATAAAATAATCTATATGCCATCTTTTTGTCTTTTTTAGAGATAGATGTCTCTTAACCCTGGAAAGCAAAGAATTCATGGCTGAACCAACATAAACATAGTAACCAGCTTTAAAGTAAATATTTCCAAGACTGCCTACTCTTAGGCTTATTCCCTTAGAAAGCCTTCCACAAATTAGGTAGGCTCCTTTGTCCATAGCCTCTTTGTCATAAATATCCCAGGGTATTTTAAGTTCTCTAAAATATTCAAAGCTCATATCTTCTTTCCAATTCACAGATATTGCTTTGATTAATAGATTATTACGATTTTTTGAAAGGGCTTCTGAAAAATTAGGATCTGTATGAAAATCAGGTAGGAAAAATTCGGCATGAGGAAAATTAACAATAAAGAGTATTCCTCCCTTATTTTTAACTAAGGTTTCAAGATGTAGCCTTCCTCTTTCAGTAACTGCATCAGGAAACATTGCAATATTTTCATGAAAAAGAGTACAGGACTTTACCTCCAGAGGAAGACTTCGGGAATTATTTTCCAATAGAAAATCAATTCTGTGCTTATCTATTTTATATTCCCTTCCTTTTACTTTAAAATCTTTTAGATCCTCTATGAAGCCACCTTTAAGTATAAATTCTGCCACTTCATTTATATAGAGAGTATTAAGACAAATTAAAGTGTTGTGCCTTAAAGCTGCCCAAACCGTATAGGGTAATCCTTTCCCCCTCTTGCTTAGGTATAGTATGCGACCAGGTATGAGAATTTCCCATAATCTGCCGGGATTTGGAAGATAGGCTAAGGCTTTATTACCTTCCATTTGGCATTCAATGGTGAATCTATTAATTCTCCTTATAAAATAAGCTGTTTCCAATAACAAAGGATTCAACTCCTAAATTTTTAACTTGCAACTTTATTATTTTTCAATTTGATGAATAATATCAAATTTATTGAGAGGTGGATTTCCTATTTTGAGTACTATTAAGCTTGCACTTAATTATTTTAGAGTTTTTCTTTTAGACTGCCTCAGAAAGCCATGCCATTTCAAAAACATAAGAAATTATGAATATGACAGTTTAATAAGTCTTTTATCCTTTTTTGTCATGGAAATTAAAAGAAAATCTTATAGCAAGTTTCTTTAGAAAGCACCTTCACCTAAGAAAAGAGGAGGCGCCTTGAGAGCCTTAAGTATAGCTTAAATATTAGGAATTAATCAGCGTTGCTTATTTTAAACTTCTTTGATTTTATTTAATGGAGCTGAGGGGAGTCGAACCCCCGACCTCTTGAATGCCATTCAAGCGCTCTCCCAACTGAGCTACAGCCCCGATTTTCAAAATTAACATATTCCGTAGTGATTTTGTCAATAAGTATTAATTTTTCAAATATTTTTGATGTATAATTAAAAAACGTCCAAGAAGAGGTGAGCATGTCAAAATTTTACATTTTTCTAATTCTCCTTTTCTTAACAATTATCGGAATTTTTGCCATGGAAAATAAAGATTCCATTGTTGTTAAAATACCTTTTAGCTCTGCTTATGAAATGCCTAAGATAGGTTTAATTCTCCTTTCAGTAACCTTAGGTGCTTTTTTTGTGTTCATAGTTTTTTTCATCAGAGATACTTCTAATTTCATAAGCAGAATCCAATCACAGAAGAGAGTAAAAAAAGAAGAGAGGATTAAGGAATATTACGCAAAAGCACTAAATGCCATCATAAGAGAAAAATTCAATGAGGCTAAAGAATCACTACAAGAAATTTTGAAAGAAGAGCCAGAACATATTGATGCTTTAATTAGGTTGGGAGATTTAGCAATGAGAGAGGAAGACTATAAAAGTGCTCTCAAATACTATAAAAAAGCCTATGAACTTGATCCTAAAAATATTATTCCTCTATTGTCCCTTGAAGATATGATGGAAAAAATTAATGATAATGAACTTGCTCTAAAATACCTTGAACAAATTTTAAGCCTTGAGCCAGACAATTTATTGGCTCACTATAAAATGAGAAATATCCTGGAAAAAATGGAAAAATGGCAGGAACTCATTAATATTCAGAAAAAAATTATAAAACTATTGCCAGACTCTAAAAAACAACAAGAGGAAAAGATATTAATAGGATACACCTATGAGTATGGTAGAGTAAGTTTGGAGCAGGGAGATATGGAAAACGCTGAAAGAATTTTTACCGCTCTAATCAAATCTAATCCTAATTTCATTCCTTCCTATTTAGGGATGGTGGAGGTTCATATTTCCAAGGGTGAAATAGAAGAGGCTATAAACTTAATTGATAAGGTTTACAATGAACAAAAATCAAAAATTTTACTCTTACGACTGGAAGATCTTCTTATTAGTATTGGTGATCCTAAAAGGCTAATACAATTTTATCTAAGAGCAATAAATAATTTCCCTGATGATATGGAGCTAAAGTTCCTTCTTGGAAGACTCTACTATCGTCTTGAAATGATTGATGATGCTATGGAAATTTTAGAATCCTTAGAAACAACCTCCACCAATAATCCAAAGCTAAACTGTATTAGAGGATATCTATATTTAAGAAGAAATCAAATCAACAAAGCCATCGCTGAATTTAAAAATCTATGCCCAGAAAATCAGGTTTCAACAATTAATTATAGATGTAAAGTTTGTAATTCACTTTTTGATGAATGGGCTGGAAGATGTAGTATTTGTGGATCTTGGAATAGCTTTCACATTGATATAAAGGTCTGCGAATATTCAAAATGATTTTTTCTTTCATTCTCAAAAAGAGAAAAATTGTAATAGACACCAGCGTCTTTATAAATCCCGACATTAGAGACCAATTCGGTAAAACTCCTGAAGATGCTGTTAATGAATTTTTAAAAATAATAAAAAATAGAAAAAATCTTGAGTTTTATATGCCCACTTCAGTGTACAAAGAGTTAATGCATTTCTTGGATTCTAAGAGATTATCAAGAGATTTTTATTATTTCATAAGGACTAAATCACCTGATAAACACAGAATTTTATGCCCAGCTATCTTTTTTTATGAATTAGTAGAGGAAATGAGAAACAGAATAAATAAAGGACTTCGAGTTGCGGAAAATTCTGTTAGAAGCGTATCCCAGAAAGGAGTAGAGGAGACAATCAAAGATTTAAGAAAAAAATATCGAGAAGCCTTAAGAGAGGGGATTATTGATAGTAAAGAAGATGTAGATTTGATTTTTCTATCCCTTGAGCTTAAAGCCTCCTTGGTTACAGGAGATCAAGGGCTCATAAGTTGGGCTGATAAACTTGGAATAGAATGGCTCATACCAGATAAATTCAAGGAATTCCTGTTGTCAACAAGTTAATAAGATGCTAATTCATAAAGAATTGACTTTATGTACTTCCAATATTGCATTATAATCATATGGAAATATTCCAAAAAATTGCCGAGGAAAAAATTCGGGAAGCTATGGAACAAGGGCTTTTTGATGATCTTCCAAATAAAGGAAAACCTCTAAAATTTGAAGATGAAAGCTGGGTACCGGAAGATTTAAGGCTTGCTTTTAAAATTTTGAAAAATGCCGGTTGTATTCCACCAGAGATGGAGATAAGAAAAGAAATAATTGATTTAAAAGAGCTTCTCAAAACAATAGATGATGACGAAGAGAGAATCAGAAAAATAAGAGAACTTAATTTTAAACTTCTTAAATTTAACATAGGAAGAAAAAGGCCTTTCTATCTTGAAGACTTCCCTGAGTACGAGGACAAGATAATAAAAAAATTCATTGGATTCTGATAAAGACACAGTAAAAGTAAGCCTTCATGAATCTCAATTCACCCAAATACTTGGTCAGAGTGCAGTTTTTTACACAGGAGGACCGCAACTTCTCCTTCTCAAATTATCCTTACAAAAGGCTCATTTTCATAGTCATCTTTAAATATCTCTATTGCTTGTTTTGTAGTGATTTTTTATTTAATTTGCCATAAACGGTAGATAAAATTCCCCTCTTAAAAGTTCCCTTCCTGTGTAAGTACTTCCACCACTGTAAACTTCTCTTCAGAAAAATTTAAACATATAATTCAATTTGGGATTGATTCAATAAAAGCATATTTTGGTTCATGAAGAGGTACAACTATTTCGGCTATCTCTTTGATTTTCAATAAAATATCATAGGCTTCATAGGAATTTACCACAGTTCCAGGAGGTATTACCTCCATACCCATCCCGAGTATTTTAGGTGGTGGATTAAGATTTTCCTCAATTATACAAAATCCTGTTATTAATGCTTTTCCTTTTTCAGTATCTATGAGAATAGACATACCACCTGGAGTATGGGCTGGTGTATAAATCATTTTTATTCCAGGAAGAACCTCAGTATCCTCTTTTAAGGGGATAATCTGTCCATTACCTTCTATATCTGTAATAAAATCTTCGTTATATCTAAAATCAAGAGGATGGGGATTGTGGATTTGTTGTAACTCCTTTTCATGAACATAAAAAACTGCATTTACACATTTTGAGTCATTCTCACAGTGGTCATTATGTAGATGAGTATGAAGAACAATGTCAATATCTTCAGGCTTTAAACCATATTTTGCAAGCCCTTCTTCAAAGGTATAAACTTTACCAATTGCCTTCTCAACTTCTATTGAGGTTCTCGGAGCAAGCTCTCCTGTATCAATAAGAATTTTTTTATCAGAACCCTCTATATACCAGGTAAATATAGGTATAACAAAAGGCTTTCCATAATCATGCTGATAGGTCATCATCCCTTTATCAAATATCTTTGCACCAGTAACAATCGGATGTATCTTATAAATCATTTTGTCATTTTATATTCTCTTTATGGTTTTATGTCAAGTTTATTTTCTCAAAAATAGTTTAAATATGCAAATCCCTCATGATAAAAAATCCTTTGCTTACTCTTTCATGTATTCTCTATTCCTCCTAAAACTTAAAACTGATTTCTTTTAATTTTTAAAATGTTAATATATATTTTTACAAAATTTTCTGGTTAAACCCTTTAGAAAGCACTAAATGTTATTTAGAAAAGGTTTTCCTGAAACGGTATACTGAAAAACTAAACAAAACAGTACCCAGAAGAAGTATTCCCAAAATATCTTGCCAGACATATTTTATTCCGTTGCCTTTAAAAAGGACACTGTAACCGAAGTCAATAAAATATCGCATTGGTGAGATAAGGCTTAAATATCGCATAAGAGGCTGCATTGACTCTGGTGGCGTCCATGCACCAGAGAGAAAAAGCATAGGAATCAGTATGACAAGCATAAGCATCATGGACTGGGCCAGATTCCTTGCCACAGTGGAGATGAAAAGCCCGAGAGAAGATATGGTAAAGGCATAGAAAAGCATTACAGGGTAAAAAAGAAGTATGTTACCTTTTAGAGGAACATTAAACACTCCTTTTAATATTCCGTATATGCTAATTGGTGAAAGTAAAGCTACGGCAAAAAGTGTTGGAATAATCTTAGCAATAAAGATTTCCCAAATTCTAACAGGACTAACCAGTAACTGTTCAATTGTACCATGTTCTTTTTCCCTTACCATGGCAGCTGCAGTTACCAAAAGACAGACCATTGTAATCATATTAAAATACTCAAGCATGCTCATAAACCATGAAGTTAAAGTATTAGGGTTAAACTGAATTCTTGTCCTTTCATCAATTAAAGGTAATGTTTTCATAAAGCTTCCTGTAAATCCCAATTTCTTCTCTAAGATCTCTATTGAAAAATCATAAGCGATTTCAGAAACATAGGCAACTGCCACTGTGGCTGACATGGACATTGTTCCATCAATAATTACCTGAATTTTTGCTCCCTTTCGGTCAATCTTTCTCTTAAAATCAGAAGTAATAACAACAGCCATAGAGGCTCTTCCACTGTCAAGCCATTGAAGAAGTTCTTTATCACTTTCAATGTAAGAAATAATCTTAAAATAGGGTTTTTGAAATCTACTTATAAGTTCTCTACTTTCCATTGTTTTGCTCATATCGTAAATAATTATAGGGAAATCTCTCACTTCCATTGTAAAGCCACTTCCTGAGGTATATACAGCACCGGTAAATGCCCAAAGAAGAATGAAAATCAAAGCTTTATCTCTTATGAGATGAAGAGTTTCTTTTTTGATGAGCGCAAAGAGTCTCATTATCCTATCCTCTTGCGGAAGGAAAGTATTGCCAGTCCATAGACTACAGTTGCATAAATACATAGGGAAATAAGATCCTCTATGAAGCTATCAATTCCTATTCCTTTGAGGTAAACTCCTCTTACAATTATCATGAAATAGGATGCGGGAATTGTTTTACTAATTAACTGACCTGTGGCTGACATGCTTGCAGTTGGGGAAAAATATCCTGAATATATAAAAGATGGAATAATACTGCCGAGAAAGGCAATAAGCATCGCAGTGATTTGAGTTTTAGCAAGTATGGATATGAAAACACCAACTCCCACTGTGCAGAAGAGATAGACTATGGTTGAAAAGGTAAGAAAAAGAAAACTTCCTGTAAATTTAGTCTCAAAAAGTCCAACTGTAAGTGCAAAGATTATCAAATAAGTAATAAAAGAAATAGCAACATAGGGAATTGCCTTTCCAAAAACAACCTCCCAGGGTCTTACAGGACTACAATAAAGATTAAAAATACTCCCAGATTCCTTCTCTCTGACAACTATCAAAGAAGCAAGCAAAACAGAGTAAAACATAAGTGTTGTTACAAGTTCACCAGGAAGTATAAAATTTTTACTTTCCAGTGCAGGATTATACCAGGCTCTTGTCTCAACCATTACGGGAAAGTTAAGTTGGGAGATAGCTCTTCTTTCTGCATACTCTTTAAGAAGCCTTTGATTAAACTGCATATTTATTGCCGAGACATAACCTTTCATTACCTCTGCCCTCATAGGGAAAGAACCATCAATTAAAACCTGAACCTGAGCAGATTTTCCAGCATAGAGTTTTCTTGAAAAATCGGGAGGTATAACTACTACTATTCGGCATTTCCCGGACTTTATCAGTTCCTCTGCATCAGCATAGGAGTCAATAAGTTTGAAAAATTTAAAATATTCAGAGTTAGTAAAGGAAAATCTATACTCCCTACTTAATGAAGATCTATCATAGTCTATAAAGGAAACAGGAATGTTTTTTACATCAAGAATCAACCCATAGCCCATTAAAATAATAATTACAACAGGAACAACCAAAGCAAAGGTAAGATAAAGAGGATCACGCAAAAGCTCCTTAAATTCTTTTTTAACAATAGCAAAAAAACGTCTAAGCATTTTCAACCCTTTTTAATATAATCAACAAAGGCTTCTTGAAGAGGAACTGCTATAGATGTAATCTCAAATTTTATTATTCCTGCTGCTCTTAAAATTTCATTTATCCTTAGTTTCGTAGTATCTGGGACAAAGCTTCTTATAAAAATTTTACTCCCATAAATTGAAACTTCTTTAAATTCTTTACTTATTAATTCATAGGCTTCCATGAATTTCTCAGTTTTCAGTTGAATAAGACTCCCTGATATTTTTTCAGAATTTCTCTTTAACTCCTCTGGTGACCCATCAGCAATAACCTTTCCATTATGCATAAGACAAAGTCTATCACAGTTTTCAGCTTCATCCATGTAATGTGTTGATACAAGCACAGTTACATTTTTTTCTCTTGATAGCTGAAAAATTATTTTCCAGAAACTTCTTCTTGCAACAGGGTCTACTCCGCTTGTAGGTTCATCAAGAAATAATACTGGTGGTTCATGAAGTAATGCACAGGCAAGGGCAACTCTTTGCCTTATTCCAAGAGGGAGGTCTTTGGTTAGTCTTTCCTCAAATCCTTTCAGTCCAATCATTTCAATTATTTCTGCGAAATCATTCTTTTTTACACTGTAAAGCCCTGCATATAACCTCATATTTTCTCTTACTGTAAGGTCTCTGTAAAGGGAAAATTTCTGAGACATATAGCCAATAATATCCCAGACTTTGCTTTTGTCTTTTTTTACATCATAGCCAGTGATTTTAATTTCTCCATCTGAGGGTGGTAAAAGTCCACACATCATTTTTATGAGAGTTGTTTTACCTGCACCATTTGGTCCAAGAAGTCCCAGTATTTCTCCTTCCATTACATTAAGATTAACATCGTCAACGGCTTTAAATTTGCCAAAAGTTTTTGTTACAGAATGGCATGAAATAATTAATTTTTTCCCTTTATTAAAACTATATCTCTTCAGCTTTAAATCTTCAGTCTCAAGCCTTCTGCCTGTTACTCTTTCTATAAAAATCTCTTCCAGGTTGCCCAATTCTTCCGGTTTTCCCTGAAGAAGAATCCTTCCTTCATGCATAAGTGCTACTCTGTGACATCTTTCTGCTTCATCCATGTAGGATGTGGTAAGTAGAACAGTTACACCTCTTTGTCTAACCAGTCCGTGAATTATGTTCCAGAAATCCTGCCTTGAAAGAGGATCAACTCCTGTGGTGGGCTCATCAAGTAGAATTACATCAGGTAGATGTAGCAGAGTACATACAAGAGCAAGTTTCTGTCGCATTCCACCAGAGAGTGCTTTTGCCTGTCTTTGAAGAAAGGGAGTTAGTCTTGTTATTTCAAGTAATGTTTTTTTGTTTTTTTCAAAAACCTCCTCAGGGATTAATCTAAGTCCTCTGAAAAAATCTATGTTTTCTTCTATTGAAAGAGAGTCGTATAGATTAAGTCCTAATCCCTGAGGCATGTAACCAATAAGGGATTTAACCTTTTCAGGATTTTTGGTAACATCTATCTCATTAACAAAGGCTTTGCCACTTTCTGCCTTTAGAACTCCCGCTAAAATCTGAATTATTGATGTTTTTCCAGCACCATCAGGACCAATAAGTCCAAAAACCTCACCTCTGTTTACACAAAAGGAGACATTGTCAACAGCCTTAACTTTTTTATAGCTTTTACAGAGATTTTCAACTCTTATTACAGAAGTTATCGTGGTTTTATCCACGGCGTATTATCTTTCCACTTTATCACAACATCAGCAGGCATGCCAGGTTTTAGTAATCCTTCAGGATTTTCCACTGAAACTTCAACTCCAAATACAAGTTTCACCCGCTCTTCCTTTGTTTCAACATTTTTTGGCGTAAATTCTGCTTGCTCATAAATTTTTGTAACTTTACCATTGAAATATTTATCAGGATAGGCATCAATAAATACTCTTGCTGGCAATCCTATTTTTATCTTTCCAATATCAGGCTCTGGTACATAAACTTTCACATAGAGTTTGTTTAAATCAACCAGCACATATAAAACTGTCCCAGGATTTACAACCTCCCCAACCTCAACAGGTCTGCTTAAAATCACACCATCTGCTGGTGAGTAAATTTTTGTTTCATTTAAATCTGCCTGAGCTTCCTTAAGTTTCTGCACCGCTGCTCTGTAGTTTGCTTCATTCTGAGTGATGGCTTTTAAAGCTGACTGAACCTCAGCCTGTGCAGACTCATACTGCATCTTTATCCTGTCAAACTCGCTTTTTGATACAAGTTCTTCCTTAAGAAGGCTACTGTAACGCTCATAATCTCTCTTTGTTTTCTCATAAGAAGCCTGAGCTTTCATGAGATTTGCCTGTGCCTGAGCAATTGCATAGTAGTAAGCCTGAGCTGTCTCAACTGAAGCTTTATATCTTGCGGTCAGTTGTTCAGAGTCAATCTCGCAAAGAATTTCTTCGGGCTTAACCTTGTCTCCTTCATCTTTATAAAGCTTAATAATTCTACCCTGAATTTTGGGCGACACATTTGTTTCTCTACCCTCAATCCTTCCACTTAGGATAATAAGTCCTTCTGGTAATCTGGTTGTTTTTATTAGGAGGAGGTAAAGTGAAGAAAAAATAAAAATCAAAATAAAAAAAATTATTGAGAGTTTTTTGAGATTAATTTTCACTGTGTTTCTTATTATATATGTTGTTTTTTCAGAATTGCAATCAGATTTGACAGTTAGAGTTTTTTCTGGCATCATAAAAAATTGCAGAGGAAAAACAATAGATGATGAGAGAATTAAAAAAAAAAAAGAGAAATTAATTTTAAACTTCTTAAATTTAACATAGGAAGAAAAAGGCCTTTCTATCTTGAAGACTTCCCTGAGTACGAGGACAAGATAATAAAAAAATTCATTTGATAACGGAGAGGGAGGGATTCGAACCCTCGGTGAGGTTTAACCCCACAGCGGTTTTCGAGACCGCCCCAATCGACCACTCTGGCACCTCTCCAAAAAGTTTATAATAAATTATATCATATGGAAAAAGTTGTAGTTGCTATGAGTGGAGGGATTGACTCTTCAGTAGCTGCCTATTTACTGAAGAAAAAGGGAATGGTAGTGGAGGGAGTTTTCTTTTTAATGTTTGATGAACCTTCCAATTTAGAGCTTGTTAAAAAAACAGCAAACTATCTCCAGATAAAGCTTCATATTGAGGATGTAAGGGAAAAATTTGAAAAGGAAGTAATGCAGCCTTTTTTTGAAGGATACAAAAAAGGTATAACTCCAAATCCCTGTGTAATATGTAACAAAAGGATAAAATTCCCAATGCTTAAACTCTTAGCGCAAAGCCTCAAAGCCCAATATATTGCTACAGGTCATTACGCAAGAGTAGAAAACCATAACAATATTCCTTATCTACTGAAAGGCATTGACAAAAAGAAGGATCAATCCTATTTTTTATATAGCATAGACAGAACTTTACTGCCTCAGATTAAATTTCCCTTAGGAACTTATAGGAAACAACAAACAAGGCAAATAGCAGAAAAAGTGGGAATTCCATCAACACAAGCAGAAGAAAGCACAGAGGTATGTTTTCTAAAAAACAAAAGATATTACGACTTTATAAGGTCTTTTAAAGAAGGTCCTGTAATTGAAATTTCTACAGGGAAAATTTTAGGTAAACATAGAGGAATTCATCTTTATACTATTGGTCAGAGAAAAAGATTAGGAATTTCATCCCCCTATCCTCTCTATGTGGTAAAAATAGATCCCATGGAAAATGCTATTTATGTTGACAGAAAGGAGAAAGCCTTTTTGAGAGAATTTTTTGTGCATGAATTGAATTGGCTTTCTGATGTAAAGACCCCCCTTAATTGCCATGTAAAAATTCGTTATGCTATGGAACCTGAGGAAGCTTTAGTTATTATTTCTGACAAAGACACAGTAAAAGTAAGCTTTCATGAACCTCAATTTGCTCCAACATCGGGACAGAGTGCAGTTTTCTACAAAGGAGAGTTTGTATTAGGCGGTGGAATAATTAAGGCATTAGAGCAAGGCTTCTAAGAGCTTTTGTTTCGTCAATCCCAAACATTATGTTCATATTTTGTACTGCCTGACCAGAGGCTCCCTTTACAAGATTATCTATGGCAGAAATAAGAATAAGCCTTCCTGTTCTTTCGTTAACTATAGCACCTATGTAGCAATAATTTGTTCCTTTTACATATTTTATGGCTGGAACTTCTCCTCCTGACATTATCTTTATAAAAGGCTCATTTTCATAAGCTTCTTTAAGTATCTCTATGGCTTGTTTTGTTGTGATTTTTTTATTTAATTTGCCGTAAATGGTAGATAAAATTCCCCGATTCACAGGTAAAAGATGGGTAGTAAACTCTATTGTTATTTCCCTGCCATAAGCATAACTTAACTCTTGTTCAATTTCAGGTGTATGTCTGTGCTTTGCAATATTGTAGGCTCTAAAATCCTCGTTAACTTCGCAATAACTAAGAGTCACCTCTGCTTTTCTTCCAGCACCAGAGGTGCCTGATTTTGAATCTATTACTATTGTATCTGGAATGATTAAATCTCTCTTTAAGAAGGGATAAAGAGGCAATATAACACTTGTAGGATAACAACCAGGGTTTGCAATAAGATTTGCTTCCTTTATTTTTTCTCTGTATATTTCAGGTAATCCATAAACAGCCTCTTTTAAAAGATGAGGATAAGAATGAGAAAGTTTATACCACTTTTCATAGATTATTGCATCTTTTATTCTGTAATCAGCAGAGAGATCTATAACTTTTTTACCAGCTTCTAAAAGGCTTGCAGCTACTTGTTGAGACTTTCCATGAGGAAGGGCAAGAAAATATACATGGGCTCTATCTTTTATGTTTTCAATATTTAGATTTTCAAATTTAAGGGTTTTATAAATGTGAAAAGCAGGGAAAAGCTCCTTTACGCTCATCCCTGCTGATTTTTCACTTGTAACTCCTACTATCTCAACTTCTTCATGGTTGGCAAGAATTCTTAAAAGTTCACTTCCTGTGTAACCACTTCCACCACATATAAAGACTCTGAGCATTTTATCTCTTGGAGAATTGGAATCTCTTTCTTGCCTTTGGTTGACCGTATTTCTTCCTCTCTACTTCTCTTGGATCTCTGGTAAGAAGTCCTTCTTTTTTAAGTTTTGGCTTAAGGTCTGGATTAAGATTTACAATTGCTCTTGCGATTCCGTGTCTTATCGCACCTGCCTGACCACTTAATCCACCACCTTCAACTGATATGATTGCGTCATATTTACCAGCCACACCAGCTACTTGAAAGGGTTGCATAAGAATCATCCTAAGAGTTTCTCTTGGAAAGTATTCTTCTATAGGTTTTTCATTTACAGTAATCTTACCTGAACCAGGTATCAGAATAACTTTTGCAACTGACCTTTTTCTTCTTCCTGTTGCCAGATATTCAATAGCCATAGTCTCTCACCTCATCTTTTACTTAATTGAATTGGTTCTGGATTTTGAGCTTTATGGGGATGTTCAGAGCCTCTGTAGACTTTCAGTTTTTTTATCATCTTTTTACCCAATCTTGTTTTTGGAAGCATTCCCCATACAGCATCAATAATAACTGCTTCAGGCTCCTTTTCAAGCCTTTCTTTTAAGGTTTCTGCCTTGAGATTTCCTATATAACCTGTGTGATGATAATAGATTTTATCTGTTAGTTTTTTGCCTGTTACTCTAATTTTTTCAGCATTAATTACCACAACAAAATCACCATTGTCTACATTAGGAGTGTAGGTGGGTTTGTGCTTTCCCATTAAGATTTTAGCAATTCGTGAGGCAAATCTACCCAGGGTTTGACCTGTAGCATCTGCCATATACCAATTTCTTTGAGTATCTTCTTTTTTAACAAAAGCTGTTTTCATCTTTATACCTCTCCTTAAAGAGAATTTTTATAGGAATTAAAATTATAATTTACTTTAAAATTTAACTATTTGTCAAATTTTTTCCTTTAAGGGTCTTACTTCTAAGGTGAGCCGTGGCAATCTCAATGAAGGCCTTAACAGTAAAGTAGACAAGATGAGAGTGCTTCGCTACGCTCGCAATGACAGAAGGGGGGGCAATTACAAAGGCAGGCGAAATGAAAAAGAGGTTAAGTAATGACAAAAGATGGTTTTAATCATATAGGAGATGAGCAATTTTGAAAGTCTTTTTACAAAAGAGTTTTAGAAAAAATTTTTATTTAGTAATTTACCATACGAGTTTGTATCATTTGAGCCTGTGGTGTAAGAGGATCTCTAACACATTCAACTTCTCTAAAAAATCTAAAACGAGAAGAAACTTTGTCTATAATTGATTTGGAAAAAGATAGATTAAAGCCCGTGGAGATATTTATATTTAATGATCTGTTTTCTGGAAAGTTTCTTATTAGAAAACCTCTTAGGTCTTGATTTGATACATTAGACCATCTTAAATAAGTAATATCCTCCCCATACCATACACCCCAAATATATACAGTACCAGAGGGAGAATCTGTTCTAACTGTTGTATTATTTGATATAAAAAGAATGGGATTTGGATTTCCTAAGGAATCTCGTCCAATATTTAAGTTTATTCCATAGCCGTACCATCCACACCATAAAGAATTGCTATCACAAGCAGCTAAGGAAGATGTATCTGTGTCTCTTGAACAGTTAGGACAAGCGTAGGCATAAACATAAATAAGGGAATTTAAGATTCTCACTGTACTGTTATTTGCAAATCTTAAGCTTCTTGCGATTATTATATTAGGATTATTATCTTCCGTAGAGTTACCAATAGTGAAATCTCCGGAGAAAACTAAATTTTTTTCGGTATTTACATTATTTGTTTCATTAATGTCTGTAAACCCTATTATGATTCTTGAATTATTAATTGTAGCTCCAGCATTTACAGTTATTCTATTTGTAGAGACTATTTGAGCATAATCTATATTTGTCAATGTTGTAATTCCTGATGTATATATTTTAAAGTTAGATGCACTATTTAAAGTTGTATTGGAATTTGTATATACTTCAAAATTATTAGTATTACTGTCAAAGGTAGAATTAGCATTAGTGTAAAGTATGAAGTTTTTTGCTCCACTAAAGGTTGTAGCATAACTTTGAGCGTAAATTTTTATCTTACTACTGCTTCTAATTCCATCTCCTGATATAGATGAAGGTGATCTCCTTAATTTTATCTCATTACATGAAAGATATTGGGTGCTTAAATTAATACTACCAGTAGTATTAAATTCACAACTGGAGGGAACATTTGGAGGAGACGGAATGGCAGGTAAATTTATTAAGGGTATCCCATATTTATTGCTATTTTGTTGAAAATTCAAGAATTTATGAGGTGGAGAAGGTATTACTTCTGGGTCTCTTCCATAATCATATTCTAAGTAATCAAGCAAGCTTTGATTACAAGAGTTATCACCATACTTATTGAAACATTTTACCTTGAAAAATATTCTTGACAAATCACCTTGATTAAGATTAAGCACAGGTTCTTGTCCATATACTCCTGTTCCACCATTGTCAGAACTACAATACCTGGGGGTCACAGATGTTGAAATATTTCCTGAAGCAATAAAAGCTGGGACAAAGCAATTATTTTCTCTGTCACATCCAGAAAGTCTAGCATTTCCTAAGTTAGCATTAACTCTGCCTCTAACTGTATAGAGCCCCACACCATAATATCCCTGAAAAATTGAAGTTCTTATAACTCTTGAATTTGCAAAGGCCCCTTCAGAACTTACAAACCAGATGTTCTTTCCACCAAACATTATTCTATATGAATATTCAGCATTACCTATGGTAGCACTTTCAGTTCTATCACTTCCTCCAGTGCCTGTTCTATTTATATAATCAAAGGCGGATAGAAGACCTGCATTTGAAGCTTTATCGGCTAAATTATATTGTACATCTGCTTTTGTTGTTTTCATGTTAGTCATGACAACATAAGCTCCTGTACCACCTATTATAAAGATAATAAGAGATAAAACTAAGACAGTAACTAAGGAAAATCCTCTATTGTTCATATTTACCTCCCAAAAAATCTGGTAAGAGGAAATTTTTGACCATTTGATCCTCTTGTTTCCATATCAATCCTAATTCCTTGACTAAACAGTTGAGCTTTAAAAGAATCTACAGGAATAAGGGGCTGGGGAGGTTCATAAGCATTACAGTCCGTTGCCATGTCTATTGCTTCCATATATAACCAAAGAGTATTATTGTCTTGAGAATTTTGTTGACAGAACAATCTTATCCTGTGAGGAACTCTCATAATTATCTCTCCGCCTTCAAAATTATAGCTATCAATTAGATTGCCATTTTCATCTTTTAAAAAACCATTAAGAGCTGTTGCTGTTGGTGAAATTGTGGCATTGGGTTCTAATGTTCCATCAGTGCAAACAAGATTATTATTACTAAGTCCAGAAATAGAAAAAATTAAAGGTTTATAAATATCAGGATTTTGCTTATCACTTATAAATTTAGCACCTCTTTTTATATGATAGCAATTTTGTCTTTGATTAGTGGAAAGTCTACAACTCTTAATATTCATCAAAATGGGTTGCTCTATGGTAGGAAGATGAACAAAACCATTTCCGTAAAGATTTGCATAGAAATAAATTTCATCACAGGGATTGTTCTGGTTTATTGTTATACACAAGGAGCTTGGAGGTGGATAAGGAAAAGTACCTCCTCCACTGCCACAAGGGGTAATGGAAGTGCATTGTGAAGGATCTTGATTACTACAAGGTGTTGAAGCGCCCCATCTTTGAAATAGCCATTCAAGCTGTGCCATCCCTCCTTTTGCGATTTCTTTCACATCAGAAGTATCTTTTGTCCTTTTAAAGACTTTATCAGTAGTGATGTATAGAGAGGTTATAGCTCCTAAAACTATAATGCTAACTGCAATAGCAACCATTATCTCAGCAAGAGTTAATCCTTTGTTGTCTCGCAAAAATTTTTTCATTTTATCCTATCCTTGAGGGAAATTACATACTAAATCTTTTAAAACCATAGTCCTTCCACTTACAGAAGCTGTAGCAGTTACCTCAGCACAGGCAGATTGGCCAGAGCCCATAGTTGGTGGTTGTGCTGGTGGATTCCCAGTGATTGTAACATTAACAGAAAGCCCTCCACAGTTAATCACTATTGAACTTGTTGAATAATCCGCTCTTTTTGCTTCTATGCCAGAAGATGCGGCTTGAAGTAAACAAGTGGATATGAAATCATCTCTAGTATATTTAGAGAACATCGTAGTTAAACCAATAACTCCCATTACTAATATTGCTACTAATAAAACTGACATTAAAGCTTCAAGCAAAGAGAAACCTTCATAACTTTTTATTAATTTTATTAATTTTAATTCTAACTTCCTCATTAACAACCACCGCTTCCCTTCTGGGTTCTAATGGCACCAAATCTACTAATAAATACTTTATAATATGAATCGCCGTTTGTTAGACAAACATTACCATTGAAAATATCAAAACCTCGAGGATCAAAGGCAGCTCCAGAACCATGTAAAAAGACAAAATCATCCCTAATATTTAAAGTGATTAAATCGCTTCCAGTACATATATTACTCCTGTTTGTTCCCATATTTACTATTCTCAGGGTTTTGTTGTCTGCTATACATAATCCTACATTAATACTTCTTTCCATTGCTGTAATTTTTGCCCATCTTACAAGATTTTCCATAGAGGAGGTATATTCAATATACTTATAGGTTTTATACATTTTGTTTATTTGAGGCACTGCGATGGCAGAGAGAATTGAAATTAAAGCAATAACTACCATGAGCTCCACGAAAGAAAAACCTTTATTTCTTAGAAATTTAAACATTTAATTTTAGTTTATCAAAAATTCTAATTTTCAACAAGATAATTTACACTCTTTTTTTCTTTTATAATTATGACAAAAAAGGAAAGTATACAATGTGAAAATTCTGTGAATCTCTCTTCTCTCAGATAAAAAATGACAATTTCTTATTTTTCTCTATGCTAACCATAGTCCTAAAACCCACAGCAAGAAGAATAACAAGTAAGAAAGACCCCCAAAGGCAATGCATCTTTTATTTATAGGTTTTTTAAATCCCCTACAAATTATGAAAATCAAGGAGGTAATCCAACCTAAAAGAGAAAAAACTGTCACGAAACTCCAAAACAATGATGGTGCATTATCATAACTTAGAATTTCAAGCTGTATATGAAAATTTCTTTCATATTCTTTTCCATCCCCCTGATCCAACTTATTTTTTAGATTTGCTCTTAAATTTGCTATTTTAGGATTTATCCTCTCTAATATTTCACTGTAAGGTTCATGTAGACTCCTTATCTGAATAAGACTACTTCTTAGGGTCTCATAACAGTAAAGTTTTTCTTTTTCTTCCGGAAATTTTTCACAGCTCAACAAAAGCTCTTTTATTGCTCTTTCTGTGTAAGGACTTGAGGGGAAATGGTTTAAGATAACCCTCTCATAAGCCTTCACTTTCTCTAATCCCTCACTTTTTTCCCCTTCCTTTTCATGAAGAGCTTGATGATAAAGGTTCCTCACAAAAAGCAAAAGCAAAATAAATAGAATAAAAAATAGGCTAAAAATTATGTATTTACGGTAAAAGATAGGCTTTTCGCCGATCATTGTAATGAATTATCCTTTCATAAAGTTCCATATATTTTTCATTCTCTTTGCCAATTATAATGTTAACCTTATAAGGCTCCTGAATGCTACCGTATCTAATAGTTGTATCAAGCCTAAAAACTCCCTCAGGCTTCATAGGTATAATATAGCTTGCTATATTTAAATAAGCAAGAGCCACAAATCTACATTGAGCAAAGGTAAGAGGGTCATCAGTTCCGTGAATGAGACAATAAGAGGGGGTTAGAAATTTCTCTAAGGATATAATTTCTAAGGAATTTATTCTTTCCTTTGGTAATCCGCTTTCTTTGGAGATATAAAAATAAGATAAAACATAGGGTTTTGTATAAGCCACTTCATAGAGAGGATGAATTTCATTAAGTCCGATTGTGGAGAAATATCTGCCTTCCTTTATCAAAGTAATCATATCCTTTTTGTATACCTCTGGAAATAAAACCTCATAAAGCTTCTGCGGTTTACATCCCTCTAAGTTCCAATCCAGTGATTCATAACGAAATACCACAGTATGGCATACATCATCTCTATATCTGCCAACAAGCTTCAAATACCAAGTATCAAAACTTTTATTATCACCATAGGTATTTAAAACTGCTGAAACTGGCATTGTGGATAGCAAATCTTTACTGTAGTAGTAAAGCGCCCAATTATTTGCCTGAGATGTTTGGGTGTATCTCATAGGTATGAAAATTAATGGTAAGACAATAAATAGTAAAGGTATTGCTCTATGCAGTAGCTTGTAATTCTTTATTTTCTCTGTAAGTAAGTATATGCCTTCTACAAAAAAAATTACATAAAAGAAAAAAGCAGGCAAAAAATATTGATTACCTACGATGTATAGCGCTCCTTCATTTCCTTCAATACTTCCACTGAAGGTAAGCTTTGAGAGAACAAAGGAAAACATTAAAAAGGCTGAAAAAAGAAAGAGAAAGAGCTTTACATTTTTTCTAAGAAGATGAAAGGCTCCCAGAATAAAAAAAAGAAGGGTTATATAGCCAAAGTTAGCATCAATCATGTATAGAAAATTTTTAAAAGCATTAATTAGATCTTCAGCTTTTGATACAGCTGAAGTTAATACTTGAAGAGACTCACCTTCTTTGTAAAATTTTCTTAGAATAATATCCAGGAAATTGAGGGCAAAACCCTCTTTTCTTACTGCAGCAAAAGCACCCTTCAGATTTCTCAAATAAATATGGAGATTAATGGAAAAACCGAGTAAGAAAAAAATAAGAGAGAGAGGAAGAGACTTCAAAAAGGGCTTAAAATAAAAAAAACCTAATATAGCCAGAGGAATTATCATAAAAAGAGCTGTATGATGTAGTGCTGTGGATATGCCAAGGATTAAGGCGCAGAGATAGGCATATCTTCTGTCAAAGCCTTCCTTTAAAACTTTCATCCCCAGAAAAGTAAGAACAGTAACTAAGAAAAGATTTAAAGGATAAAACTTACCTATAATGGTCTGAAAATAAAAAGAATAGGATAAACCCAGAAATAAAATGCCCACAAGAGGGAAAAATTTTAGATAAAGGTATTCTTCTTTACTAAAATCTAACCTTTCGTTAAAGTAGAGAAGCTCCTTAATGATATAGTAAAGCATTAAGAGAGAGAGAATTGAAAATAGAGGAGGTAAAAGAGAAAGACGAAATCCTATGTTACCAAATGGTAAAAAAGTGATGAGTTTTCCTAACTCAATATAGAGAGGATAGCCGGGTGGATGAGCAATACCAAGAAAATAGGAAGCTGTTATAAGTCCACCTGCATCTCCGCTTGGAAGGATTGGATTAAGGGAAAAGAGGTATATTAATATTAATAAGCTAAAAAGGATTATTGCAAATAACTCTGCCTGTATTCTCATTATATTCACATTCAAAAGGACCTATGGGAGAAGATGCCTTAAGTTTAAGAGGTGTATTACTAATAATCTCAATTGATTGGGTGTTAGGCGATTTTACACAATTAACTACAATACTGTTTAAGTCCCTATTTCCACTTTGAGTGTTTCTTGCAATATCATTTATGCAATTTCTTAAATCAGAAAGAAGCTGTGCCTTTACAGAATTAACTTTATATTTATTGTATTGAACTATAGCAATAGAGGCAAGTATTCCAATTATTACAGTTACTATGAGTAACTCTACTAAGGTAAACCCTTTTAGACTCTTAAATTTTGCATTTTTCACTAAAAAATCTTCTCTCTATAAGATAACTAAAAAATCTGGGGGGATTCTCTCCCCCCAAAAAAAGAATTATACACCATCGCAACCTGCCACACCACCCTCTGTAGCAGAACAGGTTACGTTCTCAGCAATGCCTGTGCCTGTGCAAGTAACAACCAAGTCTTCTCCTACATCGCCACTGGCTGTACAACTATCGGTATAAGCTCCTTTTACACAGTTATTGGTGTTTACAGTGGGATCTGTGCTTCCTGCTTGAATAGAAGCTGTGTAGTCAGCTATTACGGTATTAAGGCAGTTTTTAGCATCGGACTGAACTGAAGAGACAGCTGCGTTTTTTCTGTACTTTTGATATTGGGGAATAGCAATAGCTGCAAGAATAGCAATAATAGCTACTACAATTAGAAGCTCCACCAGGGTGAAACCTCTCTCATCCCTTAGTTGCATACGATTAATTACCCTCATCATAATAGAACCTCCTTAGATTTTTTAGGTTTCCAAAGGAAACCTTTTTCCATTGATTTTATTATAGCAAAGTAATTTGCGATGATTGTGAAAATTTTGTGAATAGGAGAAATGTATGTCATTGCGAGCATTCCGTAAGGACTGCGAAGCAATCTCTATATAACCCTTGAGTTTATCTAAATTTCAGTTGGCAAATAAAATATTCTCCCTTTGTACGATGGAGAAGTTGAAAGCCTTGCTTGCTTGCTAAGGTTTCTGAAATTTTTAAACCTATCCCAGTACCTCTGCTTAAGACCAAAATCTTGTTTCTTATTGCTAAATATCTTCTTGTAACCCTTATGTAAACTATTCCTTCCGAGTATTTTCCTGCATTTTCAATAAGAGGAAATATTATGTTTTCAAAGATTTGCTTATTGGAGTAGACATAGACATCCTTTCCACTTATTTTGAAAGACTTCTTTTCTGATAGAATATCTATGCACTTGTTAAGAATTTCCATTACACTAACTCTTTCTTTTTCTGAGGAAAATTTCTTAAAATTTTCAATATAGCTTAATATGGTGCTAAGATCATCCTTAATAAGCTCATAGTTTTTCTCAAGCCTTTGTAAGGCCATCTCATCTCTCTTTATCTTGAGTATTTCTATATTTCCTTTCTGGGATGCGAGAAAATTTCCAAACTTATGAGATATGGTAAGAAGCAGTAATTCAAGAAAGTCCTTATATTCTCTCTCCTGCTTACTCATTCTATCAATAATTTTGTAAAGTATAAGCATTGTAACCAAAATAAGCAAAAATTCCCACAGAATAACTTGTTTAGTATACTCATAGATTTTATTTTCAATAAACTCTCTATTGATTCTATTTTGTTGAAGATAGTGGAGAAGGTAATCTTCTTTAAAGTAATCAATGAAATTAAAAAACATTGAATTAAGATAAAAAAATACAGTTATGGTAACAAAAGCAAAGGCAATTATAACTTTAATATGGAATCTCAAAGCAATCTGTATCCCCTTCCCGGATAAGTTTTTATGGAATCTGGAGGAAGTATTTTCCTTAGTTCTTTAATGTAGGCTCTAATAATATCATCACTTACGTCTTTATTAGGCCAAATATAGTTAAATATTGTTTCATTGTTTACTATTTCGCCTCTTCTTTTTAACAACAGTATTAAAAGCTCCCAAGCATTTTTTGAAATTTTAATCTCTTTATCCCCTTTGTATATTGTCTGCGCATCCAGATTTATAGTAATGTCTCCTACTTGCACAATTGTTTCAATATGTCTTCTTTTATTCAATGCATGAAGCCGCAAAATTATTTCCTTGAAATCAAAGGGTTTTATAAGATAATCATCAGCACCTTTAAGAAAACATTCCTCCTTACTTTCCATATCTCTCTTTGCAGTGATTACAAGAATAGGTTTATTAAATCCTGATTTTCTTAAAACTTCAATTATTTTTTCACCAGAGGTGTGTTTAAGTATCAAGTCAATAACAAAAACATCAAATTCATATTTTCCTATTACCTTAGGCAGTTCTCTTTCATCCCAAAGCCAAAGGGTTTCAATATTATGAAGCTCAAGAAAATCCCTTAAGGTTTCTCCTAAAATCCTGTCATCCTCAACAAGGAGAATACGCATAGGAGAGCATTTAAATTAGTCGTATCAATAAGGTTGAGGCTCTATTATTCTTGGAGTAATGAAGATCATAACTTCATAGATATCTTCATCCCTTCCTCTGCTTGTAAAGAGCTCTCCCACCAAGGGTATGTCTCCAAGCCCCGGAACCTTTGAGTTTGACATTCTATCTACTTTCTTATAAATACCCCCAAGAACAAGGGTTTCTCCCGGTTTTACTGTTGCCTCAGTATTAGATGATAGTTTTACGGTTAATGGAGCTAAAATACCACCTATGTTAACAAATTGAACAAGATCCTCCTTTGTGAAGGATACATAAAGATTCATCATATTTTCATCTATTACTCTTGGTGTTACATCAAGAGTTATTGCAACGTCTTTAAATTTAGTTGAAATCTCTGTAGTTCCACCGGTAATAGTTCTTTCACCATATGGTATAGATTCACCCTGAATAATGGTAGCTTTTTGATTATCAAGAGTTACGATTCTTGGATTTGAAATAATTTTTCCTTTTCCTGTTTGCTGCAAAGCTGAAATTCTTAAATCAAGAGCAAAAGTTCCTGAAGCATTTAAATATCCTACAGTAATAGCTGAAGTTCCCCCTGCTCTACCAGTCCCAGCTGGCAAGTTTACTGCTAAAGGAGTAGAACCACCAGAAATTGTACCTCCTTGAGAGCCAACAATATTAGTTCTTGACCCTGGAGGTGACCATCTTATACCCCATTGAAAACCAAGACTCTTTGAAAAAGAGCTACTTATCTCAATTATTCTTGCTTCAATTAAAATTTGTTTTTGTGGAACATCTAATTTAGCTATGACTTTCTCAATTTCCTTATGAAGTAGGGAAGGAGCATTTACTATGAGGGTGCCTGTAAGCTCATCTGTTGAAAAACCAAGAAGTTTAATTACTTTCTCCTCTACAGTTTCACCAGCCCTTAAATATTTAATTGTCTCTGAATACTCTTTCTCTTTTATGCTATCAATTTCATAGACTATTTCTCCTGTTTTATCGTCTTTTTTTACTCTAATGGAATCTATATTGAAATATTGAAATATTCGCGTTTCAGTGAAAATTGTAGTAAAATTAGCTGTTCTTTGCAAAATAATTGAGGGTCTAACATATTTTAATTTATATAATCTTACCTCTTTGGGAGATAAAGCTATCTCAATGAGATATGAATCTATAGGTAAAATCCTTATAACATTGTTTTCTTCTAATTTAACAAGATTGTTGTTTTTACAAATCAAATCCATAGCCTGAGTTATGGTAACATTTTTGAGAACCATAGTTATTTTTCCACCTATCCTTGGATGTATGACTAAATTATAACCTCCTGCCTCAGCAAGAAATCTAAGGGCTCCTACTATATCTGCATCCTGTAGGTCAAGAGATATGTTTTTTTCTGGAGATAGTATTTTTTTCTCTATTAATTCAGTCTGTTCTAACTTCTTAGAATTGTTTTTAGCAATTTTAGTAGAAGGAATCATATCTTTTGATGTTAATATAACTTCTTCCTTTTCCTTTGGAATATTTATGTGCAAAACCACCTCATCTACTAAATAGGAAGCTTCTGCCTGAACTTCTTTGTCAAATTTAAAATTAAACTCTAAAATATTGTCTTTCTTATCTAAAATAAGGGGTATGTCTTTTGATGGTTCTGTTGCCAAGTCTACATCTGAAAAAGATATCTTTATTGTGTTTCCTTCTTTTATTACTTCTGGCTCTGGCAGTACATTGTCTCCTTTTATGGATATTTCATAGCCACTTTCAGTTTTTTCCATGTTTATATCAATTATCTTTACAGGCTCTTCTTGAGAAAGGGAATTTTTCCCAAAAGAAACCCTTAAAACATTACCTTCTGTGATAATTTCAGCTTTTGTAGGCTGAGAAAAAAGTATGTCTAATATAGTGTTATTTTCATAAGCTTGAGCAAATATCTCACTTACAAGCCCAGAGTGAAAGAGCATCTTTTGAGATATAATGCCGGGTTTTGTGTCAATGAGTTCAATTTTTAATCTAAATGGATCATCTTGAGGAATAATTTTGTAGTTAGGTTTTGATGTAAGTTGTATTAATAAACTGTTCTCTTCACTTGAAACCGAATTGATCTGGCCTGCCCAAGCCATGGAGACAAAAAAGAATAAAAAGAAAGCTAAGATAATATTAACTCTATTTATCATGGCACTTCCTCCGTTCTTAATTTCAAAATTTTCTTAGTTTGTAATGTCTCGCCAGTTGGAGACTTTATAGTCTCTACGATTTCTACCTCATTTTTTGAAATTTTTATTATTTGGCCTTTTTTAAACCCAATTCTATCCTTTTCTTTTACAACAAAATATCTTCCATCGGGTGTCTTTATTAAAGCCCTGTATTCTTTATCGTCCTTTAAAATACCTGCAAGCTTTAACTCTTCTATATCAAAATTTTCAAGAGGCCCTTGTCCCTTAGTCTTATCTTTCCTTACAATTTGAGGGTAAAAGGGATCGATTAAATTAGAAATTTCATAGGAGTTGTTCTTTGTAGCAACTTGTTGTTGCACATTTTTTGAAGTATCTATGGATGTAAAAGATTTTGGCTGTATTTTGGTTTCTTTCTGAGGTTGAATTCCCACAGAAGTTAATTGATAAATTCCGTAAACTCCAACGGCAAACAATAAAACTATTAAAATTAATATTTGTATCTTTTTTCTGTCCATAACATTACTTTTTCTTTTCTTCTTTTAATTTTTTCTTTTCTTCTTCGGGTATCAATGAGTAAGTAGCTATCATTAAGTTAGCATTAATATTTGTAGGTTCACCCTCTTTTCTTAGCTCACCTCTTTCATCAATGTTTCCTGCTTTAAATTCAAAAGAATTCACATTTACCACTCTTTCAATTTTTGCAATTTCTGAAAAGAAAAGCCCAAAGCTATGATATTTACCTCTCATCTTCACTTCTACTGGTAATTGATAGATCTCCTTTGATTCATGGACTACCTTGTCTTTAGGTCTCCATAAAGTAACCTGTAATCCTTGCTGAATACCCAGCTCAGATACTCTTTTCAAAAGACCTGAGACTTCTGTTTCCTTCGGCAAAAGACCTATTAGGTAATCCATTTTTTTCTGTAACTCTAAATTAATAGCTTTTATTTTTTCGTATCTCGCAGCTAATTGATTTGCTTTATCTATTTCTTGTTTAATAGCTTCATTTTCTTTTTTAAGCTTACTGATTGTATCCATGCTTTCAGCAAAATAAAGGGAATAAAAAAGGGCTAAAATAGCCAATGGAATTATTAACATTATTAAAATTCTATTTCGTCCTGAAAACTTTGTTAAATCCATATCTCTATTCCTTTAGATTAAATTCTAATATAAACTTATATACTGGAAAATTTTCATACTTGGTCTGTTGCGTTTCAAGAAGTTTTACTTCTCTGAATTCCGGAACTTTTTTCAGTGCCTCCACAAAGGCAACTATGTTTAAATTTGAAAAACCAAAGCCTTTCACTACGATTTTTCTCTCCCACTCTTTCTTAGCCTCTTTTACAGGTTGTTGACCTACTTGAGGTTTATCCTGCATACCAAAGCTCACTTCTGATAGCCAAAGACCCTCGCTTAAATTTTTAGCAAGAGAACTGAGGATAGCAACTGGATCATTCTGTCTGCTCTTTAAGTTTTCAATTAATTTTGTCTTTGTCTCTATTTCTTTATTCATCTCTTCAAATTTCTTCACTTCTTCAATTTTTTTCTGAAGTTGAGCAAAAATTTTTTTATTATTCTCAATGTCCTCTTTGAGTTTTGTCTTTGTTATTTCCATATAGATAAATAGGCCTGTCACTAATAAAATAGCAATTGCTGTAGGTAATCCTAATTTAATAAACATCTCTTTTGAGGAGGCTAAAGCTATAGATGGCTTGGCTTTCTTTTTTCCCACTTTTGGTAAAAGATTTATCCTAATCATTATATCCTCTCCGTTCCCCTTAAAGAGGCACCTATGGATATTGCTGATAAAGATGCAAAATTCTGCATTTTTGTTGATAATTCCTTAGCAATTTTTATTTTTTTAAAGGGATTAAAAAGTTTTATGGCCACATCAAGCCTTTCCTGAAGAAATTGAATGAATTGAGTTGAGGATGTGGGGGAGCCTGTAACATATACTTCTTCTATATTGCTCTCACTGCTTATGGTTTTGAAGTATTCAATTTGTCTATATATCTCAGCTGCTACTTCGTCTGCATAATTTCTTATTTCATCCTCTGTGGAATTGTCTATGGGAACATGGGAAGAATTTATACTTTCTCTTATGTATAAAGGTTCATATCCCTTTGCTATAACAGAATTTATTACATGCTCTCCAATGTTCATAATAATCGATAATCCGTTTTCAGAATAATTCATTTCATAAACATTGTAGAGAGCAAGAGAACTTAAATCAGCAATTTTAGGCATCATACCCGCTTTTTCTAAAATGTTGGCATAGTCATTTACAATTTCTTTTAGAGCCACAGCAACTACTATTTTTGAAGAGTTTTTATCTTTCGCAATTATATGATAGTCATAATAAATTTCTTTAATGCTAAAAGGTACATATTTGTCAAGTTCAGTGGGAAGGTTTAAATCTATTTCATTATTATTAATGTAGGGGACTTCAATAATTCTAATGGCACAATTAGTAGGTCCTGTAATACAAAAGGCTACTTCAGGGTTTTTTATATTGAACTTTGGAGGTATTTTAATGAGGGTTCTAAGTAAAGTGTCCGTATCAGCTATTCCCGTATTTTTAACAACTCCTTCTGGCAACTCAAATATTTCCCAACCTATAAGCTCATATCCACCTTTTTTCCTTACTAAGGCAGCTTTTACAAAAGAAGGTTCTATTTCTAAACCTATAATCATCAGATATGTTTAAGTTGTACCAAATTTAGATATTTTTGTCAATAGTTTTTTTTATCTTTGAAAATTTTTTTCATAAGTGGGAGAGGAGCAGCTTTTCCAATCCATATTTCAAAGGCTTTAGCAGCCTGCCAAATTAACATGCCAGACCCATCTAAGGTTTTACACCCACACTTTTTAGCCTCCTTCAGTAAAGGAGTATCTTTATAAATTAAATCTATGTATACCTGATCTCTACTTAAAAAATTTGGGTTAATAGGCATAGGGTCATTATCTTTTAGTCCTAAGGATGTGGCATTAACAACAATTTGAAAATTTTTCATAATATCGGCGTTAATTTCTTTAATTATTTCAATGTTTCCCATTTTTTGAAAGGTCTCTTTTAATTTATAGGCTTTTGATAAAGTTCTATTGAAAACGAAGAGATTACCACCTTCTTTTAATATACCAAAGGCTACTGCTTTTGCTGCTCCTCCAGCACCTAAAAGAAGTATATTAGAACCTTTAACTCTTACACCCTCCTCAAAAATAGAATTTATAAAACCGTAAGCATCAGTATTAAAGCCTATAAGTTTACCATTATTGTTTAAAATTGTATTTACAGCTTCTATGTATTTTGCCTCTTCCTTTATTTCATCAAGATATGGAATTACGGCTTCCTTATGAGGCACTGTTATGTTTACACCTATGAAATTAAGGGCTCTAATTGCCTCTATAGCCTCTTTTAATCTTTCAGACTTTACAAGAAAGGGAACATAACAGTAGTCGAGGCCAAGTTCTCTAAAAGCACTATTATGTAGTAGGGGAGAAAAGGTATGTTCAATAGGATCACCAAATATGCCTATTATCTTTGTTTTTCCGGTAATCATGTGGTTATTGTAGCAAATGGTAGTGAGAGTTATCAATAAAAAAACATTAACTAACCTTTGGGTCCTCGCCATGATAGAATAAGTAGGCAAAGGGACGAGGTTTAGAGATTGCTTCGGGTGCTCGCAATGACATTATGGGGTGTCATTGCGAGTAGCTTTAGCAACGAAGCGATCTCATCTTTTCCCCAATGTAGAGAAAATCAGCAATTTAGGATATCCATTGATTAATGTTTTACTTTTGTTATATGATTTAAAATTATTCAAAAATTCTAAGGGAGGGGTCTATGCAAGAGGCTATGCAAAAGTACTACGAAGAGTTAAAAAATTTCAAAATTCAAGTGCCTGAGAAATTCTCCTTTCCTCTTGATGTATTTGATAAATGGGGAGATACCCAGGCTTTAATTTGGACTAATGGAGAGACTCTTAAAAAATACTCCTTCAAAGAACTAACAGTGCTCTCCAGTAAATTAGCTGGTGGATTTAAAAAACTGGGAATCGGCAAAGGTGATAAAGTTCTAATCCTTCTTCCCAATGTCCCTCAATGGTGGATCATTATTCTTGCTATTATGAGAATAAATGCTGTGGCAATCCCAGGTACTACTCTTTTAACAGCAAAGGATATAGAATATAGATTAAAAGCTGCTGATATTAAAGCGGTAATATCTGATGCTGAAAATGCATCAAAAATAGAAGAAGCAGTCAACAAATACGGAAATGATGTTTTATTGATAAATATAGATAACGTAAATGGTTGGAAAAATTATGATGATGTTATAAAGGCTGATGCTTATCTTGGTGAAAGAACTTTTTCTCATGATCCTGCTTTTATATTTTTTACTTCTGGAACAACAGGACTTCCAAAAATGGTTTTACATACTCAAGTTAGTTATCCCTTAGCACACATAATTACAGGAAAATTTTGGCTTGACCTTAAGCAAGGAGATATCCACTGGAATATATCTGACACTGGATGGGCAAAAGCAGCCTGGTCAAGTTTCTTTGGTCCATGGAATATGGGAGCTACTGTTTTTACCTACTATAGAAAAGGAAAATTCTCTCCTGCTCTAATTGTAGAAACGCTTAAAAAATACGAAATAAACACACTATGCGGACCTCCTACTGCTTATAGAATGATTGTTAAAGAAGTTCCTCTTGAAGAACTAAAATTCAAAACAGTAAGACATTTTGTGGCAGCTGGCGAACCTCTTAATCCAGAGATTATAAACTTATGGAAAGAGGCAACAGGTGAATGGATATACAATGGATATGGTCAAACTGAAACTGTAAATACACTTGCCATGTTTAGATTCGTTCCCATGAAAGCAGGTGCCACAGGTCTACCCACACCGGGATTTCATATTGATATAATTGATGAAAACGGTAACCCACTTCCACCTAACACTGAAGGTAATATTGCAATTAAAGTAAATCCTGAAAGACCTGTAGGATTATTCCAGGAGTATATTGGAGATAAACTTGAGATGGCTGCCGCCTTCAGGGGTGAATGGTACTACACAAGAGACAGAGGATATAAGGATGAGGATGGCTATTTCTGGTTTATAGGCAGAGAAGACGATGTTATAATAAGTGCTGGTTACAGAATAGGACCTTTCGAGGTGGAAAGTGCACTTATTAAACATCCAGCAGTAAAGGAAGCTGCTGTTGTGGCAAGTCCTGATGAAGTAAGAGGAGAAGTAGTAAAAGCCTTCATTGTATTGACATCTGATTATACTCCCTCAGAGGAACTTATAAAAGAGATACAGGATTTTGTTAAAAAAGAAACTGCACCCTATAAGTATCCAAGAAAAATAGAATTTGTAGATGAGCTTCCAAAAACAATTAGTGGTAAAATAAAGAGAAAAGAACTAAAACTTAAAGAATTCGGTAAGTTGCCTAAGTAAATGTCATACATAGCTGTCATAGGTGCGGGAAGCTGGGGAACTACCTTGGCTTCCCTTCTCTCAAAAAAAGGCTTTGATGTGGTTTTATGGGCAAGGGAAAAGGAAATTGCTGACTCCATCAATACTAAAAAAGAAAATACCCTATATCTTCCCGGTATCCCTTTGCATGAAAATCTCTTTTGCACAAATAATCTCTTAGAATCAGTAAAAAAAGCCAGATTTATAGTTAATGTAGTTCCTACCCAATTTATTAGAAATGTTTTTAACCAAATAAAGGACAAAATAAACAAGGAAACAATAATTGTCAGCGCATCAAAGGGAATTGAGAAAAAAACTCTCCGCACTCCTTCACAAATTCTTGAGGAGATATTCAATAAAAATGTTTATGTTCTCTCTGGACCAAGTTTTGCAATTGAAGTAGCTAAGGAAAAACCCACTGCTGTAACTTTATCAGGTATTGACAAAAAGGAAAGGCTTCTTCTACAAGAAATATTCAGTACCAATTACTTTAGAGTATACGAACATGATGATCCCATAGGTTCTGAGATCGGAGGAGCAATAAAAAATGTTATTGCCATAGCCTCAGGAATATGCGATGCCTTAGAGCTTGGTAACAATGCAAGAGCAGCACTAATTACAAGAGGTCTCCAAGAAATTATGAGACTTGGAAAAAAAATGGGAGCAAAAGAGATAACTTTTTCAGGCCTAAGCGGAATAGGCGATCTGTTCCTTACCTGCACATCAAGACTTTCAAGAAATTATACAGTAGGATTCAGGCTTGGAAAAGGCGAAAGCATTAGAGAAATATCTGAAAGCATGCGTTCTGTGGCAGAGGGAGTAGAGACAAGTCAATCAGCCATAGAACTGGCTGGTAAATTAAATATTGAAATGCCTATTACAGAACAGATCTATAAAGTAATTTATGAAGGTAAAAATCCTGAAGAAGCAACTCATGATTTGATGAACAGAGCATTAAAACCCGAATTTTATTGAAAACATATTCATTTCTTTGGTATTATTCAATATGTTTTTAACGATAATAGTTATTTTTCTCTTCTTCCTTAATTGCATTGCCTGGGGGCAAAAAATTTGCATTAAGGAAATTGACGGAGAAAAGGTTTATACAAACCTTTGTGTTACAAAAACAAAAGCAGTTTCATTAAATAAATCTTCCTATAAAATTAACAATCAGTCCTACAAAAATCTTCCGAGAGAACTTTCAATTTTCTCAAGAGAGGAATTAGAAAAAATTGTTGAAGAAAAGGCTAAAATTTATGGAATAGATGCTAAACTAATTAAAGAAATTATAAAAGAGGAATCTAACTGGAATGTTTATGCCGTCTCCCCGAAAGGAGCCATGGGAATTATGCAGCTCATGCCATCAACAGCTCTTCTTTTAGGAGTAAAAAATCCTTTCGACCCTCAAGAAAATATAGACGGTGGTATAAGATATATTAAATATCTTCTGGATAAATTTCAGGGTAATATAAACCTCGCTTTGGCAGCCTACAATGCAGGACCAAACTTGGTTGAATCCTTAGGTAGAGTTCCAAAAATAACTGAAACCATTCAATATGTTGCTAATATTACGAGAAGATACTTTGGGATTTCATCGCCAGACTTAGAAAATTATACCTATAGAAAGAGAACAAACCCTATAAAAGCTATCTATATGTCTGACGGAACTATACTCTACACTAATAGATACTGAGGTGGGATTATGAAAGAGCAAATGATAGAAGAAATCATAAAATTAAAAAAAGAAAGAAATGCCATAATTCTTGCCCATAACTATCAGAGAGAAGAAATACAGGATTTAGCCGACTTTGTAGGTGACTCCTTAGAATTAAGTAGGAAAGCAACTGAAGTTGAATGTGAGGTAATAGTTTTTTGTGGCGTTCATTTTATGGCTGAGACAGCTGCAATTCTAAATCCAAATAAAATCGTGCTCCTTCCTGAGATTGAAGCTGGTTGTCCTATGGCTGATATGATTAATGGTGAAAAACTTAAAAAATGGGCTTTACAGTATCCTGATGCTTCTGTGGTCTCCTATGTTAATACAACTGCTGAGGTAAAAGCTCTCAGTTATGTTTGTTGCACCTCTGCTAACGCAATAGAAATTGTGAAAGCTGTTCCTCATAAGAGAATTCTTTTTGTCCCTGACAAAAACTTAGCCTTCTGGGTAATGAAAAATATACCTAATAAAGAAATTATACCTTGGGAGGGCTTCTGCCCAACTCACTTTATGATAAAAAAGGAAGATGTAATTCGTGCAAAGGAGCTTCATCCTCAGGCCTTAGTTGTAGTTCATCCTGAATGCAGACCAGAAGTAATAGATTTGGCTGACCACGTAGCCTCCACTTCAGGAATGGTAAGATTTGCTAAATCTTCCACATCAAAAGAATTTATTATTGCAACAGAATTAGGATTGCTACATAGACTTAAGAAAGAAAATCCTGACAAACATTTTTATCCTGCTAAAAAGACCATGATTTGTCCGAACATGAAGATAACAACTCTTGAAAGTTTATTAAGAGCTCTGAGGGAGATGAAATATATAATTAAAGTCCCAGAAGAAATTAGAATAAAAGCAAAAGAAGCTTTAGATCGCATGCTTGAAATTTATAAACCACAATCTAAATGAAGGAAAATTCCCTACAAAAACTAATCAAAGAAAAAATAAAAAAACAAGGTCCTATTCCCTTTGATGAATTCATGAATATGGTTCTTTATGAACCGGAAGTGGGATACTATATGAGGAAAGAATTAAAAATCGGAAGAGAAGGTGATTTTTTTACTGCTTCCCATCTTGGTAAAACTTTTGGCATACTTTTATCAGAAGCCATTGTAAAATTATGGAATAAATTAAAGTGTCCTAAAAATTTCTCCATAGCTGAAATCGGACCTGCTATGGGATATCTTGCAGAAGATATTTTAGAGGAACTCTTAAAGAGAGATTTCCCTTCTCATATTGAATTTAACTATATTCTTATTGAGATAAACCCCACATTGATAGAGCATCAGAAAGAAGTATTAAAAAAATACAATAAAAAAACTACTTGGTACAGTTCAATTAATGAGGTTAAGCCTATCAATGGTATTGTAATAGTGAATGAAATTTATGATGCTTTTGCAGTTCGGATTTTTGAGATAAGAAACCATAAAGCCTTTGAAATATATGTGGCATTGGATAAAGAAAATAATTTCATTGAGACTTTAATGCCAGCAAGAAAGGAAACATTAGATTATTTAGAAGAATTTGCTCCACAAGTTTTTCAAATTGAAGGATATCGCTCTGAAGTAAATCTGAGGGCAAAGGACTTTACTCTGCAACTTTTCAATTTGCTCCAAAAGGGATATATCTTAATTTTTGACTATGGCTTTGAGGCAGAGGAGTATTATGTTCCTTTTAGAAATAGAGGAACTCTTATGTGCTATTTTAGACATACAATGAATGAAAATCCCTACTTAAACCTTGGTCAACAGGATATAACTTGCCATGTTAACTATTCAGCCCTCAAAAAATGGGCTCAGGAAGCAGGATTTACCATAGAAACTTTTACCACCCAAAGTAAGTTTCTTCTCTCACTCTGTGATGAAAGACTACTTATGAAACTTCACAAGGAAGGATTAATTGACAAATTTAAAAGGCTAATTCTTCCCCAAGGAATGGGAGAGACTCATAAAGTATTGATTTTATCTAAATTATTTTAATAAGGCTTTTTACCCTTTATATTACCTGCAGGATTATAATTACAAACCCAAATTTCTTCTCCTCCTTTACATAAGGCTCTACCACATCCTACTTCTTGGGTTTCCCCCCAAATAATTTGAGTATAATGTCTGCATTCTTTTCCTAATTTACAACTATTTGAGGTGTAATCATAGTAAAATCTTTCCTGAGCCCAGTATTCAACAACATATTGGGCTTTAACTGGATAATTTGCCCAGAATATATTTTCTCCATAACTACTTGCCCTATGTATCATTCTACAACCATAAGTCCTACTTAATTTATATGCCCAATCTTGTGCAAGATCTTCCATTTCAGAGGACCATCTTAAAGAAGGCACCCCTACCTGAGACCGCCACTTATTATGCTCTGTTAATAACTCCATTTTTTCCTTTGAAGAGAGCTCCTCATAGTATCTTTTACTTTCAGCGGTATGTTTATGAGCAACACAATTAATTACTGTGAGTGTTACAAAGACAAGCATTAAAACTTTGGCTGTTACAACGAAAAAATGTGAAAAATACTTAAAAATGCCCACGAATACTAAATTCCAGCCTTTGTTAGTTCCTTTATTATTGCCTGTCCTATTACATTTCTTTGAATTTGATTTGTGCCTTCATAGATCTGAAGTATCTTTGCGTCCCTCATCATTTTCTCAACAGGGTATTCCTTCATGTATCCTGAGCCTCCCATAACTTGAACCGCATCTACTGTTACCTTCATTGCTACATCTGTTGCAAAGGTTTTAGCCATTGCAGAGGCTTTTGTTATATCCTTTGCACCACTGTCAATGTATCTTGCAACAGAATATACAAGCGCCCTTGCTGCCTCAATCTGAATTGCCATGTCAGCAAGCATATGTTGTACTGCTTGAAAACTTATAACAGGTTGACCAAATTGTATTCTTTGTTTTGCAAACTTTGCTGCTTCTTCAAAGGCACCTTGTGCCACCCCCACTCCTTGTGCTCCCACACCTACACGGCTCTGATCAAGAGTTTTCATAGCAACAATAAATCCCATTCCTTCTTTACCAAGAAGATTTTCTTTTGGAACTCTGCAGTCTTCAAAGATTAATTCTCTGGTGGCAGAAGCTCTTATCCCCATTTTGTTTTCCTTTTTACCAAAACTGAAACCAGGAGTACCTTTTTCCACTATAAAAGCTGATGCTCCTCTTGCTCCTTTACTTTTGTCTGTAAGGGCTATGACTGTATAAATTTCTGCTTCTCCTCCATTAGTTATCCATTGTTTTCTTCCATTAAGAATATAGTAATCACCATCCTTAGTAGCTATGGTCTGAATACCACCAGCATCACTTCCAGCATTTGGTTCTGTAAGAGCAAAGGCAACGAGTCTTTTACCTTCAGCAATGTCTGGAAGATATTTCTGTTTCTGTTCCTCATTACCAAAAAGAAGAATAGGATAAGTACCTAAGGCATTTGCTGCATAGGTAGTGGAAACTCCAAGACAAATCCTTGATAACTCTTCCACTACTAAACAAAGTTCTAAAGCACCAGTACCAAGACCACCATATTGCTCAGGGATGAAAACTCTAAACATATCTGCCTGAGCTAAAATTTTCATAATTTCCCATGGAAACTCTCCAGTCTCATCAAATTCTGCCCGCACAGGTAAAATATGTTCCTCAGCAATCTGCCGTGCCAATTCTTTTATCATTTTCTGGTCTTCTGTTAAAAAATAATCCATCTCAACCTCCTTTAGCCTGATATATCAAGCCCTTCTACAAGAAGGGTTGGTGCTCCTAAATTGCCGTAAAAAGTTAAGTCCGTACCTGTTGCTATAATGTTTTTAAAAAAATCTCCTATGTTACCAGAAATAACAACCTCTTTTAATGGATATTTAATTTCACCTTTTTCTATGTAAAGCCCCGCAACTCCGACTGAGAAATCACCACTAATAGGATTGGCAGTATGCATACCCATGACATCAATGACATAAATACCCCTGTCTATAATTTTTAATAAGTCCTCAAAAGAATAATTTCTATTTTCTGTGTCTAAATATAAATTCGTAGGGCCTACAGAGATTCCTCTATCTGTTCTCAAAGCATTCCCTGTTGAGCTTTTTAATCCAGCTCTTTTAGCAGTATAACTGTTATGCATTAAACCTTTAAGAACTCCTTTTTCAATGAGAAATTTCCTCTTAGTAGGAACTCCCTCTCCATCAAAAGGTGTGGAACCAAACCTCTCCTCTAATAATCCATCATCAATTATGTTTATCTTGTCGTTTATTACTAATTTATCCATTTTATTGATAAAAATTGACTTACCAAGGAAGAAATTTTCCGCTGAGAGAGATTTAGAGATAAGTTCAAGAAATTCAACTGCTACTGCAGGAATAATTAATCCGTAACCTTTTAAAGATTTAATTCTCTTACCATTAAGCAATAAAGTAGCTTTAGCAGCAGCATCCCTTCCTATCTCAAAAAAATTGACATTTTTTAGAAATCTTTCAGCTCTGTAGGACCATCCCATTTGAGAGTCTAAATCTTCTGCTATGGCCATAATATGAGCAGTTATTTGGCTAAAATTATAGGAAATCTCTAATCCCTTTGAATTTATAAACCCTTTTTCATCGAAGGACACATGAACTTCACTGTTTCTTAACTTTTTTACTCTTTTATCCTTAAAAGCTCCCTTTTGCATCTCTACCAAAAAATCTGTCAAATTATCACTTACCTTTTCCAGCTCCCTATCATATACCTGCACTTCTTGTAATTGCCCGGGTTCAGGAATTTCTGAGAATTCATCGGGATCAGAATTCTCAGCCAGCATAATGGCATGATTAAAGGCATCACTTATTCTGTCAAGGGAAGTGCAAGTAGCAAAGCCTATTTTACCATCCTTTAGAACTCTAATTGAAAAAAGCTCCCTTACTGCCACTTTATTTTTATCAAAATCAAAATCTTTACCTTCTAAGGAAAAGGATTTTCTTCGCAAAAAATAAATTTCCCAGTGAGCCTTTATAGATGAAATTTTCCTTAAAATCTCATTCAAAATAGGTTGCTGAGGCATTCTCTGACTCCCACACAGTAACTGAATGAATTCTTACAAGGGTCTCCCTAAATTGATCTTTAAGTTCATGATAAAGCCACTTTGCAATATTTTCACTGGAAGGATTTATCTGGGTGAAGGGATAAACTTCATTTATAAAGGTATGGTCTAATTTAGAGACCACTTTTTCAGTTATACTTTTTAATTCTTTAAAATCTATAGCAATCCCAATATCATTTAAATATTCAGAGAATACCTCCACCTCCACCTTCCAATTATGTCCATGAATGTTTTCACACTTTCCCTTATATCCTCTTAATTGATGAGCAGCATCGAAATCTGTGATTATCTTGAGTTTATACATTACTTAGCTTCTTTTTTGAATATCGTAAGGTAGGGGATATTTCGAAAAGTCTCCTGATAATCAAGCCCATATCCCACTATAAATTTATTAGGCACTGAAAAACCAACATAGTCAACAGGAACTTCCACTATTCTTCTCTCTTTCTTATCAAGAAGCACGCATATTTTTAGAGAGGATGGTTTTTTTTCGAGGATTTTGTCTCTCAGGTATTGAAGAGAGATACCTGTATCAATTATATCATCTACCAAAAGAATGTCTTTACCCTCCAATTCCTCCTTAGGGAAATAATGAATTTTTACCTCACCAGAAGTAGTATCCTTTATGTAACTGGAAGCTATTATAAAATCAATTCGTAAGGGGCTTTTTATGTGTCTTATGAGATCTGAGAAAAACATAAAGGAACCCTTTAGAATACCTATGGCAAGAAGATCTTTTTTATCATAATCCCTTGATATTTTTTGGGCAAGCTCCCTTACTTTTCTCTGAATTTCCTCTTCAGTAATAAGTGGTGTTCCAATAAACATGGTTTATATTATAACAAAAAATCTGAATTCGTAAAAACATAAAATTCTTTCATTGTAAATTAAAAAAAAGGGTATACCTCCCTTATCATCCCAAATCCCTTAAAATTCTAAAAGATGAGATTGCTACGGGATAAAAGAAATCTTAACCATCTTGAAGGTCAAAAAATAAAGTTTCCTAATACAGATCTTCCACTAAAGATACTCTTTGCTTGCCTGAATTGTCTTAATTTTATCTGCAAGATAAGCTTTTTTTTCTTCAGCAATGGCTTTGATATAATTTATGAGATTTCCTACTGCCTGAAGCTCTTCAATGCTAAGGGAATTAAATTCCTCTGGGTTAATTCCTGAAAGCAAAGCTAAAGCCTCCTCAAAGCGTTCCTCTTTCAAGGCAATTTCTATTTGAATGAGGAGGCTTCTTACCTTAGATTGCACCTGCAAAGGCTCTTTTTTGCTCATTTTGCGATTCCTTTGCCTGTTTTTTTATATCTTCCCACGCTGACTTTAAATTATTTAGTATGCTTATACATTTTTCAATAATTTCAACATCATTGAAAAGATTAGCTCTTACAAGTTCATTTGCCAAAGTTGTATAAATTATGCTTAAATTTTCAGCAATCTCTCCACCTCTTTGTTTGTCTAAAATATCGTTAAGATAATAAAGGATATCTGTTGCCTTTCCCAGTTCTTTTGCTTTCTTTGTAACTGTCTCAGGTTCATTAAGTCCCTTTAGAATGGAATCTTTAGCAATATTCAATGCTACTATTGCTCTGTCATAAAGCATGGTTATGAGCTCTAAGGCATCCGCTCCCATTACTTTGCTCTGAAGATATGAGTCTACATGGTTCATTTCTGTTTTCCTCCTGTCATTTGTGATAAAGATACCATGAAATCTTGAAGCCTTGTGCTAATTTGGTTCATCTGATTTATAAAAGCTTCAAGTTGTGCATACTCCTTACGAAGTCTCTCTTCATACTTGGAAAGATAATTCTGAAGATTAGTCATTTTTTGATTAATGCTGTTTATCTGACTTTCGCTAATATTTCTGTAAGTATTAATAGCGCTTGTCCAAGCATTAAGTTGAACAGAGTAGGAGTCTTTTAGATTTGATATTATTTCCTTTAGTTTTTCAGGCTTTGAATCCTTTAAATTGCTAAGGGCTTCAGTATTTAGAGATATAGTTCCGTCTTTATCAGAATAGTTTATCAAGCCTGCAGTGATTAGGGGATTAAGAAATCTAACAAGACCTGTCTTTATAGTTGTGATGGTGCTGTCACCTTGAAACTGGGCACCCTTTCCAGTAAGTTGATTAACAATGGAGTTTATGCTGTTATAGTTCGATATGAAATTATTCAAAAAACTGTCAATCTGGGAGTAGTCTTCCTTTATAGTAATTGTCACAGAACCTAACTCTTTCACAGTTATGTTGAGACCATTGATTATATTTTGAAAAATATTTGAAGGAGAGGTTATTTCAGTCGTTGAATTTCCTATTTTAAGAGCAGAATTCTGGGCATTCTGAAGTATTTCAAGGGGTCCTATACTTTGATCATAAAGCTCTGAAGGAAGACCATTTACCTCAATTACACTATCATTATTGGCTGTTTCTTTTGTTGATTTTGAGGCATCTGCCTCTGTAAGAAGCAATCTATACTCAGAACCTGTATAGTAAACTGAAGTTTTCACTTCATTTTGAGAGGAGTTAATACTATTTACAAGGTCTTGCAAGGTCTGCCCTGCAGAATAATTTATATCATAACTTACAAAGTTTGAATTATCTTTCCAATACTTTAATGTCATAGTGCCAGAGGAAGAGAAGGTATCTGTGAGAGATGAAAAACCTTTTGTGCTTGTGCTCATCTCTGTTTGTGCAAGGCGGGTAACTGTAACTGACATAGTAAGATTTGGAACATCTTTTGTTGCTTCTGCTGTGACAACATTACTATTTGAAGAAAGGGCTTTTTTTGTTGAGAAAATTTTATCTATATCAATACCCTCCATGAAAGTTTTCATACCATTTAAGGCACCATAAAGATTAGAGAGGCTTGCTACCTTCGTCTGAATCAAAGCCTTCTGCTGTGTTAAGACTTGAAGGGGTTGTTGCTTTATTTTTAGCAGATTACTTATCATTGTTCCTGTATCAAAGCTACCTGTAAGCCCTGAGATAAAAAGATCAGCCATTTATACCTCCTTGGAGTAAAAAACTCCCCTTAATTCTTCCATTCTTCTTAACATCTCCACTATCCATTCTGGTGGAATCTGTCTTATTACTTCCTCTGTTCTCATATCAATAATCTTTGAAATAGGCATTTCAAGCTCTCTGTCTATGTCTATTTGGAGATATTTTTCAAGCATGCTAAATTTATGTTTTATCTCCTCCATTATTCTGTTAAGCTCTTCTTGAGACATTGTTATTTTCCCAGAATTATCTAAATTTTCTTGCTCAAAACTTTTTTGATTACTCAAACTATTTAAACTTTCTTTCTGGAGGGACTGAGTGTATGTAATATCTGACTTAGCCTGTCTGTAAGGATTTATTAATATAATTTCTTTTTCTATCCCATCCAGCTTCATTTTTTATTCTCCTGAAAAATTTTTTGGGGAGGGTATCCCCTCCCCCTTTTTTATTATCTCAATAGCTGAAGCACCAGCTGAGGTAAAGCGTTTGCCTGAGCAAGCATAGCCACACCAGACTGCATTCTAATCTGCATGGTTGTGAATGTGCTCATCTCTTCAGCAAAGTCTGTGTTACGAATGACATTTTCTGCCTCTTTTGTATTGTCAAAGGAGGCTTTCTGTCCATCCCATATAGCCTGGAGGTTATTTATTACAGAACCAATCTGAGTGCGGACTTTATCAACTTTCTGCAGCGCTTTATTTACTATATCAAGAGCAAGCTCAGCATCTCTGTTTGTCGTTACATTAAGAGTAGTTAAATCCTTAGCTGTTGCATCATCGGAAGCTTCTACACCAAGTCCAGCATTATTCGTTGATATTCCAGTAAAATTATAACTGTAAGCATCTATTCCGGCAATTGTGAGATCTCCTACTTTGACTCCTGAACCTTCGTTAGTATCTGTACCATCACTAGCTGTACTAGATACTACAGCTGAGCTACCGCCAAAGATCTGATTTAAGTCAAAAGATACTGTAACTGAACCATTATCATCAGCACTTGCACTTAAAGTTACCTGAGCTCCTATGGTTTTACCCTCCTCAGATTTCAGTAAAAGCCGTCCTTCCGAAACATAGGCTCTTACTGATAAACCCTTGTTAATTGCTTCACTATTTATATCTGCTACAAGGGAATCAAGATTTGAAAATAGTGTTCCCGTTGAGGTGGTACTTCTTGTTAAAGTAATCGTTTTTGTAGCATCATTTACATTTGTATTAAAGCCCTCTGTAATATAGATAGTTGCTGTGGCTGAGCCAGTCATTGGATCTGTTCCAGAGGGAGTAAATGTAACATTTACACCTGCCCATGAAGCTCCTGTCATAGAATTAGATGCTCTGGCAGAAATTCCATTTAACTGTAAATCACTATTGCTATTTATTGCACTGGCTATAGAGTAAGCATCAACAGCTCCCTGGGTTAAGCTACTATTTAGACTTATTCCATTTACAATTACTGAATCAGCTGTGCTAAATTGCCAGTCTCCAGTTATTATGTCACTATAAGCCTCACTAGATGAGACAAAAGATTTTCCTGTTCCAGAGACCATAAAGGCACCTAACTTTGTTGCTCTTACATCTGCAATTCCAACTGTAATTGTCTGGTTTGCCCTTGCTCCGTAATGGATTACTTTGTCAGAAAATGTTCCATCTAAAAGTTTAATTCCATTATACTCTGTGTCTGTTCCGATCTTTTGAATAGCATCAACAAGATAAGAGATATCCCTTTGAAGTGCTGCTCGGGCATTTGGGTCATTAATGTCATTGGCTGCAGACTGTGCTTTTGTATAGATTGTCTGCAGTTTATCAAATATCTGACCCACATTTGTCTCAGCAATCTGCAAGGCACTAATACCTGTTTGAATGTTTCTATTACCTTGCTGAAGTGCTGCAGCAACAACGTTAAGCTGATCAGCGATAAACAAACCTGCTGCATCATCCGCTGCAGAGAGAATTCTGTTACCTGTTGAGATTCTTAAGAGGGATTTGTTCATTGCCCTTTCGTTTCTTAAAAGGGCTGTGTGTGTTACTGCTGCTTCTGCGTTAAAATTAATTTTTAATGCCATGGTTTAAACCTCCTTGTTTTATTTTTGGATGCCTCCTGCATCCTTAACAGCTTCCGGGTAGATTATCTCTATTCACCTCCCTTCCACCCTGCTGTCTTAGTTTTTTATATCGGAGAATTTTATTAAAAGTTTAGTGAAATTTTACAAATTCAATTTAACCCTGAAAATTTCCTAAAAATTTCCGTGGCTTCCCAGCACCTTGAGGTGGTCCCACAAGACCGTCTTCCTCGAGGATATCCATTATTCTTGCAGCTCTGTTGTAGCCAATTTTAAATTTTCTCTGAATAAGGGATATGGAAATCTCTCCTACCTGTGAGGCATATTCTATAACCTTCTCATAGAGTTCATCTCTTTCAAAGCCTTTTTCTATTCCATTGTCCTTTTTCTCAGAAGGTATCTGAATTGATTGAAAGAGAGAATAATCAGGAGAAGCCTGACTCCTTAAGTATTCTACTACTTCCTTTACCTCTTCTTCGCTGACATAAGCTCCGTGAACTCTTATTATTTTAACCCCTGATAGCATAAAGAGCATATCTCCCATGCCCAACAGTTTTTCTGCACCTTGTGTGTCCAGTATGGTTCGAGAATCAATCCGAGAAGTGACCTGAAAAGCAATCCTCGCTGGAAAATTAGCTTTAATTATACCTGTTATTACATCAACGCTGGGTCGCTGAGTAGCAACAACAAGATGAATACCAGCAGCTCTTGCCATTTGAGCAATTCTTGTAACAGCATGTTCTACTTCTGATGGAGCTGTAAACATTAAATCTGCAAATTCATCAATAAAAACCACCACATAGGGAATTCTTTCCTGAGGAGAAACAGCCCTATTAAAGCTTTCAATATTTCTAAATCCCTTTGATGCAAAAAGTTTATATCTTCGTTCCATCTCTACAATTACCTTTTTTAATGCTTCTGAGGCTTCCTTTGGATCTGTTACTACCGGTGCCATGAGATGTGGGATGTTTTCATAGATGGAAAGCTCAAGGAGCTTAGGATCAATAAGGAGAAGTTTCACATCTTGTGGTTTTGCTTTAAAGAGAATACTTAGTATCATCGTATTTAAGCAAACACTTTTTCCTGAACCTGTTGCTCCAGCTACAAGAAGATGGGGCATTTTTGCGAGATCAGCTACAAAAGGATTTCCATATATATCTTTTCCTAAACATAAAGTAAGATAGGAGGCACTCTTATGGAATTTTTCTGATCCAATTATTTCACCAAGCCATACTATCTGACGTTTTTTATTGGGAACTTCAATTCCAATGGTGGACTTGCCAGCAATAGGATAAACCCTTATACTTTGAGCTTTTAGTGCCAAGGCTAAATCATCACTTAAGGTTAAGATTTTGCTAAGTTTTATTCCACTGGCTGGTTCAAATTCATACATGGTTACTACAGGACCAGGATGCACTTCCTTAATAGTGCCTTGAATTCCAAACTCAGCAAATCTCACTTCAATACTATGGGCAGACTCTATTATTTCATCTTTTGAAATAGTACCCTCACTTTTCTCCACTTTAAGGAGACTTAGAGGTGGAAGTTTAAAAACATCCTTTGCTAAATCTGTAGCCTTTTCTTTAGATATGTCTGCAGATATGTCTGCCTGGGGAATATCTAAATTTTCCTCTTTCTGAGATTCTCCTTCAAACTTTCTTATTTGAGACTCTGCTTTTGAAACCTTTAAAATTTTTATTTCTTCTTTAGAAGGTGATTCATGAGTGATTAACTGCTTTTTCCTTATGATTATCTCTGGTTTTATAAGGATAATTGAAGCTAAAGCAATAGAAATCCAAAATATATAAGTTCCTGCCAAAGAAATATAATTTTTAAAAAAATGAAAGGCAATCCATGATAAACCTTCAGGAAATCTTTTGTAGCTCCTTATGACATCTCTTAAAGGTTCCATCATTACCGCTAAAGAGAAAAGAAAAATCAACAGAAATGGTATTTTAGAAAAGGGTATTGAGCCCCTGATAAACACTCTTATGGCAAACCAAAGCAAGCCCAAAGGGATCAAGAAAGTAGCCAACCCAAAGAGGCTTAACAGTAAATCTGATAAATAAGAACCTACAATACCTCCATAATTATTAGGTTTCAATTGTGTATAAGTAAACAAAGAGGGATCTAAAAGGTTATAGGAAAAAAGGCTTATGGAAAGATATACAGCAAGGGCTAAGAAAAAAATTGATTTAAAAACATGAGCTGCCTTGAGGGTATCTTTTTGATAATTTTTTGGAGCTTCAATTGAAAGATTTACCCTCCTTTTAGGAGGTTTTCTATAGAATACTTTTGTTGCCATAATTATCTAAGAAAATATAACAAAAAAATAACGCCTGCTAAAATCCAACGGTAATAAATGAAAAGATGGAGGGGATACTTTCTTAAAAAATTAAGTAAAAATTTTATGGCAACAACTCCTGTAATGGCAGCTGAGACAAAACCAATTAAAAATAAATTATAATCATGAGAAAGACCCATTTTCATGGATTTGTAAAAATCAAGAAATCCTGCTCCTGCAATAGCAGGAGTAGACAATAAAAAAGAAAATTTTGCTGCATAAGCTCTATCAAGTCCTCTGAATAATCCAGCAGTAATTGTTATTCCTGAACGCGAAACACCAGGAATTAATGCAAAGGCTTGAGCGATTCCTATTATAAAAGCATCGCTGAATTTTACATTTTTTCTAATTTTTTTACCCACTTTCTCTGAAATTAACATGAGAATTCCTACAAAAACCAATGTAAAAACAATAATTAATGGATTTCTTAATGATGTCTCAATAAAGTCATGTAAAACAACTCCTGCCAGCCCAGCAGGAATGGAACCTATGATTAAATAGGAGAGCATTTTTAAATCTTTAAAAAAAATATTCATCCAATCACGCCAAAAACAGTAAAGCAATGAAAAAAGAGTCCCTAAATGAACAGCAATGTCAAAACTAAGAGAATCTATAGCCCCACTCCAACCAAAAACCCAGGGTATAATTACCAAATGTGCAGTACTGCTTATGGGAAGAAATTCCGTAATTCCTTGTATGATCCCAAGTATGAGGGCTTTAAATATCTCTTCCAATAACTTTAAACCTCCCTTAAAAGAGCTATCTGATTATTATAACACCCTTTTGTTTTATTCTGCTGAAATTGGTTAGGACTTTACGAAAAACTCATGATTTCAGCATCCTTACCTTATTATTTCTTATTTTTTAGTATCTCGACAGAATCATAAAGGGTATCTTCTAAATACCGGCTTGCATCGCACCCTTCGGATGCTCGCAATGACAGAAAGTAGAGATGACTACGCCTCATTTATTAATCCTCCAATGACCTCTCCAAGGTGATTGTCAGCATAGAGAGGCAATCCACAATTGTAAGACAATACCTCAAATACTTGACACCCTAATGCCTCAGACAGAAGAAAAAAGAGAAGAGATAATTTATCGGGCAGACCCATTTATTTTCGTTTTAGATTTGAAATTTTAAAAAAAGTAACTACATGATTTTTTTTGACAAAGTATTCAGTTTTAATTTAGAATTATTTTTATGAAACCTAAAATAAAATGGACACCTCAAAGATTAGCAATTCTTAAGTATCTTGATGGTAATAAAGAGCATCCATCAGCAGAAGACATTTATGCTGCCCTTTCGAAAGATTTTCCTACTATGTCAGTGGCTACTGTTTACAATGTTTTGGAGTTTCTAAAAAGAACAAACAGAGTTAAAGAGATTAACATTGATCAGGAAAAAAGACGCTTTGACCCTGACACCTCAGAACATCATCATGCTATATGCGTAAAATGTAAGAAGGTTTTCGATATTTTTAAGGATATTAATATTCCTGATTTGGATAAATATCTATCAGGATTTGATGTTATTGATGCACATCTTCAAATACATGTCTTATGTCCTGAATGTAAAGAAAAAAAGGATTTACACATAGGCCAGAGAGAGTATCAGTGCAGTATATGTGGTTCAATCAGAACAGCAAAGCATAAACCTCAAAAATGTCCTTCCTGCGGAAGCAGAGGATCCCTCAAAGAGTTTAACCATCAAAAACATTAATCAAAAAAACAAATCAAAAAGGGAGGTGTCTCATGATAAGCAATGAGTTAATGAGCAAACTACAGAAAGCTGTTGCAAGAGAGCTTCAGGTAAGCATTCAGTATATGTGGCAACATGTCTTAGCAAAGGGAATTAAAGCAGAATCAGTAGGAGCCCTTTTCAAACAGTTTGCCATTAATGAAATGTTGCATGCAGAAAAGATCGCAGAAAGAATATCTTTCTATGGTGGTATTCCTACAACGCAACCAGATCCAATTACAATAGGCAAAAATCTCACAGAAATGCTCCAGATTGATAAAAAAGCTGAGGAAGAAGCAGTAGCCCTTTACAAAGAAATTATCAAACTTGCTGAAAAAGAAGAAGACTATGTAACAAGAAAACTTTTTGAGCAGATTTTGGAAGAAGAAGAGATTCATCTTGATAAATTTAGTTCCCTTCTTGAGGAGGAATAATGAAGCCTGTAGAGCTTAAAAATGGGATTTACTGGGTAGGAGTTATTGATTGGGCTGTAAGGGATTTTCATGGATATGAAACTCCACATGGCACAACCTATAACAACTACCTTATTATTGACGATGAACCTACACTTGTTGATGCAGTCCATCATGACTTTGCTCACATCTCCATAGAGAATATTTCAAGAATAATTGAAACTCAAAAAATAAAGAATGTTGTGATTAATCACATAGAAAATGACCATGCTGGTGGATTAGAGCAAATATTGACATTAATTCCTGAGGCTACCCTTTATATGACTGAAAAGGCAAAAAAAGCTCTTAGTAAGTTTATCAATATTGAAAAATATAAGATAAAAACAGTAAAAACTGGTGATACCTTAAAAATAGGTAAAAGAACCCTCTATTTTATTGAAACTCCTATGATGCATTGGCCTGATTCAATGTTTACCTACCTTAAAGAAGATAAAGTTCTTATTAGCCAAGACGCCTTTGGGCAGCATCTTGCAACAGTGGAAAGATTTGATGATGAATTTGTAGACTGCTATTCCGTGGCTGAGTTAGAAGATGCTGTTGTTGACTATTATGCCAATATTCTAATGCCCTATGGAAATGTAATAAAGGCAAAAATTGAAGAGATTAAAAAATCCGGGATTGAAATTGAAATTATCGCACCAGATCATGGAGTAATATGGCGTTCTCATATTGATAAGGTTTTAAATCTTTACAGCGAAATGGTTGATGCAAAAGCTCAGCTTGGTGCAGTAATTGTTTATGATACCATGTGGCATAGCACAGAACAGATGGTATATCCGATTGCTAAGGGTCTTGAAGAAGAAGGGGTGCCTGTTAAGATATTTAAACTTAGGGCAACACCAAAAAGTGTAGCTGTAAAAGAAGCATGGAAATACAGAGGATTGATTGTAGGTTCACCTACTCTAAACAATGGTATTTTCCCCTCTGTAGCTGATTTTCTCACTTATATTAAAGGCCTTAGATTGAAAAATAGACTATTTTCTGCCTTTGGAAGTTATGGGTGGTCAGGAGAGGCAGTAAAGGAAATTTTAGAAATTGGAAAGGCTATGAAACTTGAAGTATTAGAACCAGGCATTAGAGTTTTATATAAACCTTCAGAGGAGGATTTAAATAAATGCTATGAATTTGGCATAGCCTTTGGCAAGGCTTTAAAAGAATATCATGCAAAAAGGGAGGTGTAAAAATGGAAAAAACCCTTAAAAATTTAATGGAAGCCTTTGCAGGTGAGTCTCAGGCAAATAGGAAATACTTAGCTTTTGCTAAAAAAGCCGAGGAAGAAGGCTATCCTGGAATAGCAAAACTTTTCAAAGCAGCTGCTGAGGCAGAAACAGTTCATGCCATGAATCATCTTAAAGCAGCAGGAGAAATAAAAAGCACCAAGGAAAACTTAGAAGCAGCAATAAAGGGTGAGACTTACGAATTTGAAAGCATGTATCCACCAATGCTTCAAGATGCTGAAGCAGAAGGACAAGCTCAGGCAAAGAGAAGCTTTTATTATGCTAATGAAGTTGAAAAGGTACATGCTGAGCTTTTCAAAAAAGCCCTTGAAAATATTGATAAAAAACTGGATACTGATTACTATGTCTGCCAAGTATGTGGTCATACAGTAGAAGGTGAGCCTCCAGATAAATGTCCTGTTTGTGGTTCACCAAAAAAGATGTATAAAAAAATTGAATAAAACTGAAGCTCCCTCTCTTTGAGGGAGCTTTTTGTCTCAAATGAAAATCTTAGCCATACATGGTTCTCCAAGAAAAGGAAACTCAGAGCTTCTCCTAAAAGAAGCATTGAATAATATTGACTCAAACCTTCACGAGATAAAAATTATAAACCCTTCTAATTTAAATATTTCAGGATGTACTTCCTGTGACGGATGTAAACATACAGGTAAATGCATTATCATTGATGATATGGACGAAATTTATCCTCTTCTTAAGGATTCTCATAGAGTAATTATTTCTTCTCCCATATTTTTCTTTAGTGTGCCAGCTCAATTAAAAATGCTTATTGACCGATGTCAGTGTCTTTGGTATGAAAAGTATGTGCTGAGTAAAACTAAGCAAAAGGATACCAATAGAAAAGCTCTAATCCTCCTTGTAGGTGGAATGAAAAGAGGAGAGGTTGGTGTTACCTGTGCTGAGGCAACTCTCAAGGCCTTCTTAAGGACTATTGATGTAAAAGAGCATAAAACCTTATCCTATCTTGGTTACAATGAGCCCGGTGAAATAATGAAAAATCCCAGAGTAATTAGTGATATAAAATATGCCGTGGAAGAGATTATGAAAAATGATTGAGTATGTTCAATTTTTCCCCACATTAAGATGCAATCAAAATTGCGAATTTTGTTTTAGCAGAGGGCTTCAATACAATGATTTTCCTGAGGATAAAATTGAAGATTTTGTTATTCTTTTGCAAGAAAACAGAATACAAAATCTGGATATATTAGGTGGAGAGCCCTTTCTTTACGGAGAGTTAAATCAATTAGTTGAAAAAGCTTTAGCAAAAAACATTAAAGTTACAATAAGTACAAACGGAACGCTTCTGAGGGAACTTAAAGCTTTTCTCAAAAACTACAACAGTGAAAGAGTTAAGGTAGGCGTATCAATTAACAACACAGTCACTGATGATTTATTAGAAACAATAAAGGAACACAAAGTTTGGATAAAAAGTGTATTAAGCAAACAGAGTCTTACCAGGGAGAATCTTCTAAATTTTGCTAACACCTTTGAAATTAAGTATTACCTAATTTATATGGATGCAATGAATGAGAAACAGTTAGAGAATTCTCTTCCCTTTTATGAGTTTATTTCTATAATAAATGCTCTTCAGAGGTCCTTTCCTCAAATTGAGCCAGTTTTTTGTAAAGGATTTATAGGAGCTAATTCAAATTATCGCTGTCCTGCTGGAAGCGAAAAAATAACAATCATGCCCGATGGCTCTGTATATCCCTGTTATCTCCTGGCAAGATATGAAGAGTATAAAATTGGAAATTTTTTCGAAAATTCACTCTCAGAAATTCTGTCCTCCCTTAATCTTCAAATTTTTAAAACTTACTTTGGTAATATATGCAATAATAAGATATGTGATTATCATGAAAAATGCAGAGGCGGATGCGTTGCCCATAGCATAATTCATTATGGCAGGCACGATAAGCCTGACCCAAGATGTAATATAAGTTAGGAGGCAGAGTATGATACAACAATTAAAAAATATTGGAGGGGATAAAATGAAAGAAATGTTAAGAATTAAAAACCTCCATGTATCTGTGGAAGGAAGGAAAGTTCTTGAAGATATTAATTTCTCACTTAATTATGGTGAAATTGCTGTGCTCTTTGGACCTAATGGAGCTGGAAAAACAACTTTCATAATGACCTTGATGGGATTTCCGAGATACAAGATAGAAAAAGGTAGCATAATTTTTAAAGGCATAGATGTAACCCATATGGATGTCTCAGAGAGAGCTAAACTTGGAATGGGTATATCTTTTCAGAGACCGCCTGTTGTAAGAGGTGTAAGCCTTAAAAAGCTTCTTCAGATACTTGGTAATGGTAGCAAAGAAGAGGAAATTATTGAATATGCTAAAAAACTTAACCTTCTAAACCATTTAGATAGAGACATAAATGATGGTTTTTCAGGTGGTGAAGTAAAAAGAGCAGAATTATTACAGTTGCTAATGCAAAAACCAGAGCTTGTTTTTATTGATGAGCCAGAATCAGGAGTTGATCTTGAAAATATAGTATTGATTGGAGAGATGACAAATCTTCTTCTTGGTAGAGGGCAAAGAATTAAAGACCCCAAAAGTAGTGCGATAATTATCACTCATACAGGTTATATTCTTGATTATATAAATGCAGACAGAGGCTATATACTTTTAAATGGTAGACTTCAGTGTAGAGGAAATCCAAGAGATATTCTCTCTGAGATCAAGAAAAATGGTTATGGGAGGTGTGTCACATGCCAGTAAGCAAAAAATACATAAAGGAGATCCAAAATAGAGCAAAAAAAGCCATTAATAAACCTGCTCTTTATGGAGAAGACATAGATTTAAATAAATTTCAAAAATTCATTGAAAGAGGCAAGATTGAAAGCCTTGAACTTTTACCAGAACTTGCAAAAGAAGCAGCTTTGATGGCTGGAGTTGATGTAGAAGAAAAAGAGAGATCTGGGTCCTATGTTCAGATGGATCACTCTGTTGTTTATAGGAAGTTAAGCAAAATCTATGAAGGAAAAGTAGAACTAATGAGCACAAACGAGGCTGTTGAAACCTATGATTGGCTTGAAGATTACTTTTGGAAAATAGTACCACCTGACACAGACAAATATACAGCACAGGTTGCCCTAAATCCTACCCATGGGTATTTTATAAGAATTCTTCCAGGACAAAAGCTTGATTATCCTCTTCAGACTTGTCTTATGATTGCAGAAGGATACATAAGTCAGAATGTCCACAATATAATAATAGTTGAAGAAGGAGCAGAGCTTCATGTAATTACAGGCTGCACTCTCTCTAAAGATGATGCTACAGGAATTCATCTTGGTATTTCAGAATTTTATGTTAAAAAAGGTGGAAAACTATTTTTCACCATGATTCATAATTGGGCAGAAAACTTCTATGTGAGGCCAAGAACAGCAGTGGTAGTTGAAGAAGATGGTGTCTATGTCAATAACTATGCTTTGCTTAAGCCTGTAAAATCAATACAGTCAAGCCCTGTTGTTTATCTCAAGGGAGATAGAGCTTCAGCAAGATTCAACACTGTGATATATGGACTTAAAGACTCTCAAATTGATCTTGGTTCTAAAATTATTTTTGAAGGTAAGGATACAAAAGGTGAATCCCTTGCAAGAACAATAGCAGACCATAAAAGCGTTATATACTCCAGAGGAGACTTAATAGCAAAAACTCATGAATACTGTATGGGAAGACTTGACTGCAGAGGTATAATATTTTCAAAGGAAGCATCCATATATGCCATACCTCAACTTATTTCCTACGGAGCTGATAAAGCAGATCTATCTCATGAAGCATCTATTGGACCAATCTCTGAGGAACAGGTTGAGTATTTAATGTCCAGAGGTATGACTAAAGACGAGGCTACAAGCCTAATTACAAGCGGATTCCTAAATCTTGACATTCCCTTCCTTCCAGAGATTATTGACAAACATATAAAGGAAGTAATAAGACTAACAGCTAAAGAATCTCTATGATTCCTCTCCAGAGGGTGGACTCATAGGTGGTCCACCCTCTATTAAATGACTTCCATCACAACTTTTAGAAGTATTATAGTTTGAAAGCTTTTCTCTACAAGTGGAAAAGGTTAAATTTAGTGAAAGGCAAATCTCCCTAACAGCGGAGATTATGCTTTCCCTCTTTTGGTCTTCTAAATAAATTGAATTTCCTCTCCTTTTCCCTCTTCTTATATACAAATCCTCAAGTATGGGGACCCTTTCAGGGAATCTCTCCTTTAGTCTTTTCCAGCTATCTAATCTTGGCTTAAAGGTACTCACAGTAACATGGGACACTCCAGCAGACTTAGCTAAGGAGAGTATCTCAAAGGCTTCATCTTCATTTATTGTAGGAATTATTGGATCAAACCTTAAGCCTGTTGGTATTCCCTCTTTACTTAATCTTTCTAAAGCATTTAATCTCTTGAAAGGACTTGGTGCATAAGGTTCAAGCTGGGAGGAATACTTTAAAGTTGTAATTGTAATGGTTACAGCGGAAGCCATATTTTTAAGTAAATCTATGTCTCTACAGACTATGTCACTTTTGGTTATTATTAGAACCTTCAAGGACTCTTTTCCAAAAATTTTCAAACAATCTCTTGTAAGTGCCTTTTGTCTTTCCATAGGTGGATAGGGATCTGATGTATTGCAAAGAGAAATAAGACTTCCCTTTGGAAGCTTTCTTATCTCTCTGCTGAGTACTTCGAGTAGTCGTGGTTTTTGTCGACATTTAAAAAAATCCTTTATGTAAGAGGATGCATAACAATAGATGCATGCATGGGCACAGCCTGTATAGGGATTAAGAGAATACTTGGGAGGACAACTACAGAGTTCATTCTTCCATGGATCAAATCTTTGTAAATACATAATTTATTATGTCACAATATAATATAATTCTTGGATATGAAGGAAACTCAACAAATTAAATCAATGTTTGATAAAATCGTTTTGCGATATGATCTTCTAAATAGATTACTCTCTTTTGGGCAGGATATCCTTTGGAGAAAAAAAATGGCAAAAGAGGCTTTGAAAGATGGCTCTCAACTTATATTAGACCTTGCAGTGGGGACAGGAGATTCAGCTAAAGAACTCTTAAATAAAAGATTGAAAGTAATAGGAGTTGACATAAGTTTTGAAATGCTCAAGATTGCAAAGGGAAAAATTCAAAAAAACTTTTTTCCCCTACGTGCCTCAGCCTATGAGCTTCCTTTCAGAGAAAAAGTATTTGATGCTGTTACCTGTGCATTTGGCATTAGAAATATGCATGCAACAGAAATAGCTTTGAGAGAGATTCATCGAGTTATTAAAGATAATGGAAAAATAATAATACTTGAGTTCTCTCTACCCAAGGGTTTTTTGAAGAAACCTTATTTGATATATCTAAAAAATATTGTACCAATAATTGCTTCTTTTCTCTCCTGTCGGTCTGCATATGAATATCTGGGCTCTTCCATAGAGGAATTTTTTAAACCCGAGGAATTCTCTAAGCTTTTACAAAATTGCGGATTTAAAAACTTAAGGATTTATTCCTTAAGTTTAGGCGCTGTTTATCTTTATGTGGGAGAGAAAACTTAAAAATTATTTTTCTTTTCAATCTCTTTTTTCATCTTATCATAACATTCTGGACAAATGCTGTGTGTAAACTCTGCTTCTGTATGTTGTTTAAGATAACTCTCAAGTTTCATCCAGTAACCCTCGTCATTTCTTATTTTTTTGCACCAAGAACATATGGGTATGAGCCCTTTCAATGTTCTTATATTTTCCAATGCTTTCTTGAGTTCTTCAATGAGTTTTTCCCTATTTTCATCATAAACTTTTTTATCTGTTATATCCTCTCCCGCACTAACAGTGGCAACTATTTTACCCTCTGTATCTCTTAAAACCGTATTATGCCAAGCAAAAATTCTTTCTGAGCCATCCTTTCTTAAAACTTTACTTTCGAAGTAATGAGTAATTTCAATTTCTCCAGAAATTACACTATCGAATATTAACTTTACACCTTCTCTATCTTTTTCAGGTATTACTGTATTTATCCAGTCTTTCCACATCAATTCCTCCTTTGTATAGCCTAACTTTTCTGCTCCTTTTCGATTAATACGCATAATTTTTCCTGTTCTATCTAAAACTACGAAAATTAGATCAAGTACTTCTGTATAGGTATCGAGCTTTATATAAGCATTTTTAAGATTTTGTTCACTCTCTTTTAATTTTTTCCATAATAAATTGAAGGGGTCTTTAAAGGCTGTTTTAACTATAGCTTTATAGATAAAGAAAAAAGAGATTATCTTAAAAATATGACCTATAAAATTAAAAGCATCGTATACGCTTACATATTTTGTGAAAGATAATTCTGCAAAAATTGAGGTTATCAATCCTAATTGCACATATTGAAAGGTTAAATCAGGAAAGGATTTTCTATTTTTTCTCATAAGAATCAAAGAGATTGCTAAAATAAGACAAATAACATACTCACTGTAAATTTTGAAAGAAGTAAGTCCTTTGCCTTCAATGTAGCAGTCAGGGAAAAATTTAAAAAAGAAGATAGATAGTAAAATTATTGCCGTAATGGCAGAGTAGAGAAACATCAATGGATATATCCTAACCCTTTTATCAATAAAAAAAGTAGCAAAAAGAAAACTGAAACTTTCTAAATATCTTGCCGATATCCATAGTTGAGTTGGAAGATTTGCATCAAAGCCTTGAAATATGTTCATACCTTTAAAGGAAAGTGTATGAATTAGGTCAAGGATAACAATAAACAAATAGGAAATACCAAGGAAATTTAAATATCCCTGTTCAATTTTATCTCCTAAATTATAAGCAATAATAAAAATCATAGCGCCTATTATTATGCTGTAGAGCTCTGCAAGAGTGTGAAATAGTAAATAATTATAGAGAGCACTCAAAGATATTACTGAGAGGACAATTAAGAAAAAAATATAATCTTCATATTTTTGTAAAAATTTCATTTTTTTTGATTATATCAAAAATAACATTGTGATAAAATATATTATACTTCAATAGGAGTGAATAATGTTCCCTTATCCAAATATTAGCCCAGAGATAGTTAAAATTGGTCCGCTGTCAATTCGCTGGTATGGCTTAATGTATCTTATCGGTTTTATTTCTTCTTATTTAATAGTAAAAAGGGAAATAAAAAGAAAGGGATTGAGGGTTGAAAGAGATTTTCTTGAAAATCTCTATTTTTACCTGATTTTAGGACTTCTAATTGGAGCAAGACTGGGCTATGTGGTTTTTTATAATTTATCCTACTATCTGGAAAATCCTTTTGAAATTTTTGCTATTTGGCATGGTGGCATGTCTTTTCATGGTGGTCTTCTTGGAGTAATTGTATCAGCTTGGATTTTTTCAAAAATAAAAAAATTTGATTTTTTTACCCTTACTGACATGCTTGTTATATCTGCACCAATAGGTCTTGGATTAGGCAGAATAGGTAATTTCATTAATGGAGAACTTTATGGAAAAGTTACAGATGTCCCCTGGGCAATGGTTTTTCCTCAAGGTGGACCATTCCCAAGGCATCCCAGTCAACTTTATGAAGCAGCCTTTGAAGGAGTTTTATTATTCACTATTCTATGGTTTTTGAAAGACAAATTTAGTAGTTCTGGGATTATCTCCTCTATATTCTTAATTCTCTATGGCCTATTTCGATTCTTCATAGAGTTTTTCAGAGAACCAGATCCTCAGATAGGCTATATTTTAGGGATAGTTACCATGGGTCAAGTTTTATGTAGTATTATGATAATTATTGGTTTAACCTTAATGTTTTACAGGAGTAAAAATGATAGAAATTTCTCAAGAATTAATAAAAAGACTTAATGATCTAAAAAAGCATACTTTTTTTGAAATCCTAAACCTTGCTGGAAGAGTATTTATAATTGTTGATTATAATGAAAATGTTGTTATTGGAAAAAGAGGTTTTCTACCTCAAGAAAAGGAGCAAGGATTAGTCCTCGTTTTCAATAGTAAAATGAATTTTACCTGGGATGAAAATGCACTTACTGCTACTCTCTTTTTTGGGAATTCCCCGGAAAAATGCTACATACCCATTGATTTTATTGCTGGAGTTTTCTCTCCTGATCTAAGAATTCAACTTATAGTGCCAGTTTTAAAAAAAATAAAGCAAATAGAAGACGAATCCCCGGCTATCACTCAGGAGAATGATAAAGAAAAGATAATTGATATTAAGAAGCTGAGAAAAAAATGAGCTTGGAAAAGTATCTTAAAGAATTACTAATTCATCAAATTAGACAAAGGCTAAGCAAGATAAAACAAGATTTAGAGCCTCTTCAATCCTCTCCTCCTGATTTGATAATAAAAAGTTACGGAATGACTATTGGATACATGGACATATTGATAGAAAAAGAAATTGACCCTGAAAGAATTACTAAATGGAAAAATCTCATAAAAGAGGGTAATAAATTAATTATTATAGTGCCTAAGGAAGAGAAACTGAAAATTACAGAAATCTTATGGAGAGAAGGGCTTGCTGAAAAAATAAGTATGGGAACATATGAGATCAACTTATCTTTGCCTTGAGATAAAATCCTCCAAGCAAAGCTTTTGAATCTCTTCTGTAACAAATGTTCCTCTTAACATTTTACCCTCCACCATATAAATAACCATCTCTGCTATATTTGTGGCGTGATCTGCTATCCTTTCAAGGTATTTAGCTATGAACATTCTTTTAAGAGCAAGGGGAATTATATCAGGATTTTTTATCATTAACTCAAAAAGTTCATTATGATTATTTTTAAGAAGCTCATCTACTTTATCATCTCTTTTTATAACATCGTAGCATAAGTCTACATCTTCTTTCACAAAAGCATTTATAACATCTTCTACCATACTTTCAGTAATTTCTGCCATTTTAGGAATATTTACGAAAGGTTTTAGAAAAGGTTCTTGGTTTAATTCTACGGCTCTTTCAGCAATATTCACAGCAAAGTCACCCATTCTCTCAAGATCAGTGGATATTTTCATTGCCGTGGTTATAAATCTTAAGTCCTTTGCCATAGGTTGTCTAAGGGCTATTAATCTTATACATTCTTCATTTATATCCACTTCAAGACCATTTATAAGATTGTCTCTTGATATAACCTGTTTTGCCAATTCGTTGTCTCTCTCAATAAGAGCTTTGACAGCCTTTCTTACTCCCTCTTCCACCAGACAACCCAGTATAAGTATCTTTTCTTTTAATTTTCTTAATTCTTCATCTAATATCCCCATGCCATCCTCCTTAAGTTTCCTTAGGTTATTATACAGTTAAGATGTCTTTATTAACAAGATACTGATAAAGAGATTATTTAAAAACTTAAATAAAAAAACCTTCTTAATTATTGTAATTGATGTTCCATATATCTATTAAAACGCATTAAAAGGAAATGAATTGTCCTTAACCAAATCTTCCTGTTATGTAGTCTTCTGTGAGTTTTTGGGAGGGTACAGTAAATATTTTTTGAGTGTTTGCAAACTCAATTAACTCTCCCAAGTACATGAAACCTGTCCAGTCAGAAACTCTCGCTGCCTGTTGCATGTTATGGGTGACGATTATTATTGTTAATCTATCTTTAAGTTTCATAATTAATTCCTCTATTTTTGATGTAGATATTGGATCCAAAGCACTTGTAGGCTCATCAAACAAGAGAACATCAGGTTCAATAGCTATAGCTCTTGCTATACATAATCGTTGCTGTTGTCCTCCCGAAAGACTATAAGCATTGGCATTAAGCCTATCTTTTACTTCATCCCAAAGGGCTGATGCTCTCAGTGCCCACTCCACTTTCTCTTGAATTAATTTTTTATCTCTTACCCCATTTACTCTTAATCCGTAAGCTACATTTTCAAAAATGGATTTCGGAAAGGGATTAGGTCTCTGAAAAACCATACCTATTCTTCTTCTCAGATCAAGAACATCTATCTTAGGATTTGCTATATTAATACCCTCAGGATGAAAAATAATATCTCCTTCATATCTTGAACCTGGATAGAGATCATGCATTCTGTTGAAACATCTTAGTAGAGTAGTTTTACCACATCCGCTCGGTCCAATAAGAGCAGTTATTTTTTTTGTAGGAATTTTAAGATTGATATTTTTTAAAGCTCTAAACTCTCCATAGTAGAAATTTAAATCCTTTACCTCCAGTTTTATTTCACCTTCTGGTTTTTGAATAGCATTTCCCATTTCTGAAACCCTCTCTGCAGTGAATGAAAAAAAATTTTTGATGCTTTCTATCATAGATCCAATTACCATATGTATTTTCTCCTTACTTTTTGCCTAAAATAGTAAGCTATAGCGTTCATTAAGACTGTTAAAATAAGCAATATAAATCCTGCGGCTGCAGCATTAACCTGAAAGGCTGCTTGGGGTCTGGAAACCCAGTTAAATATTTGAATGGGCAGAACTGTGAAAGGTGACATGAAAACTTCCCAAATTTTATCCACTGATATAAAGGGAAAATCGGATGTAAAAGGAGAAGGTGGTAAAAAAGCAATAAAGGTAAGAGCACCAATTGTTATAAGAGGTGCTGTCTCTCCAATAGCACGAGATGCAGCAATTATTAGACCTGTCAGTATTCCGCCTAAGGAGTAAGGCAAAATGTGGTCTCTCACAGTATCCCATTTTGTTGCACCTACTGCATAAGCTCCCTCTCTTATGTCACGGGGGATTCTTCTAATGGCTTCTCTTGTATTTACCACTATTACCGGTAACATGAGAATACTCAAAGTTAAGCCAGCTGTTAAGATACTTTCTCCAAATTTAAATCTATAGACAAAAATACCCAAAGCTAATAATCCGTAGATAATAGCCGGTACTGCAGCAAGATTATTTATGTTTAGTTCAATTATTGTCTCAATTTTACCTATGATACCTCTTTTTGTTGCATATTCCTCCAAATAAATTCCTGCTGGAATTCCAATAAGTAATGACCAAAATATGGCTCCAGCCATCACAAGAAGAGTTCCCACCCAGCCTGAAAGAATTCCAGCTTGATCAGGAAATCTTGAGGGAAAAGACACATAAAAGGAAGGATCCTTGATTTTCTCTAAGCCATCAATAAATAAATTAATTATTAATGTAAAAAGAAAAGAGAGCACTATGAGAAAAGCTAAAGCTCCAATTATAGGAAATAATATGTCAGGTCTTGAAGTATTTTTTCTTTTCATCTCTAATAAACCTCTCTTATTCTTGACCTAAGCCAAAGTGCAATAGAATTAAAAATAAAAGCTATTAGAAATAAAGCTAAACCAACAGCAAAAATTGACAGATACTCAATGGAACCGAAAGGTAAGTCACCCAAAGCTACTTGAACTATATAACCTGTCATTGTTTGAACAGGCTCTCGGGGGTCTAAGGTAAGATTAGGATACATTCCAGCAGCAATAGCAACAACCATTGTCTCACCGATAGCCCTTGAAGCTCCTAATATAAATCCAGCTACAATTCCTGAAACAGCTGCAGGTAGAACGATTGTGAGAGCAGTTCTTAATTTGGTTGCACCTAAAGCATAGGAAGCTTCTCTAATTCTTTGAGGTACACCTTTCATAGCATCTTCAGCCATTGAAGCTGTATAGGGAAGTATCATGAAACCAAGAACAATTCCTGGTGCTAATGAATTAAATCCTTCCAGATTAGGAACTATTTTCTGTAAAATTGGAGTGACAAATAATAGTGTGAAATAACCAAAAACAACTGTTGGGATTGCTTCAAGAAACTCAATGATAGGTTTTGCAATCTCTTTAACCTTTACAGAGGCATATTCACTTAGATAGATTGCTATCAGCAATCCTAAAGGAATTGAAACTAACATAGCAATTCCTGCGATGAGAAAAGTGCCTGCCACTAAAGGCCAAATTCCGAATTTTTTGGTGGCGAAAACAGGTGTCCATTCTTTTTCAGTGAGAAATTCTTTTATAGAAACCTCTTTAAAGAATTCAATTGAGTCCGATAAAAGCACATAGACTATTCCTACGGTTATGAATATTGTAATAAGGCCGGCGGTGAAGAACACCGCCAGCATTAATTTGTCTAAAATTTTTTTATGGGCTACACTGGAAAACAATTCTAATTTATCTCCTTAATTAGTGTTTTGTTTCTCTATTAAGAAGCTCTTCTACTGTAAGTCCAACCTCAGGCTCACCACCAAAGACTGTTCCTTTCTGCATCTTTTTGAATCTCTCAAGAGCCATTTGATAAGCTTTTGCTGGAAGAGGAATTCCGCCTACTTGCTTTGTTATTTTTGAAGCGTTTTTAAGATAAAACTCAACAAATTCTTTTACTTCAGGTTTTTCTTTTGCTGATTTTTCATTTACATAGATGAATAGGGGTCTTGAAAGAGGGTTATAGGTTCCATCCATAACAGTTTTTTCACTTGGCATCACACATTTACCTGTTTTTGGATTGAGAACTGCCAGAGGCTTTACTTTCCCTTTATTTTCAACAACATATGTAAGTCCTACATAACCAAGTCCGCCTAAATCCCTTATTACTGCATTCATGATAACATTGTCATCTTCACTGGCAACATAATCGCCTCTGCTTGCCTTAGCTTTTCCAACAACTGCCTCAGTGAAGTAATCAAAAGTTCCTGAATCAGCACCAGGTCCTGCAAGTCTAAGAGGTCTGTCAGGCCAGCTTGGATCAACCTGATTCCATTTTGTAATTTTACCTTGAGCTTCAGGCTCCCACATTTTTTTTAGCTGTTCTACTGTTATGCAATCATTCTTGATCCAATTGTTTTTCACATTTACAAAAACTGAAAGAGCATCATAGGCTACAGGTAATTCAATATAGGTGATTCCAGCTTCTTTGCAGGCATCCATTTCCTTTTTTAAAATTGGTCTTGATGCATCAGATATGTCTGTCTCACCTCTACAAAACTTTTTAAAACCTCCACCAGTGCCTGAAATTCCTACTGTCACTTTTACAGCCCCTTTTTTAGCTTTCTGAAACTCCTCAGCTATTCCTTCAGTAATAGGAAAGACTGTTGATGAACCATCAATTTTGATGATAGGCTGTCCATAGGCAAGGGACATGACTGAGAAGAAACCAATTACTGCAAAAAATACTCCCAAAAGCTTTTGATACCTCATAAAAACCTCCTTTTGATTTTATTTATATATTTTTAGTATAGAAACTTCTTGTTACAGCAAATTTACAGAAATGTTAAAATTGTGTTACAAAATGGAAATTATTTGGTAAAATATTAAAAAAATTTTTTAAGGAGAGCTTTATGATTAAAAGATTAAGCATTTTAGCTATTTTATCGGTTCTCCTTTTTCCTTGTTATGCTTTCTCTTCTGAGATGATTAATGGTGCTGGAGCAACCTTCCCTTACCCTCTCTATTCAGCTTGGGCTTCAAATTATTACAAAGCAACAAACATTAAAGTTAATTATCAATCAATTGGTTCAGGTGGAGGCATTAGACAGATAACAGAAAGAACAGTCCACTTTGGTGCTTCTGATATGGCTCTTATGCCTGATGAAATTGAAAAATCAAAACTTTTGCAGTTTCCTGCAGTTATAGGAGGAGTAGTTCCGGTAGTAAATCTTCCAAACATAGCTTCAGGTAGTTTGGTACTTGACGGTATAACCTTGTGTGAAATATTTCTTGGTGAAATAAATAAATGGGATGATCCTAAATTAAAAGCCTTGAATCCTAATATAAATCTTCCTTCTAAACCAATAACTGTTATTTATCGCTCCGATGGTTCTGGTACCACAGCCATATTCACCCATTACCTAAGCAGTGCTTGTAAAAAATGGTCAGAAAAAGTAGGGTATGGAACATCTGTAAAATGGAGAACAGGACTTGGAGGAAAAGGAAATGAGGGAGTTGCAAATTATGTTAAAAGAACTCCCTATTCTATAGGATATGTAGAATTTGCTTATGCAAAACAAAATAATTTGAGTGTAACAAAACTAAAAAATAAAGCAGGACAAATTGTTAAACCCGAAATTGATACCTTTGCAGAAGCTGCACTCACTGCGTCTCTGGAACCGAAAAATCATTTCTATGCATGGTTAACCGATGCAACAGGCAAAAAAGCTTGGCCTATTACAGGAGCCACTTATATACTTCTTGCAAGAGAAAAAAATGATATTAACAAGTCAGTTATCAAATTCTTTGATTGGGCTTTTAATAATGGTGATGAAACTGCAAAAAAACTTGACTATGTACCTTTGCCTAAAAATTTAAAAGAAAAAGTGAGAACTTACTGGAAAACATACATAAAATGAATTTATCAAATTTTCCTTAAAGATACAAAAAAGGGCTCAGAGTTATATTTAGTTTATTTATAATCTGAGCTCAGAATTTTAAATCAATTATTCCCTCTTTTTTTCATATGGAGAGAGATTTTTCTGTATAGTTGAAAAATATCTCCTTTTACAATATAATCAGCAATGCCCTTAAGTGTTTTCATTTCTCTTAAATAAACTTCATCATAAGAGGAATAAAATAAAACAGGAATTTTCGATTTCTCAGTAAATTCTTTGATCAAATCACAAACCAAATCTCCTGACAAAGCAGGCATATTTACATCAAGAAGAACTAAGTCTGGTTGTAAATATTTAACATTCTTAGTGATTCCAAGCCAACCTAAATTTTCAATTACCATGTATCCAGCTTTTTCAAGAAGCTTTTTAGTTGTAAATAAATCCTTTTCATCGTCATCCACTAATAAAATCTTTCCTCTTTTCATTGTTAACTCCTCCTTTCTTTACTTTGCAGGTTTCGGAGTTTTGATTTAGAAAAATGAATTTATTCTACTTATAGAGAGGATACTATCTTTTTGTTAAAGAGAAATTAAAAAAATATTAAAAAATTGTTAAACTTTTTTATTTTTTCTATTTCAAAGTTTTTTAAAAATAAAAGAGCCTCAAGAGACCATCCTCTCAAGGCTCTTTTGGGGAGGAGGGGTGCTGCGCTCTTAATAAGTTTTTTTCCTTAAAAATAGAGAAATTTTTCGATAAATATGAAAAACATCTCCTTTCTCTATAAAGGATGCTAAGTTATCCTGTAACATCATTGAATCGATATTAAATTGATGAGATTTTAAGGATGACAAAACAGGTATCTTACTTGATTGCTTTGCTTTCTTTAAAATTTTTTCTTTTTTCAATTTTCCTCCTATTTTCCTATGATAAGTTTTTCTGCAAAATAATAGGGTAGGCCTCTATCAATTATGGCATCAATAACTCTTTTAATGTCATATTCCTTTCTTATAAATTGAGTACTAACCTCTTCTTCTTTTATCTCCACAAAACATACGCAAGTTCTTGGGTCACCATCCTTAGGCTTTCCAACACTTCCTGCGTTTATAAAATATTTTCCACCAATTTTTTTGAAATAAGGAATATGAGTGTGTCCGTAGATCATTATATCTGCTCCTGCCTTTTGAGCCATCAGAATAAAAAACTTATCATGCCTGTCTTCATACCAATATAGATTATTTTTTATTGGAGTAGCATGAAAAATACTCACTCTCTTGCCTTCTATCTGAAAATTAATTCTAAAAGGCAGATTTTTCATGAAATCTCTTGTCTTCTCAGTAACATTTTTTTTGGTCCACTGGAAGGAAAGATGAGCCATTTCTGCTTGTAAAGAATCTTCATACTTACAACCACAGTGCTCACTGTTGTAGGCAACATTTTCATCGTAATTTCCCTGAACTCCTTCAATCTGATGCTCTATCAAAAAGTCAACAACTTCATTAACAAAAGGCGCGTAGCCACCAAGATCACCCAGGTGATAAATTTTGTCAACTCCTAATTCAATCAGTGAGTTGTAAGCAGTTTTCAAAGCCTCTATGTTACCATGAATATCGCCTAATATGCCTAATTTCACTATATTTATACTCCTATAGTCTTAAGCTATATGATAATTAAGATGTCTTTCCCATTCCTCCTTTGTAATTTCTCTCACAAATTGGAGGGCTTCTTTCTTTGTCATTTTAGGATTATTATATTTTAAACCTAAATATTCAGTCATCACATAATATAAGTCCGTGTTATCTATGAGGTTTTTTAACTTTGTACCAAAGGAATCTTTTCCGTATATTAAAGTAAGCTGATCTTCGGCTGTATGATTTGTTGAGGTAAAACCAATGTTGCCTCTTCTTACCTTTGCAGGCTTTTTTAGTTTGTCTTCTTTTTCGTAGTCATAAACACTTTTCCTTAGAATATTTCCCATGGTTGCCTCTGGCTCATACCAAATATCATTTACAATTAAAGTTCTTTTATTGGTTAATTTTGAGTATATTTCCTCTGCTTCCTGTGAAGAAATCTCAATTTTTGTGTAAAACTCAAAAATATCTTTTACTGTCTTTAAATCTTGATTTCTCATTTTTTTAATCATATATTCAAAGGATGCTGTGTTGTTATATTTCATTAATGCTTCAGTAGCGTCATTGTATTCTGGGCCGGTACCATTGATACCAAATCCAGAGTTTCCATGATCAGAGGTTAATATCATCACCACATCGGGATTTTTATCAATAAAATCCTTAACGATTGCGATTGTTTTGTCTAATTCATAACAATCCATCATAGCTCCGAAGGCATCATTAGCATGACAGGCATGATCTATTCTTCCAGCTTCAATAAGAAGCAGAAAGCCTTTTTTATTCTTTGAAAGCTTCCTTAAAGCTACTGCTGTCATCTCCGGTAAAGAAGGTTGCTTATTGCCCATTTCTTTATCATTCAATCTGTCAACAAAATAACTAATGTGAGAAGAATTGAAAACACCTAAAAGAGGAACATCATCACTAACTTCTAATAAATCATCTCTGCTGCGCAGGATCTTATAACCTTTTAAGGAAAATTCTTCATATAGATTTCTACCATCTTTCCTCTTTTCTGGATTAAAGTGTCTGTCACCTCCACCCATAGCAACTTCCAACCTACTATTAAGTAAATCTATAGCTATGTTATCCTCATCATCTCTATTTAAATTATGACTATACCAAGCAGCTGGAGTAGCATGAGTTACTCTTGTAGTTGTTACAAATCCACAGGAATATCCTTTTTTATTGGCTAACTCAAAGAGAGTGCTTAGGTTTCTCCCATCGGGCAACACCGCTAAATATCTATTAGCAGTTTTGGAACCTGTTGCCCAGGCAACAGAAGCAGGAGCAGAGTCAGTTACTACCGAAGATAAAGATGAGGTATTCTGGAGAAAAATCCTTGTTTTATTATCTCTTAAAAGTATAGATAAATTACTCTCTTCCTTAAATTTTCTTTCAATAAACTCGTTCATTGCCTTCATTACTCCAAGAGGAAAACCGTCACCTACTATAAATACAATACCCTTTGCTTTACTCTTCTGGTTGTTTAAGCTTGCAAAAACTTCCTCTGATGAAGCAATTAGGGAGATAAAGCTTGCCAAGGATGCTTTTAAAAAATCTCTTCTGTCCATTTTAAATTACCTCCTTTAGTGATTGAAAGCTGTTTTAAGCTTATTAAAGATAATCCTCACAGAAGATAAGTTATTATTAGGAATTATAATGGTATCCTTACCAATTTTGTAGATGTTACCCCTCCAACTTAACCTACAGCTAATAAAAGGTACAAACCAAATTAGAGCAGTTATTAGGTCTTTTATGGGTATTAGCAAAACAGAAATATTTAAAGGGGATTTAATTAGCCTACTTGTATAAAAATCAAAAGATATTTTTAAAAGAAGAGTCATGAGAAAAACTTTGAGGGACATTATGGAAAAATTATCCACAAAGAAGGTGAGAGAGGATAGAAAGAGGGGATTAGATAGAGGTTCTGTAAAATATTTTATTCCTCCTATCTTCCATCTTATCTTTGCCCACCTCGTATGCCTATTAAGAAATCTACTTAAACTCCAATATTCATTTACATTTTTGACCATATAATTACTGAGAACAACTCCTTTGCCCTTTTCATGCATAAGCTTACCCAGCATGTAATCTTCTGCCAGTATGTCCTTTATAGCATCAAATCCTCCGATTTCCTCAAAATCCTTTTTTCTCATGAGCATTGATTTGCCAATGCTACAGGGCATTTTTAGAAATTTATCAAGAAAACATGTGGCAAGTATAACAAAAGAATTTAATTGAAGATTCTCCAGTTTTGCACCTATGCTTCTTCCCGAAACACCCACTATCAGATTTGTTATAAGGCCAGTATTTTCAGTCATGCAAGAAACTGTTTTCCTCAGATAATCTTTTCCTACATAAACATTACTATCACTTATAAGGAAGTAATCGTATTTAGAGTTTCTATAGGCAGTTATCATGTTTTTCACCTTTGGATTTAATGCTCTTTGAGAGCCATCTAATATTATCCTTACTAAATGAGGATATTTATTTTTTATCTTCTCTGCTATTCTGTAGGCAGGATCATTAACATCCTGCAAAGAAAAAATAATCTCATATTCAGGGTAGTCTTGTTTGCAAAAGCTCTCAAGATTGTCAAAAAGATTATCATCAATGCCTTTTAAAGGCTTAATTATAGATACAGGAGGAAGAAAAGTTGAATTATAACTTTCACTTAGTTTCTTTCTCAATGCCAGAATTTGGAAAAAATAAATTGTTATGCTTACTAAAATTAATGCTAAAATTATCCATAAAAACATTAATTTACCCCCTAAAAAGTGTTATTGCCACGCCTTTGTTATGCTTTATACATCTCTTTATTGAAATAATGTCTTTTTCACAGTTAAGAAGAGTTTTCCATGAGTAAAGATGTCTTGGCTTGTGAAAATCGCTATTTGCAATATAAGGATATTTTTTAAGGCTTACCACATTGAAAACATCATCTCTATTTGCTATTTCCCATGCATCTATATATTTCCCGTATATATCTCTGTTATTCCAAAGATATAGTGTATTCCTTATTTCTCCCCTCATGTGGTGAGGATGGCAAGCAATTATAAGGGCGTCTTGTTTTTTTGCTTCAAGAAATATATTTTCATAAGATTCACAGGCTGGGATAAAGTCTTTTATATCGAGAATTAGAATATGGGCAGATTTTTCAGAGGACAAATAATTTTTACTTATCTCAACTCCTGGAATAACGAGCATTTCGTATTTATTCCAGGCTCTCTGAGCTTCATATTTTATGTTTTCCATATATTCATTGAAATTTTTATGTGTAATTGTAAATCTAAATCGATGGGCAAACTTACCTATTAAACTATCTCCATTTACTACATGGTCTGTTATAGCTATAACATCAAAACCAGCCTGACCGAATATATCTACCACTTTTCTTAGCTCTATTGAACCATCAGAGTATTTAGTGTGAATGTGAAAATCACATAACAGCATATAATTCATAATAAATATTAGTTGTTACAGGATAGTTAAGAAATTTTTAAATTTCTGTTAAATTTTCATATCCCCTTATAGAATAAAATTTCATTTTAAAACTTGATTTATATTGCTTATTTGCTTTTCTACTTTTCCTTTGATAAAAAATGCCTCTTTCTTTGCAAGATAAGTCTTTTTAATTCTTAGCTTTTTTAATCTATTGAGGGGATACCCCTTTGAGAGGGCAACCATTTTTTCTTCAATGTAAAAAAGGATTACCAAAAAGTCCTTAGAAATTCCTTTAATGAAGGAGGAAGTGGTGGCAATAAAAACCTTTCTTAGGAAAACATTATAAAACTTGAGATTTTATATTAAAGATTGCTACTATAAATAGATTTAAAATTATCAGGAGGTGAATTATGAAATTGGATTTATTGGCCAGTAGTGCCTATGCTATGGGACCTGCCCCTCAGCAAGGTGGACAGGGAGACCCTATAATGAGTTTGATAGCAAGTCTTTTACCTTTGGTTTTAATAATTGTTGTTTTCTATTTTCTCCTCATTAGACCTCAGCAGAAAAGAGCAAAAGAACACAGACAAATGCTTGAAAATCTAAAAAGAGGAGATAAAGTAATCACTGTTGGTGGTCTTTACGGAGTGGTAGATAGTGTAAATCCAAATACAGTAGTTCTTAAAGTAGCTGAAAATGTGAAGTTAAAGTTTTCCAAGCAGTCTATTGCTGCTTTGAGACCACCTACAGATGAGGATTAAGATATCTCAATGAGAAGAGGTATATATCTAAGAATAGCTCTGATAACCCTTACGGTAATCATGGCATTTGTCTTTTTGCTGCCAAATACTCCTTTTTTCCAATATATGCCTGATTGGTGGAAGAAAAATTTTACCAAAAGGGGAATAGTTTTAGGTCTTGATTTAAGAGGAGGTTCTCATCTTATTTTTGAGGTAGATCTTAAAAGAGCAAGAGAAATAACCTTAGAGAGAATTGGAATGCATCTTCAGAGTCTTCTTGAAAAGAGAGGCATAAAGTCTTCTGTTAGTATCAGGGGGGAAAAGATATTTATTCAACCTTTAAGTGAAGAAGCAAAAAAAATTATAAGTGAGAATTATCCGGATCTTTCCATTTCATTGCAAGATACAAAAATTATTGCTTCACTTCCAGAAAATGCCTTCAAAAAAGTTGAAGCCACATCAATTGAGCAGGCAATAGAGGTAATTCGTAATAGAATTGATCAGCTCGGTGTTGCAGAGCCAACTATTCATAAACAAGGAGAAAGCGAAATAGTAGTGCAACTTCCCGGTGTTAAAGATCCTAAAAAAGCACTGGAAATAATAGGCAAAACAGCTCAATTAGAATTTAAACTTCTTGATGAAGAGACCCAGCTTTGGAAAGATCTTCCCTCCTTGATAAAACCTCAAGAGGAAGAGACTCTTTTAGCTCAATGGAAGTCTATTTTACCAGAAGATGATGAAATTGTCTTTCAAAAGATAACAAACAAAGAGACCGGAGAAGTGTATAAAAGACCATATATTGTTAAGAAAAATGCTCTGCTTACAGGAGATCTTTTAGCAGAAGCTCATGTAAGTATTGATCAAAGATTTAATGAGCCTTATGTATCCCTGAGATTTAATGAAGCTGGAGCAAAAATTTTTGAAGAAATTACAGGTAAATATGTAAAAAGAAGACTCGCAATAATTCTTGATGGAAATCTCTATTCAGCACCTGTAATTCAGGAAAAAATTGAAGGAGGTAATGCCCAGATTTCAGGTAATTTTACTCTTGAGGAAGCAAAAGATTTAGCAATCGTACTTAGAGCTGGTGCTCTTCCTGCACCTGTAAAACTTATTCAGAATGTAACAGTAGGACCTACTCTTGGAAAGGACTCTATTGAGGCTGGGAAAAAAGCTATTTTGATAGCTGCACTCTTTGTATCTTTGTTTATGATAGTATACTATCGCCTTAGCGGTTTAATTGCTGATTTTGCTCTTCTGCTGAATATTATTCTTCTTTTAGGTGCTTTAGCTGCTCTGAATGCAACTCTTACATTGCCCGGAATTGCTGGTATAGCTTTAGCTATTGGTATGGCTGTAGATTCTAATGTTCTTATGTTTGAGAGAATAAGGGAGGAGTTAAGATTAGGTAAAACTCCAAAAGCAGCTATTGAGAGTGGTTATAAAAAAGCCTTCTGGACTATCTTTGACTCTCACGTTACCACTCTTATAACAGCAGCAGTACTATTTCATTTTGGTTCTGGTCCCATAAAAGGTTTTGCCGTAACTCTTTCCTTAGGTGTAGCAATAAATCTTTTTACTGCCCTAATTGGAACAAAGACTGTATTTGATCTTATATATATAGGAAAGGAGAGTAAGAGTCTTAGCATATGATACAAATTCTGGGTAAAACTAATATTGATTTCTTAGGGAAAAGAAATTTTGCCTTTGCATTATCAATAATAATGACAATTATTGGTATTTTCTCTATATTTCAGATTCAAACAGGAAAAGCAAATCTTGGAGTAGATTTTGCAGGTGGCTTAAGCCTTCAGATAAGGTTTTCTCAGCCCATTACTATTGCAGAAGTAAGAACAGTTTTAGATAAGGCTGGTATTAAGGATGCTGATATACAGGATTTGCCCACAGAGAGAAAACTTTTAATTAAGCTTAAAAAACAACAGCAGGATGCACAGGATGTAATTGAAAAGGCTCTAAAGGACAGTCTTTCTGCAAAGGAACCCATCATAGAGTCCATAACTGAGATAGGACCGAAAATCGGTGAAAGAACAAAAAGAGATGCTCTCTTGGCTATTTTAGTAGCTACCTTAGGAATTCTAATTTACATTGCTATTAGATTTAGATTTCATTTTGCTATTGGAGCAACTTTAGCTACTTTCCATGATGTAATGGCAGTGTTGGGGATTTTTTATCTTCTAAATAAAGAGATTAATTTAATTTTTATCAGTGCACTTCTTACAATTGCTGGTTATTCTCTTACGGATACAGTTGTTGTTTTTGATAGAATTCGTGAAAATCTCGGAAAAGTAGCAAAAGGTTCTATGACTTTAGAAACATTAATGAATAAAAGCATAAATGAAGTTTTATCAAGAACAATTATCACATCCCTTACCACATTTATGGCAGCTTTAGCTCTCTTCTTATTTGGTGGAGAAGTCTTACATGACTTTGCTCTTGCTATAATGATTGGGATTTTAGTGGGAACATACTCTTCTATTTTTGTAGCAAGTCCAGTGGTTTTGCTTCTTGGTAATAATTCCTTGATAAAGAGATAAGATGGAATATTCAGAATGGGTTGTTACAAAAACAAATCAGGATTATCTTCAGTATATATCAAACACCCTTGGTATAACTGTTCCTATTGCTCAGGTTTTACTCTCACGGGGGCTTAGGGAAGTTGAAGAAATATACTCCTTCCTTAATCCTCATCTGGACAGCATTGATCCTTTTGAAATTTCAGGAGTCTATGAAGCAACCCAGATAATAATTTCTGCAATAAAATCCAATAAAAAAATCTTAATTAATGGTGATTACGATGCCGATGGCTTAACCTCAACAGCTCTTCTTTACGATATTTTAAGGAAAAAAGGTGCGCAAGTTTTTTATTACATACCTAATAGAATATTACATGGTTACGGTTTAAGCCAAAAAAGCCTTGAAGAGGCAAAGAGGGTTGGAGCAGAATTAATAATTACTGTGGATTGTGGTATAAGAGATTTTGATGCTGTAGATCATGCAAACAAAGAGGGGATAGGGGTCATAATTACAGATCATCATGAACCCTTAAGAGTCAATGAAAAAGTAAAAATTCCTCAGGCTTTAGCTGTTATTAACCCAAAAATTGATGGCAAAGTTACCTACAGCTGTCTTTCAGGTGTAGGTGTTGCTTTTATGCTTGCTATGGCGTTGGACAGGGAAAAGGCTCTGGAATACTTAGATCTTGTTGCCATAGGAACCTATGCAGATATGGTTCCTCTTACTTTTGCAAATAGAGTTATTATGAAGCATGGATGGAATTTTATTGAATCTCCAAAGAGAAACTCCCTTAGAGTCCTCAAGAGTGTGGCTGGAATAAATTCGAATTATTTAAAAGGTTTTCATTTAAGCTTTTGTCTCATACCAAGAATTAATGCTCCTGGCAGAGTTGACGATGCTACTGATGTGGTTAGATTTTTAATTTCTGAAGATGATTCAGAATTAGAAAAACTTAGTAAATGGCTAAATCAAATAAATTCTCTAAGACAAAAGATGGAAGAAAAGATAATGACTGAGGTGGAGGAAAAATTACAGAAGGATTTTAATGATGAACCTGTAATTGTTTTATGGGGAAAGTGGCATCCCGGAGTAATTGGTACTGTAGCCAGCAAACTAATTGATAGGTTTCAAAGGCCTGTTTTTGTTTTCTCTACTAATGAAGAAATAGCAAAGGGTTCAGCAAGAGCACCTTACGGAATAGATCTACAAGAGTTATTAATGGGATGTAAGGATATACTTCTAAGATTTGGTGGACATAAAGGAGCTGCTGGTATGTCTCTGAAAGGAGATGATTTAGACAATCTCAAAGAGCGTTTATGTAGCATTGCTAAAGATTTAATAAAATACAATAAAAATATCCTCTATTTAGATGTGGCAGTAGCTTTGAAGGAAGTGACAGAAAGAGTAGCAAAAGAGGTTGCCTTACTTGAGCCTTTTGGAGAAGGTAACAAAGAGCCCCTATTTGGAGCAAAGGAATTAACTGTGGTAAATTTAAAAAAAGTAGGAAACAATCATCTAAGAATGTTTTTGCGACAAAATGGAAATACTCTTGCAGCCATTGGATTTGATATGGCAGAAGCGCAAATCTTAGAGGGTTCACTGGTTGATGCAGCTTTTATCCCTACTATCAATGAATGGGAGGGGATAAAAAGTCTTCAGCTTCAACTTAAAGCAATAAGAAAGGCATGCCAATGAGATTTACGGTTATAGATTTACTTACCAAGAAAAAACAAGGCTCAAAGATTACCATGCTTACTGCCTATGATTATCCCTTTGCAAGTATTGTTGATGAAGCTGGCATAGATATGATTTTGGTAGGAGACTCTCTATCAATGGTCTTTCAAGGAAATGAAAGTACCCTTCCAGTTACCATGGAGGAGATCATTTATCATACAAAAATTGTCTCTAAAGCTACAAAAAGAGCCATGGTAGTAGCAGATATGCCCTTTATGTCTTATCAAATAAGTAAAGAGGAAGCTGTAAGAAATGCAGGAAGACTTATAAAGGAAGCCTATGCTCAAGCAGTAAAACTTGAAGGAGGAAGAGAAATTTTAAATCAAGTTAAAGCTATTACAGAAGCTGAAATTCCGGTAATAGGCCACATTGGACTAACTCCTCAAGCAGTTTTAAGAATGGGAGGATATAAGCTCCAAGGAAAACATCCTGAACAGGCAAAGAGAATAAAAGAAGATGCTTTAATGCTTCAGGATGCTGGAGCTGTCGCTGTGGTGTTAGAGGTTATTCCTTCAGAACTTGCTAAGGAAATTACAGAAAGCCTTGAAATTCCCACCATAGGAATTGGTGCTGGACCTTTCTGTGATGGTCAGGTTTTGGTACTACATGATTTACTTGGACTTTTTGAAAAATTTACACCTAAATTTGTAAAGAAATATGCAAATCTAAGAGAACATATATTAAAAGCATTAAATCAATTCAGAGACGAAGTAGAAAAAGGATTATTTCCAGATAAAGAACACTCTTTTTAAGGGAGGTAAAAAGGTGTTATCACCAGACAGACAATTTGAGATCATTAAAAGAGGTGCAATTGAAATAATTCTGGAGGAAGATCTCAAAAAAAAGATTGAAAAATCATATAGAGATAAGAAACCTTTAAGAATTAAAGTGGGCTTTGATCCAACAGCTCCAGATATTCATTTAGGACATACTGTTTTGCTTGAAAAGATGAGGCAATTTCAGGAATTAGGACACGAAGTAATATTTTTAATTGGTGATTTTACTGGAATGATAGGAGATCCCTCTGGAAAAACTGAAACAAGAAAACCTCTCACAAAAGAGGAAGTCTTAAAAAATGCTGAAACTTATAAAGAACAGGTTTTCAAAATACTCCATCCAGAAAAAACGATTATAAGATTTAACAGTGAATGGTTTGGCTCCATGACAGCTTTGGAGATGTGTAGACTTGCTGGTGCTGAGACAGTGGCAAGAATGCTTGAAAGAGAGGATTTTAAAAAGAGATTTTCTGAGGGAAGGCCAATAACAATTCTTGAATTCCTTTACCCTCTTCTGCAAGCTTATGATTCTGTCTATCTAAAGGCAGATATAGAGCTTGGAGGCACTGATCAAAGGTTTAATCTGCTCATGGGAAGACAGCTTATGAAAATGTATGGTATGGAGGAACAGGTTATAATAATGATGCCTTTGTTGGAGGGACTTGACGGAGTTCAAAAGATGTCAAAAAGTCTTGGAAATTATGTAGGAATAAATGAGGCTCCAGATGAAATGTTTGGGAAACTCATGTCAATAAATGATGAATTAATGATTAAATATTACGAACTTTTAAGTCATATTCCTCTTGAACAGTTAGAGGAACTTAAAAGAGGTATAAAGGAAGGTAAAGTAAATCCAAGAGATGCAAAGGAATCCTTAGCTTTTGAATTGGTACAAAGATATCATGGAAAAGAGGCTGCTCAACGAGCAAAAGAGAGATTTATAAGGCTATTCAGACAAAAGGACACTCCCGAGGATATCGAATCATTTGAGATTTCCTACGAAGAAGGAGGACTTTGGATCCCGAAAATATTCAAAGAAAAGGGAATAACAAAAAGCACTTCAGAAGCAATTAGACTAATCAACCAAAAAGCAGTAAAGATAAACAATTATGTTATAACAGATAAGGATACAAAACTTAAACCCGGAGAATACACTATAAAAGTGGGAAAAAGAAGGTTTTTTAAACTCATAGTAGTCCAATGAAAGGTTTTTTAAAAAAATTTCCCACCATTGCAATAGTTCTTAATGATAGGGATGTTATAAGCCTTCCTAAGGAAGAAATAAAAGATGCTGATATCATAGAGTTAAGAATAGATCTTTTTGAAAACATTGAAAAAATAGAAGATATTTTTCATGAGGCTAAAGAGAGATTTGATTTACCATTAATAGCAACAATTAGAATTCCTCAAGAGGGTGGAGGGAAAAATTTTGAAAATAGAGTAGATCTTTACAGAAAAATATTGGACTATGTGCAATTTATTGATGTAGAAATCTTTTCAGAGGATGCAAAAATTATAAGGGAAGTTGCAAAAGAAGCTAATAAAATTCTAATAACCTCCTATCATTGCTTCCAATATACGCCTAACATAGAAAAACTCAGAGAAATACTAATAGCTGGGAAAAAATTGGGTGGAGACATTATTAAAATAGCCACCATGATTCAAAATGTTTCTGATTTGGAGACTATTCTCCTCTTTACTTTACAGCATAAGGAGGAAAATATAATTACCATAGGCATGGGTGACAAAGGAATTCCATCAAGAATTATTAATCCCCTTTTTGGTTCTTTGATCACATATGCTTCTTTACATAAGGCTTCAGCTCCGGGACAGATTCCTCTTAAAGAAATGGTAAAAATTTTTCAGACCCTAAAGGTTCTCTCTTCTGTCTAATTTATGTCTAATTTAATTGGAAAATCAGGCTGAAAAATTAATGATTAGGTGATATATTATTAAGGAATTTTCTGCTTTTAATAAGATAAGAATAGAAATGGGCTGCTTTAGTTGGTATTCTTTTAAAAGTTTTAAAATCAACTCTGTAAAGTCCAAATCTTGCATCAAGTCCGTGAAGCCATTCATAATTGTCAATTAAAGACCAATAGAAATAGCCCCTTACATCTATTCCTTCTGCTATGGCATTTTCTATTACATCAATGTGTGATTTAATGTATTTAATTTTTCTGTTGTCATTCCTTGTGGCAATTCCATTTTCTGTAATGATTAGAGGAACATTAAGCCGAGAAGCGTATTTTAGAACCTTCTTTAATCCCTTTGGGTATATTTCCCATCCCATATCAGTAAGACCGTGTCCGTCTATGTCTCTATGTCTAAATTCAATGAATAGTTTCCGAAAAGGATTAAATCTCATATGAACTCTTGTATAGTAGTTTATGCCAAAAAAGTCAATTTTTCCCTTTATGGGAACTTCTATTTCTATTCCTTTTCTAAAGGGAATGGGTAGAGTAATTTTTCCCTCTAAAAATCCATCAATTATTGAGTGATTGTAGAATCTTTTTGCAACTTTTGATAAAACTCTATCAAAAGGATTCCATCTACACCAAGGTGCAAAAACAGCCATGTTGTGGGCAATACTTACCATGGAATTCTTATTAATTAAATGTAAAAGTTCATAGATATGGCTATGACAAATTAGAATGTTTTTTAAAGCTTTCATCCCCAAATTTAAATCTCTATATCCTGGAGGAATACAACCTTCTAAGTAACCACCCAATATGAGAAGATAAGGCTCATTGAAAGTAATCCAATAGTCAACTCCCTTTATGTTTTCAATAAGTTTTTCTACGTATTCTGTGAATTTCTCTATGGATTTTCTCTTATGCCAGGGATATTTGGTTATAAACCATATGGGATGAGTAAAATGATGAATTGTAACCATTGGTGTTATGTTGTTTTCTCTTAATAGATCAATAATTTTTTGATAATGTTGAACTACTTCCTTATTCCAGTAATTTTCAGCAGGTTGAATTCTGCTCCATTCAATAGAGAATCTGTAGGCATTGACACCAAGATTTTTTATAAGTTTAATATCTTCCTTGTAGAGTTCATAATGATTGGTCACCTTTGGATTAAGCTCAAAGATACTGTCCCATGTGGACCAATCAGCATAGGGAGAACCTTCCAACTGAAAAGCAGAAGTAGCTACTCCCCAAAGAAAGTCTCTATTTTGGTTTGTGTCTATATGGTAATGAGATATAAACTGATGTTCCTTTTCCATATTCGCTCTCAATTTCAATGGCTCCTTTAAGAATATTTATAAGTTCTCTTGTTATGTATAGACCTAAGCCAGAGCTTTCATAAATTTTTTCATTAATTGATTCTAAGGAACAGTAAGGATGGAAAAGATTTCTCATTTTATCCATGGGAATTCCTCTTCCTGTATCTTGAATTTTTATTAGAATTTCTTCTTTTAATATTTTTAAACCTATGAATATATAGCCTTCTTCAGTAAATTTGGCTGAATTTGATGCTATATTCATAAGAATTTGTCTTATTTTTAAGGGATCAGAAAGCATTACAAAGCTTTTAGAGGGGAAGTGAGTTTTTAATTGTATTGGTTTACTACCTATGAGAATTTTAGTTATTTCAATAA
>CALDSV010000007.1 GCA_937924475.1 uncultured bacterium
AGGAGAGGGTGTTTATGATAAAATGAACGGCATTGGTGCTCATGAAGTAATTATTGAAACACCTGACCATTTAGCATCTTTATCAACCATGACTCAAAAAGCTGTTGAAGATGTACTTTGGGCTTATTATTTCAGAATTACAGATCTAAAGAAAGATATAAGATTTAAATATGTTTTGATTTTCAAAAATGAAGGAGAAGTGGCAGGTGCTACCATTGAGCATTCTCATAGTCAACTTATTGCTTTGCCTGTTGTACCCCATCATGTAACAGAAGAAATGAATTCATGTAAAAGATATTATGAACTTAGAGATAGATGTATTTTCTGTGATATTATTGCCCAAGAACTTGAGACAGACAAAAGAGTAATATATCAAAATGACGCTTATATTGTTATTGCTCCTTTTGCTCCAAGAGAACCCTTTGAAACATGGATTTTACCTAAAAAGCATGAATCAAAATTTGAACCAAAAGACAAAAGTTTTGCTCTTCTTGCTGAGGCTTTACAGACTACTTTGCGAAAACTTGATGCAGTACTTGAGAGCCCGCCTTATAATTATGTTTTGCATACTTCTCCCTTTAATGATGAGGTAAATGAGCATTATCATTGGCATATTGAGATAATACCAAAACTCATAAAAACTGCAGGTTTTGAATGGGGTTCAGGTTTTTTTATAAATCCTACACCTCCAGAGGAAGCTGCTAAGTTTATGAGGGAGGCAAAAATATGAAGATTGCGTTGATCTCTGCAGAGGCTTATCCCTTTTCAAAAACTGGAGGGTTAGGCGATGTGGTGGGTGCTCTTTTTAAAGAGCTTCTTAAAGAAGGTATAGACGTTAAACTTTTTTTGCCTTATTACAGGGAAACAAAAAACAATTTCTATGACAAAGTAGAAAATACTGAAATTGTTTATGGAGTATCAATCGGAGAAGCTAAAAAATTTGGAGCTCTACTCTCTGCACGTGCCTATATTGATGAAGAGGATAATTTGATTCTAACTCCAGATAAAAGAGGAAATGTATATTTTCTTGAACACAATTACTACTATGATAGAGAGCAAATTTATGGCACTAAATATGGAGGGTATTTTGATGAAGCAGAGAGATTTATATTTTTTTCAAAGGCTTTTTTAGAGATATGTAAAATTTTAAATTTTCAATTTAATGTAATTCATTGTCATGATTGGCATACTTCCTTGATTCCACTTTATTTAAGAACTATTTACAGAGAATCCTCCTGTTTTGAAAAGAGTAAAACTATTCTCACCATTCATAACTTAGGCTATCAAGGTGTTTTTCCAAAGGAAACATTGAATATAACAGGATTTGGTTGGGAAATGTTTCATATAGATTGCTTGGAATTTTACGGTATGGTTAATTTTCTCAAAGTTGGTATCCTTTATGCAGATTTTATTACCACTGTAAGTCCTACTTACGCAAAAGAGATTTTAACGCCTGAATATGGTTTTGGGCTTGAAGGAGTTCTAAGGAAAAGACAGGATAGATTAGTAGGAATACTTAACGGAATTGACTATAGAATATGGAATCCTCAAACTGATCCTTATATTGTGGAAAACTACAGTGTAGAAAACATTAAGGGAAAAGAAAAAAACAAGGAATATTTAATGAAAATGGCTTGCTTTAATTATGACATAAATACTCCTTTAATTGCCTTCCTTGGAAGGATGGTATCTCAAAAGGGAATTGATATTCTTATTGATGCTTTACCAGAATTAGTTAAGAAAGAAGGAGTCTTTATCTTTTTAGGTACAGGAGAATATTTTTATGAAAATAAAATTAAAGAAATGGAGTACAAATTTCCCTTTAAAATTAAATCGTTTATTACTTTTGATGAGGAAAAAGCTCATAAAGTTTACGCAGGAGCGGATGGAATAATTTTGCCTTCTAAGTACGAGCCCTGTGGATTAAGTCAGATGATATCAATGAGATATGGTACCATTCCAATTTGTAGAAAGACAGGTGGTTTTATTGATACTGTTGATGAAGGACAGACAGGTTTGTTATTTGAAAATTATGAAGCAGCTTCTCTTATAGAAGCAATGGATAGATTTTTTCATCACTACAGAGATGGAGAAAAATTTCATAAAATGAAAATTTCTGCTATGGAAAAAGACTTTTCTTGGTCAAAGAGTTGTAAGAACTATATTAAATTATATGGCGAGGCTATTAATTTATGAGAGAATTAAAAGCCCTTTATGAACTAATTCATTTGCTTGAGGTATCAGAGGAGACAAATGCCTTACTTGAAAGGCTAATATTTCATATTACAGATATTTTAAATGCTCAATCAGCAGTTTTGAGACTCATAAGGGATAAAAAATTATATGTGGCTGCAGCTTTTAATTTACCTCAATACAAATCAGAGATAGATATAGAGGAGACTCCCTGTGGACAAGTAGTTAGAGAAGGAAAAGTAAAAATTTTCAACAAAGAAGATCTTGAAAGAATAGAATTTGACATACCTGCCTATTCAGCGATGTGTTTACCCCTTGTAATTAAGAGAACCGAATCATCGAAGGGAAACAAAATTGAGGAAGAAATAATAGGAACCATACTCATATATAATAAAATTGACTCTGAAGAGGGTGTGGGAGAATTTACAGAAGATGACATAAAACTTGGAGAAATTTTTTCATCTTTTGCTTCATTAATCATTCAGAAATCAATTCACTACAGAGAGCTAAACGAACTGAAGAGTTATCTTGAGAGTTTAATTCAAAGTTCAGCTGATGCCATTGTAGCTACAGATCTTAATAATATAGTCACAGCCTGGAATAGAGGAGCAGAGACAATTTTCGGATTCAAAAAAGAGGAGGTAATCGGGAAACCTCTGCCAATTATACCTGATTTCTTAGAGGATGTAGAGAGGTTTTATTTAGAAAGGATTAAAAAAGGAGAAATCCTTAAAGACATTGAAACAGTAAGAATTACCAGAGACCAGAGAATAATTGAGGTAAGTGTTACACTCTCACCTATCAAAAATATTACAGGAGAAATAATAGGTGTTAGTAGAATTGCAAGGGATATTACAGAGAGAAAAAAACTTGAAAGAGAGTTGATCCGTAGAAATGAAGAGCTAACTAAAATTCTTTTTGTGAGCTCTGTAGTAAGAAGCACGCTATCACTAAATAAATTGTTGAGAATGATTTTAACGGTCATCACAATGGGAGAGGGATTGGGATTCAACAGAGCAGTACTTTTTTTAGTTGATGAAGAGACTAATACTATAAGAGGTAAAATGGCAGTAGGGCCTTCCAGTTATGAGGAAGCTTGGCAAATATGGTCAAGCTTAGCACAGACAAAAAAAACTCTCTATGAGGTTTTGGAGGAACTTAGTAAAAAAGATTTACAGGAAGATTCCTTTTTTGACAGACTCTGTAAAAATATTAATATATCCTTAGAAAACATTAATACACCTCTTGTAAGAGCAGTTAGAGAAAAAAAAGTTTTTAATATCCAAGATGTTCACAAAGAAGAAGCAGATCCTATAATTATTCAACAATTGGGCAGTGTTGCCTATGCCATTGTTCCTTTAGTATCAAAAGACAAGACAATCGGAGCCATATTTGTAGACAATCTATATACTCGAAAACCAATAACAGAACAGGATATAAACTTTTTAAAAGGATTTGCAGATCAGGTTGCTGGGGCCATTGAAAATGCTTGGATCTTTGAAAAGGTAGAAAAAGCAGAAAAAGAACTGGAAATGTTGTTTGACTCCATAACTGATTTGCTCTACTATACCGATGAATTTTATTCAATTAAAAAGGTCAATAAAGCTTTTCTTAAAAAACTGGGCATGGAGGAAAAAGAAGTAATTAATAAAAAATGCTTTCAGCTTCTTCATAAAACAGAATCTCCTTTGAAAAATTGCCCTCATAGAATGGCTTTAGAAAGCAGGAAAGAAAAGATGGGAGAGATAGAGGAAAATTATCTTGATGGTATATATTTAGTATCAAGTTCACCAATTTTCGATAAAGAAGGGAATTTAAAGGGCACAATTAATCTTGCACGAGACATTACAGAAATAAGAAATTTAAGGGAAAAGATATCTTCCATGGAAAAAATGGCAGCTTTAGGTGAAATGGCTGCAAAAGTTGCTCATGAAATAAGAAATCCTTTACTTGCAATAGGTGGTTTTGCAAAGAGGCTTGACAAGGAAATAACTGATGATAAATTAAAAGGCTACGTAAGAGTAATCACTGATGAGACCAGAAGATTGGAGAGGATATTAAATGAAACTCTCAGTTTTGTAAGACCTCAA
>CALDSV010000008.1 GCA_937924475.1 uncultured bacterium
GTTTACATTCCGTGAGAGATTCATATACTGAACAAATGCTTAATAGTATTGGAATTTCTAACGTTCTTAATACCTCGTGCCCGTCTACATGGAGTTTAACACCTGAACATTGTAAACAGATACCATTAAAAAGAAGTGAAAATGTGGTGATTACTTTAACTGACTATAACAAAAAAAGAAATTTAGATGAAAAATTTTTAGAAACTATTTTTTCTTTAGATTATAAAAAAGTATTTTATTTTATCCAGGGTCTTGGTGATTTAAATTATATTAATTCATTTGCAAAGATAGATAAAAGCCGGTTGTATATTATACCTCCCAAATTACATTTATATGATGAAGTTTTAAAAAATGAAGATGTTGATTACATAGGTACAAGGTTGCATGCAGGAATCAGAGCGCTTCAGTATAAAAAAAGAACTTTGATTTTGGCTATAGATAATAGAGCAAAAGAAATCGCGAAAGATATAAATCTAAACGTTATAGATAGAGATGATACTAAAGGTATTATTAGTTTTTTTGAAAATGAATATGAAACAAGATTAAAAATTCCTTTTGAAAATATAGAGAAATGGAAAAAACAATTCAATTAATAAAACTACTAAGAAAAATTATATCCCGGCGGCTTAAAAAGACTAACTGGTATAACTTACGGAACCTAAAACCTATATCCAGAGTTTTTGGATTTGACAGAGGAACTCCAATAGATAGAGTATATATAGAGAATTTTCTTGAGAAAAACAAGCAGCGTATTAAAGGTGTAGTTTGTGAAATAGCTGAAAACACCTACTCTAAAAAGTTTGGAACCAATGTGGAAAAGTATGAAATACTACATTATGTCTCGGACAATAAAAATGCAACTATCATAGGAGACCTCACGAATATAGCTACTCTTCCAGAAGAGAAAATAGATTGTTTCATAGTCACTCAAACACTAAATTTTATTTATGATTTTAAATCTGCAATCAAAGGACTTCATCATATGCTAAAACGGGGGGGGGTGGCATTGGTCACAGTTGCTGGTATCTCTCAAATAAGCAGGTATGATATGGATCGATGGGGAGATTACTGGAGATTTACAGATCTATCTATAAAAAAAGCATTTGAAGAAGTTTTTGGTAAAGGAAATGTTGAAGTAGAAACCTACGGCAATGTGTTAGCAGCAACAGCATTCTTGCATGGAATATCAGCAGAGGAATTAACTTCCGAAGAATTATTTTATAAAGATAAAGACTATCAAATAATTATAGCACTGAAAGTATTAAAAAAATGAAAACACTTATAAAAAATATAATAAGACCTCTATATTACTATATAAAAAACAAAAACGAACGCGAATTTATTAGACTTTATGATAAATGGGGGAAGTATAAACGTTATAAAAAGATTGATAATATTAAATTTCTAAACTATTGTTTTGATGTTCCCGATTTACCAAGTTTTCTCTGGCAGTTTAAAGAGATATTTGTTGATGAAATATATAAATTTAACTCTAACACCCATCAGCCGACTATTTTTGATTGTGTAGCAAATGTGGGTACAAGTTGTCTTTATTTTAAGCAACTTTTCCCAAATGCAAAAATCAAAGCCTTTGAAGCAGATCCTATGATAGCAGAAATACTAAAATTAAATCTTTCAAAAAATGGTATTAATGATGTTGAAATTATAAACAAAGCAGTTTGGATAGATGATAACGGTGTTGAGTTCGGAAGTGAAGGGGCAGATGGTGGTTCTATCTATGCCCCTACTAATAAAATTAAAATAGGAAGTGTGCGGCTAAAAAATTTTCTCGAAAAAGAAGCAAGAATTGATTTATTGAAGATCGATATTGAGGGTGCAGAGTATGAAGTATTGAAAGATTGTCAAGATAGCTTGAAAAATGTTGAAAATATATTCGTAGAATATCACTCATGGAACAATTCAAAACAGAGATTAAGTGAAATTTTAAATATACTTGAAATGAATGGTTTTAGATATTATATTGAAAATATCTCCAAAAGAAAGCACCCATTTATAAAAAATAATAGAGATGCAAATATGGATTTGCAGCTTAATATTTTTGGATATAGAGGATGAAAAGATTATTATCTGTTTTGCCTTTTATAAAGAATTATTTCGGTGGCATGATTACTATTTTCATGCTCCATCGTGTGTCTCCATTTGAACAAGACAAACTTTTCCCAAATGAAAACATGAAGGTGTCACCTGATTTTTTAGATAAGTTTTTAGCAGATTTAAAGCTAAAAGGTTATGAATTTATCTCTATTGATAGACTTTACGAAATACTTATTAAAGAAGAAGATGTTGAAAAAAAAGTTGTTATTACCCTTGATGATGGTTATAAAGACAACTATGAAATTGCTTACCCAATCTTTAAAAAACATAATGTTCCTTTTTGCATTTATGTCACCACTTCATTTCCAGAAAAAATGGCCATACTCTGGTGGTATATTCTTGAAGACTTAATTTTAGAAAATGACATAATAAAATTATCGAATGGTAAAATATATGAATGTAAAACCAAAGAAGAAAAAGAGCAAGTGTTTCTAGAAATTAGAAAAATAATCTTATCGTTACCATTTCAAAAGGATAACTTGATAAAAAGTTTGGAAGATTTGTTTTATGACTACAAAATAGATTGGATGGATAAAAGTAAAAAGAATGCTAGAGAACTTTGTTTGGATTGGGAAGAGATAGTTGAATTGTCAAAAGACGAACTCTGCACTATCGGTGGACATACAAAAAATCACTATCCACTTAATAGGCTTAGTGTGGAAGAAATAAAAGCTGAGATATTAGAAGCTAATGCATTATTAGAGAAAAAAATCAAAAAGCCAATTGAACATTTTGCTTATCCATTTGGTAGCAAAGTGGAGATTGGAAAGAGAGAATTTCATGTAGTTAAAAACTTAGGCTTAAAAACTGCAACCACGACAAGACCAGGAACGATATACAAAGAACACAAAAAATTTAGGGAATGTTTACCCAGAATAATGTTAACAGAAGGTTTTGACATTAACACAGTAGGTAATATAAGAAGACAAAGAATTGTAACTGAATGAAAGTTTTAATCATAAACACAAATGATATTGACGGTGGGGCTGCAAGGGCAGCTTATAGACTTCATAGAGCGCTTTTGAATAGGGGAATTCATAGTCAGATGCTTGTACAAAATAAAAGTAGCGATGATTACACAGTGATAGGTCCTACTACAAAAGTGCAAAAAGCAATTGGGAAGCTTCGCCCTATTTTAGATTCATTGCCAGTGAGATGGTATAAAAACCGAACAAAAACACTCTTTAGTCCTGCCTGGTTACCTTTTTCAAATGTTGTTAATAAGATAAATGAGATTAAGCCCGATATCGTCCACCTACATTGGATTTGTGGTGGGATGATGAGGGTTGAGGATATTTGCAAAATCAAAGTACCTATTGTCTGGAGTCTACATGATAATTGGGCTTTTACCGGAGGATGTCATATCAAATGGGATTGCGAGAAATATAAGGAAAATTGTGGAGCCTGTCCGAGACTAGGAAGTGATAAACAGAATGATTTGAGCAGAAAAACCTGGAATAGGAAACAGAAAGTATTTTCAAAGTTGCCAAATATAACTATAGTTGGGCTAAGCAAATGGCTTGCGGAGTGTGCCAAAGAAAGCTCTCTTCTTGGAGATAAAAAAATTGTAAACTTGCCAAATCCTATAGATACAAGTATTTTCAAACCTTTTGACAAAGAGAAAGCAAGAGAACTTTGGAACTTACCAGCAAATAAAAAATTGATTTTATTTGGTGCAGTTAATGCAACAAATGATATTAATAAAGGCTTTAAAGAGCTAAGCGAGGCCCTGCGTAAATTACAGTATAAAGATGTGGAGCTTGTAGTATTTGGAAGTAGTAAGCCACAAAATGCACCAGATTTTGGATTTAAAACACATTATATGGGACATCTTTATGATGATGTAAGTTTGATTGCACTTTATAGCTCAGCCGATGTGGTGATAGTACCGAGTCTTCAAGAAAACCTATCTAATGTTATTATGGAGAGCTTAGCGTGCGGTACTCCTGTTGTAGCTTTTGATGTAGGTGGTAATAGTGATTTAATAGACCATAAAATGAATGGTTATCTTGCTAAACCTTTTGACACAGCAGACCTTGCTTTTGGGATTGAATGGGTTTTAAATGCTGATAATTATGAGGAACTATGCAGAAATGCAAGAGAAAAAATAGTTAGAGAGTTTGATAGTAGAATTGTAGCCAAAAAATATATAAATTTGTATGAAGAAGTTTTACAAGACATTAAGTGATTTAAAGGGTCTGGAGCTGTTAATTTTATTTAATATGATAGTAAACTTTATAATTAAACCTATCACAAGGAGCACTATATGAGAAGAGCTCTAATTACCGGCATAACTGGTCAGGATGGGTCTTATCTTGCAGAGTTGCTGCTTAGCAAGGGCTATGAAGTGCACGGTGTGATTCGTAGGGCAAGCACCTTTAACACACATAGGATTGACCACATCTATGTTGATCCTCACGAGAAAGATGCAAAGCTTTTTTTACACTATGGAGACCTTTCCGATTCCAGCCACCTTTCCTATTTGATATACAATATTCAGCCCCACGAAATCTATCACCTTGGAGCACAAAGCCATGTAAAGGTTAGCTTTGAAATTCCTGAATACACGGGAAATATAACAGCCCTTGGAACCATCCGCATTTTAGAAGCTATCCGCAGGAGTGGTATAAAAACCAAATTCTACCAAGCGTCTTCTTCTGAGATGTTTGGAGCATCACCTCCACCGCAGAACGAAAAAACACCTTTTTATCCACGCAGTCCCTACGCAGCAGCAAAGGTTTATGCCTACTGGGTTACAGTAAATTACAGAGAAGCTTACAACCTATTTGCTTGCAATGGAATACTTTTTAACCACGAAAGCCCAAGAAGAGGAGAAACCTTTGTAACAAGAAAAATCACAAGGGGCTTGGCTCATATCCTTGCAGGAAAACAAAGTAAGCTCTATTTGGGCAATCTACACGCAAAAAGGGACTGGGGGTTTGCACCCGAGTATGTAGAGATGATGTGGCTAATGCTACAGGCAGAAGAGCCAGATGATTATGTGGTAGGAACTGGAGAAAGCCATTCTGTGATGGAGTATGTGAATAAGGCTTGTGAATATGTGGGCATTGAATTGGAGTGGAGGGGAGAAAAGGGGCAAGAGAAGGGTATTGTTAAGAGCGTGAGCCCTATATGGGACTACAGATTAAAAAGTGGTTATGTTTTGATTGAGGTAGACCCAAAATATTTTAGACCTACCGAGGTGGAGCATTTACAAGCAGATATTACCAAAGCAAGGCAAAAGTTGGGATGGGAGCCAAGGACTACCTTTGAGGAGCTTGTAATGATTATGATGGACTATGATATGAAAAGGCTTGAGCTTCCGGTGGTAGGTAAGGGAATTGAGGTGGCTAAGGAAAAGGGCTTTTTCTATACCGATCATGAAATAACATACATACCAAACACAGAAAGGGCACAGAGATGATGGGTATGGAAAAGGATAGTAAGATTTTTGTTGCTGGCGGAAGTGGAAATGTAGGAAGCGCCATTATAAGAAAACTATTAGAAAAGGGCTATAAAAACATCATCTCCAACTATCACAGGCGTATTCCTTTGGAATTCAGAGAAACACAGGTTAAGTTTTTTCCCTTAGACTTAAGAAATCAACAGGAAACAGAGCAGTTTTTTGAGGAACAAAGGCCCCAGTTTGTTTTTCTATGTGCCGCAAAGGTAGGAGGAATACTTGCCAACAACACCTATAGGGCGGAGTTTATCTACGACAACTTAGCCATAGCCTTGAATGTAATCCATTCAGCCTATAAATACAAGGTAGCAAAGCTTTTAAACCTTGGGTCTTCTTGCATCTATCCTAAGCTTGCTCCCCAACCAATGAAAGAAGAACACCTTCTTACCGGACCTCTTGAGCCTACTAATGAGCCCTATGCCATAGCTAAGATATCCGCCATAAAACTCTGCCGTTATTACAACGAGCAATATGGTACAAACTTTATCTCTCTTATGCCTACAAACTTGTATGGTTATAATGATAACTTTGACCTGAAAACTTCTCATGTATTGCCTGCCCTTATAAGGAAGTGCCATCTCGGTAAATGCCTTGAAAATAAGGATTGGGATGCTATTAGAAAAGACCTGAATAAGAGCCCGATAGAGGGAGTAGATGGACAGGCAAGCGAAGAACAGATACTTGAGGTTTTATCCAAAAATGGTGTCATGATCCAACAGGGCGCTGTTTTGGTTGAGGTTTGGGGAAGTGGAAATGTGTATAGAGAGTTTTTGTTTGTGGATGACCTTGCAGAAGGAGCAGTTTTCATAATGGAGCGTGTGGATGTTTCTTTGATGAGAGTTATAAGCCCCGACTATTTTGTTAACATTGGAACGGGTGAGGATATTTTAATCAAAGACCTTGTCTTGATTATTAAGGATATTGTTGGTTTTAAGGGAAAAATTGCACACGATATATCCAAGCCTGATGGAATGCCAAGGAAGCTTCTTGATATAAGCAAAATAAAAGAGCTGGGCTGGGAGCCCAAAACAAGCCTTGAAGAAGGCATAAGGAAAACCTATGAGTGGTATCTGAAAGAAGTATCTATAAACTTAGGTAATTAAAATGGATAAGCCAGTTTTAGCGCTTGTAATACCATGCTATAATGAGGAAGAAGTTTTAAATGCTTATTACTCAGATTAAGCCCTTTATTGTAAATAAGCCCGAATATAAATTTGAAACGATTCTATTTTTGCCAGAAGGTGAAGGTAGAAAGGGAGAAGGGGGGTTGCGTACAAAAGGGTATTTTAAGCATAGCTATAAGCTCGTAGATAATGTGTGGTATATATGTGATACAGAAGGTGAACCCGTAGAACCTGCGCCAGAAGAGCTGCAAGAAAAGATAAGAGAGTATATTAACAAGGTCGAGGCTGATGCAACCATTACCTATCTGCCGTTGATATCTGTAATCACTGTAGTTTTTAATGGAGAGAAATACCTTGAACAAACCATAGAGAGCGTAATCAATCAAACCTATCCCAATGTGGAGTATATTATTATTGACGGTGGGTCTACGGATGGGACTCTGGATATTATAAAAAAGTATGAAGATAGGATTGATTATTGGGTGAGTGAGAAGGATGGGGGGATCTATGATGCGATGAATAAGGGGATATATGTGGCTTGTGGGAACTGGCTAAATTTTATGAATGGGGGAGATTATTTTTTTAATGAAAGTGTTTTAACTGAGTTGTTTTGTAAGATATCAATACCAACAGAGACGACATTGATATTCGGTAATTGGTGTGTGTATTTTGGCAGAGATTATTACATGTTAAAACCAACTCATTTAAGGAAATTGATAAAAAGGATGGCATTTTCTCATAATTCTTCTTTTTTTAAGCTTCATGCTTTAAAGAAAATAGGAGTATATAATACGAAATATGAAATTGCTGGAGATTTTGATTTAATAGAAAGACTTTATATAAAAAATGGAAAATTTTTTTATGTTCCTATAACAATATCTGTTATTGAAGGTGACTACGGCATCAGTAATACGAAAGTTCTTAGAGCTACATTTGAAAGATTTATTGCAAGCTTAAATAACTACAATAGGGAAAAATTCAATGTATTATTTAAATTTATTCCTGAATTTCTAATAGCTATTTTAATGGTTATTTGGAGATTTGTAGCGCCATATTCATTAAGGAAATTCAGAAAAAATTTGAGTATGAAGCGCATTAAACTACACAGGTGATATAAAATGAAAAGTTTGTCGAAGAAATTAAAAAGAGACTTGGTCTGGGAGCATGCTAATAAAAGGTCCAACAATATTCTAATTTTAACCAACTACATATTGAATTACAGAAACAAATTATTTAATCATTTGAGCTGTAGCTTAGATGGGAAACTTACAGTAATTGAGCTTCAAAGTCCAAAAGATGAAAAAAGGATATCTGATAAATTTGAATCCTTATATGACCGTATAAAGATCCCTCATATAAAAATTGGTAAGATAGCAATAAACAATCATAAGGATCTTTTAAAAATTTTATTTGAAGAGAAGCCAGATATTGGAATAATCAATGATAATCTTCCGAATTTTTTATCAAACATATTAATGCTTGTCTTCTCAAAAATTTATAATAATAAAGTTAAAATTCTCTATTGGACAGAAGATTTTTCCTACTCTAACAATTATCTCAACTTATATAAAAGGGTTGCTCATAGAATAATATCCAAAATAATGTACATTAGTGCAGATGGAGTGTTATGTTTTAATAGCCAGGATTATGATGTTCTATCAAAAAAAGGAAAGCATGCAGTTTTCGTTCCTCAATCCTCAAATACAGTCGCTGAGTGTAGATATCTAACGAAACCTGCAAGAACAAAACCCGCTTATGGATACCTTGGATATATTAAAAGCAGAAAAAACATTAAACTATTAATAAATCTAATTGAAAGATATCAAGAGTATGAATTTATCATCGGTGGAGTGGGAGATGAACATTACTTACAAACTCTAAAGTCTTTTCATAATGTCAAATGGTTAGGTTTTGTTTTTGAAAAAGATAAGGAAATTTTTTTTAAAAACATTGACTTTTTAATACTTCCTTCTTATTACGATACATGGGGATTGGTAGTTAATGAAGCCTTAAGCACTGGGACGTTGGTAATTGTGTCAGACGGTGTATTTGCAAAAGAAATGGTTCAAAAAGTAGATGGAAATCTTATATTTAGGAACAACGATTTACAACATTTAATCTCTATCTTTAACTATTCTTTAGAATTGTTCAACAATAAGGAGTTATTTGAGAAGTTGAGGCATATTGCTATAGATGTTGCAAAAGAGTACTCTATAGAAAAATCCTCTGAGAGTTTTCTAAGGATTATAAATAAAATAAAAGAGGGTTCATAACATGAAAGTTTTATTGGTAAACAATATGTTTGAATTAGGAGGTGCAGAAAAAGTATTTTCAAATCAGATTAAACTGCTTTCTAAAATGGAAAACTATACTATTTATACAGCTTCATGTGATGAACCTCCAGAATCTTTAAAGCCTTATATTAGAAACCATCTTAAACTTAAAAATTCAAAAAGAAATCCATTTTCTTATATATTTGACCTTCACAATTTTCTGAAACTATATAAATTTCTCGTAAAAAAAAAATAGAAGTTGTACATCTTCATAATTTTTATGGCAACTTAAGTCCATCTATAATTTTAGCTTGTCTCCTTTATAAAAAAAAGAGTAAATGCAAATTTATACAAACTCTACACGACTATTCGATAATTTGTCCAAACTCTTCTTTATTTATATATCACTCAAATTTGCCATGTGAACAATGCATAGGGCAAAAAGTAAAATGGAGAATTCTTTTGAACAGATGCTATAATAACAGCTTTTTATTTAGCCTCATCAAGTTTATACGTACTACAATTGCATTAAACCTTCTAAATCACAAAAAAGTTGTAGATATATTTATAGCTCCATCAATGTTTCTGAAATCCAAAATAGAATTAGATGGAGTACCAACTGATAAAATACTTCTGATAAGAAATCCTTTAAACCATCAAATATGTCAGCTATCTCACTTTAACAAAGAACCACTCATTGTATTCGTTGGGCGGTTAAGTCAGGAAAAAGGTTTGGATATACTAATAAATGCATTTCTATATCTTAAAAGAAAGCAGATGATAAAGGGATACAATCTTTATATAATAGGAGATGGACCTGAGAGAGAAAAATTAGAATTAATGTCTGAGGGAGATGAAAACATACTATTTTTGGGATATCAAAAACATGAAGCTGCACTAAATTATCTTGCAAAAGCTGAACTCCTAGTTCTTCCAAGTATTTGTTATGAAAATTTCCCTATGGTTATGGTAGAAGCCTTATTGAACGGCTGTAAAATATTGGTAACCGATCATGGAGGAATGAAAGAGTTTGCAAGTCTTTTTCCACAAAGAGTCTTTCTCTTTTCTTTTGATAGAGATAAAACAAGAATGTCTATAAATCTAGCAGGAGCTATGTTGCAAGCACTATCTGAGAAGATTAACGAAGATATATGTGATTATGAGAACATATACGAGTGGAGTGATAATAGATTCTTAGAGAGGATTACTGAGGTTTATTATGATTGCTAAGAAGATAAATTCTTTTTTTGATTTGAAACTAACTTACCAAACTTTAGTTCAATTATTTTTTTCAATTATACTTGTTTTATATTTATTTAAATTTGAAGTTTTTGGAATTAAAGTACATTACCTTACAACTGCCTTGTTATTGAGTTTTTTTATTAGTAATGTCTAATCTTATCATGTTTGTGCTTTTTAAAGATTTTATGAGATTAGATAGGTTTATCAATCATTTATCTATTATAGGACTGCTTTACATATCATTTATCTTTGTTAAATTACCCAGTGAGGGATTGATGAGAATTATTGGTACTTTTGAGGATCCAAACTATTTTTCGTTGCTATTAATTCTTTTTTTGGGAATTTTTCAGATAAAGCTAATTAGGAGTAGCAATAGGATTTTAAAAATTATCATGAGGATATCAATTTTTATTTGTATTTTATTAATATTTTTCACCTTTTCAAGATCGGGTATATTATCCCTTGTGGCAGGTCTGCTGGTTGCTTTACTCACAATTCTTAGACAGAGTAATAGAAATATGTCATTTTTCATGATTATATCATTTAAATATCTGTTTTATTCTCTTGTTGTTTTATTTCTGGTTTTTCTATATATTAATGCCACTTTTGGTATAGAACCAGTTATGCAATTCATTGAGTGGCGATTATTTTCAGAGTAAGAGTTAAGAGGTGGAATGAGTAGATTATTTGAAAGTATTGCAGGTTTTAATTTCCTTATAAAGGAATTTCCATTTTCTCTTGTTGGTATGGAGACTGGAAGTAGTGAAAATCTCTTAATCTTTGAACAATATTATCCTCAAGATGCTCCTTTAATAGCAAGAATTCATAATACATATCTGTCTATTTTAGTGGAAAATGGTCTTATTGGCTTTCTGCTTTTTCTATATTTATTAGCGAAATAATTTAACTATTTAAGGAATTATAGAAAAGAAGAAAAGCCATATCTTTTGATGATTTTTGCATCAGCTTTAATTTCATCTTTATTTGTGTATAATCTTTATTACTTTCCTTGGTATATTGCTGTATTTTATTTGCCTCATATGATAAAAAATGAAAATATAAAAGAGTCTACCTTGATGGAGAATAAGGAATGCAAGCATTAATCTTGGTTGGTGGATTAGGGATAAAGTAGTCGATTGATACAACGAAGTTGGGATGCTTTTTCAATCTTGATTTTAGAAATCTATTGGATTATTATGTTAAGAAAAAATAGAATTAGCTGCTATTGACTAGGTTAAAATGGGCGATATGGGAAAATATGGAACCATTGAAATAAATAAAACTGGAAATTATGGAAAAGACAAATGAATGATAGAAAGAAATTACTTCTCATTACATCTAGAGCACCCTATCCACCTGTTGGGGGTGATAAATTAAAATCCTACAATATGTTAAAAATACTTTCAAAGTATTATGATGTTTACTTAGTAGTTGTTACAGATGAGATTGTAACCCCAGAAATAGAAAATGAGCTATTGAATTTTACAAAACATCTAAAACTATTTGCTAAAAAGAAATATTCATGTTACTTAAATATGCTTAAATCTTTTATCAATGGTCTTCCGCTACAAGTCAATTACTATTACTTTAAAGATGTAAAGGAATATATAGATAAAATTTCAACAGAAGTTAATTTTGCTATCTGCACACTTATAAGAACAACAGAGTATCTGAAAGACTTTAAAAAACCTAAATTGTTGGATGCAGTTGACTCCATAGCTTTGAATTATCAAAAATCGCACAAACAAACAAAATCCATTTTCTGGAAATTGATCTATAAAATAGAGACAAAAACACTCTTTAAATATGAGAAAGAATGTGTAAAGAACTTTAATATAACTTTCTTTGTAAATAAATTTGAATCCGAATACTGGTCAAGTTTTGGCAAAACTAACTGGATACCAAATGGAGTAGATGATAGAATTTTAAATTATAAAAATCAAAACAGTAAGTTTTCAGATTGCGTTGCCTTTTTAGGTAAGATGAACTATCAACCAAACATTGACGCTGTCCTTTGGTTTTCAAAAAACGTGCTAAATAAGCTGAATAAAAACTTGAAGTTCGTCATAGTTGGGGCAAATCCGTCCCCAAAAATCTTAAACTTAGCAAAAACTAATAAAAGAATTATCGTCACAGGCTACCTTGAAGATCCATACGAAGTGATAAACTCCTCGCTTTTAGTGGTAGCTCCTATGCAGACAGGCGGTGGCATACAGAATAAAGTCTTAGAAGCAATGGCTTTGGGAAAAATTTGTATAGTAAGCTCCCTTGCAGCTAAACCCATAATTGGAGCAAAAAATAAAGAACACTTTTTTGTTAGTGATGACCCTAAAGAAATCGCAGAATTAATCAACTCCATTTACAAAAATCCTGATAGATACAGATCTATTGGAGAAAACGCCAAGAATTTAATTAAATCTTTCTACACTTGGGAAAATTATGAAAAAAGCTTAATAGAAATGATAGAAAATATTTTGACCTCTTACAACTGAATCCTTTAGAAAAATCTTTCCGTTTCTGAAGTATATAATAAGAAAGGCTTTGGTGTATAATTAATTCTATGAATAAAGAATACCACAAAAGAGACTGGTCTAAATATACAGCTACCAAAAACCAGTTCAAAGAATATACACCTTGTTATAGACAGCACTGGGATAAAGGTGTATGGGGATGGAGAGTGGAAAGCCTTCAAGCAATGCCCAGACAGGGTAGATAAAGGCTGTAGAGATAACTGAGTAAGAATGCTTTAATATGGCAAGAGACTGTTTGGTAATTGTGTGAGTAGTAGGCTGTATGAGATGCGTAGGGTTGAGTTATTGGCTTGGTGTAAGGTGTTGAGTATTATGGATATGTTATATGTGGCTGAGAGTTATGCGTGTTAAAGGTGTGTGGAGTAGTAAAATTGTGGGTGGAGTTTGTTTTGAATATCCTTTTATGCACTAATGCCGGTGAGGAGGGCTAAATGCTTTTTGGTTTGATCCTTTCCTTTCTTGTTTCCTTTGCTGTTTGCTATCTTTTTGTAAGATACAATCCCTTTGGTATGTGGGCTTATGATCCTGTTTCCGCAGGTCCCCAAAAGTTTCATACAAAGCCTGTGCCAAGGGTTGGTGGTGTTGCTATATTTCTTAGTCTCTTTGCCTATTGGATCATATGGAGGGATTATGGTCTTATTGTCCTTTGTAGTTTGCCTGCCTTTTTGGGTGGGCTTTTGGAGGACCTTACTAAAAGGGTTGGTGTAAAGGAAAGGCTTTTTTTGACTATGCTTTCTGCCACCTTGGGCTATTTTTTGCTTTCTGCCAGTATAGACAGGGTGGGTGTGCCCCTTTTTGACCATATTTTAGCTTTTTCCCTTTTTTCCTTTGCCTTTACCGTATTTGCGGTGGCTGGAGTTAGCAACGCCTTTAACATAATAGATGGATTTAACGGGCTTGCCAGTGGTGTTGCCATGATCTCTTTGCTTGCCCTTGGATATGTGGCTTATTTGGTGGGTGATAGCTACCTTTTTTATCTTTGCCTTATTTTGTGCTGTGCCCTTTTGGGCTTTTTTGTTTGGAACTTTCCTAAAGGTACTATATTTCTTGGAGATGGTGGTGCATATTTAGTGGGTTTTCTTATTGCGGAAGTTTCTGTCCTTTTGGTAAAAAAAAATCCTCAGGTTTCCCCTTGGTTTCCACTTTTGGTGGTTGCCTATCCGGTGGTGGAGTCTTTGTTTTCCATATACAGAAAAAAGATACTGAGAGAGACAAGTCCAGGTGAACCAGATAAGCTACATTTGCATATGTTAATCTATAGAAAAATTAAAGTCAAAAATAAAGCTATTAAAAACTCACTAACCTCTCCCTACCTCTGGGCTTTTACATTGATGTGTGCGTTACCCGCTATCTTTTTCTGGGAAAATACAATGATTTTGATATTTTTAGTAATAATTTTTATTATCATCTATCTCTGGTTTTATTGGCGATTGGTGCGATTTAAGTCTCGGATAAGCTTAATGAAGTTAATGAAGAGAGGAATGGATTAGTATAATTTATTAAAGTCTTCAGGTTTTTTATTTATAGGTTTTATCTGCCATTGTTGGAATAGAGAAATTTTAATCTTCTCTGTAAAGTTTGCTCCATAAATCTTCATAGTAGAATAGTTTTTTGAAGAGCCAAGTTCTATGGTTTAGATTCCATTCCACTGTCATTTTTAATCCTGAGTCAAATTTTGTATGAGGTATCCATTTTAATTTGTTTTTTATCTTTTCACTACATATGGCAAATCTTTTTTCATGCCCAGGTCTGTCAGGTACAAATTTTATTAAACTTTCCGGTTTTTCAAGTAATTTAAGTATTTGTCTTACTATATCCACTACTTGAAATCTCTCACCACTACCTACATTGTAAACTTCACCAGGTTTGCCTTCCTCTAATACTGCAAAGATAGCTCTTATGCAATCACAAAGATAAAGCCATTCTCTAACAATATCTCCTGTTCCATAAATTGGAATAGGTTCGTTTCTAAGTGCTTTCAGGATTGTCATAGGAATAAGTCTTTCAGGATTTTGCCAGGGACCATAAATACTACAGAGTCTTAGAGTGATAACTGGTAACTGCAAAGACCTCCAATAGACCTGACCAAGCATGTCTGCAGAGGTTTTACTTACAGCATAAGGAGAACGCGGATTTAAAGGACAATCTTCATCTCTTTCACCTTCTTTAATTTCTCCATACTCTTCGTAAGAGGTGATGTTTATGAATTTTTTCACATTAAATTCTTTAGCCAATTCAAGTAGATAAATAGTTCCTATTATATTTGTCTCCATGAATACACTTGGTTCAATGACAGATCTGTCTATGTTTGTTTCTGCTGCAAAGTGTAAAACAGCCTCAGGCGTATGTTTTTCAAAGATTTTTTTTGTCTCTTCTTTATCTAATATATCGACATTATAGAAGCAAATTCTATCCTCAATTGGTTTTAGTCTTTCAAGATCACCAGCATAGGTTAGTTTATCAATTACTGTCACTTTCCAACCTTTTCTTGCTGCTAATCTTACAAAATCACTTCCAATGAAACCAGCACCACCTGTTACTATTACTTTCATGGTCAGTGACTCCTTGGATTTTTTAGATATTATACCAAAATTAAAAAAGTATATTTTAAAATATTTTTATAGAAAACTTTAAAGAGGAGGTGTACTGTTTATGCCCATTTATGAGTACGAATGTTCGAAGTGTAAGCAGGTTCATGAAGTTATTCAAAAATTTAGTGAAGAACCATTAAAAAATTGTCCTCTATGCGGTGGACAGCTCAAAAAGCTTGTTTCTCAATCTTCTTTTATTTTAAAGGGTAGCGGATGGTACGTTACAGATTATGTTAGGAAAAATACTTCAAATAATGGTTCAAAAGGGAAAGACTCTGAAAACAAAAGCATTGAAAGGACTAAGAAAGAGTCAAAAAAGGAAACTTCCAAATGATTAAACCTCACATTCACATTCCCTATAATAAGTTCTATGAATATGTAGACATAATTCAAGAGGAAAAATTAAATCTGGAAATATACTTTGATGCAAATAGCCTTGATGAATTAGATAATAAGGAAATATATAATTTGAAGAAGGCTCTCTACTATGAGCCTTCTTTGTCTTTCCATGCACCCTTTATGGATTTGTCTCCAGGAGCTATTGACAGGAAAATTAGAGATGTAACATTAGAGAGATTTAATCAAATTTTTGACATAGCAGAGATTTTAATGCCTCAGAGTATAGTGTTTCATTCAGGCTATGAGAAGTGGAAATATGATTTTAAGGTTAATCTATGGCTTGAGAAAAGCCTTTTTACATGGGAGAAGCTTTTGAAGAGAGCTGAAAAATTAAAAGTTAAGATTGCCATAGAAAATATATTTGAGGAAGAACCTTACAATCTTAAAGCACTTATGGAAGAAGTCTCCTCTCCTTTTTTGGGAATATGTTTTGATACCGGACATTTTAATTTATTTTCCAGTAAAAGTCTTGAAGAATGGATTAATACTCTTGGAGCATTTATTGTGGAATTTCATTTGCATGACAACAATGGAAAGGCTGATGAACATAAAGCCATGGGAAGGGGGTCTTTTAATTTTAAGAAACTATTTTCTCTAATTGAAAAGAAAAATTATATCTATACAATAGAAGCTCACAGCGCTGAGGAGGTTTTTTGTAGCTTAGAAATCCTTAACAATTTGATTAAATTAAAATAATTATGGTATTTTATCCTTTAAAATATATACAATAGAAGGGTAAAGCCATGGCAAAGATGAAAGGTGCGGAAATTTTAATTGAATGTCTTAAAAGGGAAGGGGTAAAACATATTTTTGGTTATCCCGGAGGAGTAGTCCTTGACATATTCGACCTTTTATATGATGATCCTGACATAAAACTCATTTTAACCAGACATGAACAGGGAGCTACTCATGCTGCTGATGGCTATGCAAGAGTAAGTGGTAAACCAGGTGTTGTGCTTGTTACAAGTGGTCCGGGAGCAACTAACACAGTAACAGGCATTGCTACTGCCTACATGGATTCTGTGCCTTTGGTCATATTTACAGGCCAGGTGCCAACTTTTCTAATTGGTAATGACGCTTTTCAGGAAGCAGACATTGTAGGTATAACGAGACCTTGTACAAAATATAATATTTTGGTTAAAGACGTTAAAGATCTTGCACGACAAGTAAGGGAGGCTTTTTATATAGCCACTTCAGGAAGGCCGGGTCCTGTTCTCATTGATTTACCCAAGGATGTTACTCAAGGAAAGACGGAATTTATCTGGCCTGAAAAAATTCATATTAGAAGTTACAATCCTACTTACGAAGGCAATATTTATATGATTAAAAGGGCAGCTCATGAAATTTCTAAAGCCAAAAAACCAGTCATAATAGCCGGTGGTGGATGTGTCATCTCTGGTGCTCATGAACATTTAAGAGAGCTTGCAGAATTTACCCAAATTCCTGTTACTAACACTCTTATGGGACTTGGCAGTTTTCCTGGCACTCATGAACTATTCTTAGGTATGCTGGGAATGCATGGTACCTATTATGCAAACATGGCTGTGCAGAATGCAGATTTAATAATTGCCATCGGAATGAGATTTGACGATAGAGTAACTGGTAAAACCGATGCTTTTGCTCCTAATGCTAAGATTATTCACATAGATATTGATCCTACCTCTATTCGAAAAAATGTGAGAGTTGATATCCCCATTGTAGGAGATGTAAGTAGAGTTTTACAGGTTCTAAACAAGATTTTAAAAGAAGAGATTAAGCCTCAATGGGAAGAAGTTAGAAAATCCTGGCTTAAGCAGATTGCTCAATGGAAAAAGGAGCATCCTCTTACTTATGAATTTGATCCCGAGGTCATCAAACCTCAGTATGTGGTAGAGAAAATTTACGAAATCACTCAAGGTGAAGCAATTATTACAACAGAGGTGGGACAAAATCAGATGTGGGCAGCTCAATTTTACAAATATAATAAACCCAGAAGGTGGGTATCCTCTGGAGGACTTGGAACAATGGGATATGGTTTCCCTGCTGCCATTGGAGCACAGCTTGCTTGTCCAGAAATGACTGTCATAGATATTGCTGGAGATGGAAGCATCCAGATGAATATACAGGAACTTGCTACGGCTGTAATTTATGATTTACCCGTTAAAGTAGCCATAATAAATAATAGTTACTTAGGTATGGTAAGACAGTGGCAAGAACTTTTCTACAATGAAAGATATTCTCACACCTATCTTAGCACTGCTCCAGATTTTGTTAAAGTAGCAGAAGCCTATGGAGCAGTAGGCCTTAGAGCAACAAAACCAAGCGAAGTTGAGCCTGTAATTAGAGAAGCATTATCAATAAGAAAGCCTGTATTTATGGATTTTGTTGTTGATTGGAGGGAAAAGGTCTATCCTATGGTTCCACCTGGAGCTGCTATTGATCAAATGATTTTTGAAGAAAAGAAAAAAGAACGAAAGCTAAGAGCTGTTAAGTAGGAGGAGGCTGTGAGACACACTATTTCTGTGCTTGTGGAGAATAAATTTGGAGTATTAGCAAGGATCGCAGGGCTTTTTAGTGGTAGAGGTTATAACATTGAGAGCCTTTCAGTGGGAGAGACCATTGATCCTCAAATATCCATAATGACTATTGTAACTACCGGTGATGACCGAGTGATTGAGCAGATTACAAAACAACTTAATAGACTTGTGGATGTAATAAAAGTTGTTGATTTAACTGAAATAGAGCATGTAGAAAGAGAAATGATATTAGTGAAAGTTGCTCCTCGAAAGGAGAATAGACTTGAGCTTCTAAAGACAGTGGAAATATTTAGGGGAAGAGTGGTGGATTCTGGTCCTACAACTTACACCATAGAGATAACTGGTGATGAGAAAAAAATCCATGCCTTTATTGAATTAATGAAACCCTTGGGTATAAAGGAATTTGTCAGAACAGGCAAAGTAGCCATTCCAAGAGAGATATCTCAAAAAAAATAATTAAGAAATAAAAAGAGGAGGAATTAATGGCAAATAGAGGAAAAGTTTATCTTATTGATGTAACTAACAGAGATGGAGTTCAGACATCCAGAATTCTACTTCCTAAGCTTTCAAAAACTATCTTAAATCTTTATTTAGATGAGATGGGTGTATACCAGAGTGAAATCGGGTTTCCTACTTTAAAACATGAGCTAAATTACATCAATGCAAATCTTGAATTAGCAGAGATGGGAGTTTTTAAAAGGATTCATTTGGAAGGATGGGCAAGAGCAATTCCAGAGGATGTTGAATTAGCTTTTAAAAATTGTCCTAAAATCAAACATCTAAATCTTTCTGTTTCAACTTCTGAGATAATGATTAAGGGTAAGTTTCAAGGTAGAAAAACGTGGGATGATATTGTAAAAGGTATGTATAATGCAGTAAAGCTTGCAAAAGAGCTGGGAGCAGAGACAGTAGGCTTTAATGCGGAAGATGCCTCAAGGACTGAACTAAGCAGACTTATTGAATTTATTTTTGCTGGAAAAGAAGCAGGTGGAGATAGATTTCGTTATTGTGATACCTTAGGATGTGAAGATCCCATCACAATTTATGAAAGAATTCATACTTTAGCCTTAGCAACAAGATTTCCCATTGAAATGCACTGTCATAATGATCTGGGAATGGCAGAGGCAGTTTCTGTTGCAGGTGCTCAAGCTACTGTAGAAGCGGGTGTTGATAGTTTCATCAACACAACAGTGAACGGATATGGTGAAAGAGCAGGAAATGCTGATTTGGTATCTACTATATTAGCTTTGAAATTTTCCCATGGACTAAAAGAAAAATGCCCTTTAGATGAAAATATTAATTTACATATGGCTTGGAAAATTGCTAAATATGCCTCCTATGCCTTCAATATTCCAATCCCAATAAATCAGCCTGGTGTAGGCGCTAATGCTTTTGCTCATGAATCAGGTATTCATGCTGATGGAGTTCTTAAAGACCGTTCTAATTATGAGCTTTACTCTCCAGAAGATGTAGGTCGTGGAGAGCCTGAATTGCTTGAAACAGGAAGAATTATAACTACTGGCGAATACGGTGGGATAAAAGGTTTTAGATATGTTTATAGCAAATTGGGAATTGAATTTCACGATGACAATGAAGCAAGAAAAATCTTAGAATTGGTTCAATATGCTAATTTGCATACTCAGAAACCTCTCACTGATGATGAATTAAGATTTATTGCCACCTATCCTGACATTGTCAGGCAGATCCTAACAGTAACACCTTAAGGAGGAAAATAAAGGATGTATAACATCACATTGATTCCGGGAGATGGAATTGGTCCGGAGATTTCTGAAGCAATGATGAAAGTGGTGGAGGCCACTGGAGTAAAGATTAATTGGGAAATTCAAAATGCTGGAGAAGAGGTTTATTTTAAAGAGGGGAATCCTCTTCCTCATAGAGTGATTGAGTCAATTAAGAAAAATAAAGTTGCTATAAAAGGACCTATAACAACTCCTGTGGGAACAGGCTTCAGAAGTGTAAATGTTACCCTAAGGCAAGCCCTTGATCTGTATGCTTGTGTAAGACCTTGTAAAAGTTTTAAGGGTGCTAAAACTAAATATGAAAATATAGATTTAGTAATAATCAGAGAAAACACTGAAGATCTTTATGCAGGAATAGAGTTTAAAAAAGATGAACAAGAAACCTTAGAGTTAATCGATTTTATAGAATCTAAAAGTGGTAAGAAGATAAGAAAAGACTCTGGTATAAGCATAAAACCTATATCTGTTTTCGGAACAGAGAGAATTGTTCGCTTTGC
>CALDSV010000009.1 GCA_937924475.1 uncultured bacterium
CGCCCGAAGATAGGCTTAAGGCGACAGGCTGAAGGCTTAAGAAAAAGATATATATGTAAACTTCTTTGGGGCATACAGAAGACAAAACTTCAGCCTTAAGCCTTCAGCCTAAGACCTGCCTCATTCAAAAGGGATTGCGACCTGAATTCATCTAGATTCTCAAAGTATTTGTTTATCAATTCTTGTAGGAAACAAGACCTCATTCAAAAGGGATTGCGACCGAAGATAGGCTTAAGGCGACAGGCTGAAGGCTGAAGAAAAACATACTTTTCTAACAAATGATTAATTTCGTAAAAAAATAGATTAAAAAGGAGAAGATAATAATGGAATCTGAATTTTTATCGGTTGTTAAAGGTGCTCTTCTGCATGATATAGGCAAGGTTATTCAAAGAGCAGAAGATAACCCAGCTGCCAAAAAACATACTGAATGGGGATATGATTGGCTTAGGGAAAATCTTGATGATGAGCGTGCTGCCCTTGCTGCCATTGCTCACCATTATACTAAGGATGATGATTATTCCCTTAATAGTAACTTTGGCTTAATATGGTATCAGGCAGATAATCTCTCATCCAAGGAGAGGAATGAAATAGAAAAACTTCAAGAGGGTAAATGGCATTCTGAAATTAGCATTGCCTCTCCTTTTAGCAGGATAAATAATCCTAACAATATAGCAGAAAGACCTCCTCTTTCTTTTCTTTCCTTATTAAACCAAAAGGCCATTGATGAGTCGTTTAAGGAAGAGCCAAAATCCTCTAAAGAGGATTATAAAAGGATATGGGAGGAGTTTAAAAAGGATTTTCACAATCCTGAAATTCAAAAGCCCCATTCTATAAACTTCCTCCTCATGCTTTTTGAAAAGCACTTCTCAAGGGTCCCTTCAATAACCTTGAAGATTTATGATGGGCTAAGGGAGGAAGAAATCAGAGACAAACATCCTGACATTTCGCTCTATGACCATTCAAAACTCACTGCTGCTATCGCAGGGTGTATGTATAGATATTATATTGAAACCTATCCTGAAAAATGGAAGAAAAATGAAATCCTAAAAGATGAAATTCTAAATGTCCCTTCTAATGTAAAACCCTACCTCTTAATTGGTGGAGATATATCTGGTGTCCAGAAGTTTATATACACCATAACATCTAAGGGTGCCCTCAAATCATTAAAAGGAAGGTCCTTTTTCCTTGAGCTTTTATTAGAGCATATAGTATCTGAATTGATAGAATCATTGGGCCTTACACGATGCAATATCATATTCTCAGGTGGTGGACATTTTTATATACTTTCTCATAATACCCCATCAGCAAAAGATGCTATTAAGAGAGTAAAATCAAAGGTGGATGAATATCTATTCTGGGACTTTAGGGGAAATCTTCAGCTACACATTGAATGGGAAGAGTTTCATCCAGATAATTTTAGAAATACCAAAGAGATATGGAGAGGACTTGCAGAAAAACTTCAAATTGCAAAAAGGAAAAAGTGGCAGGATAAACTAATAGAGATATTAAATCCTGAAATGCCTCACAAGGAGTGTCTTACCCAATCCTGTGAAGTCTGTTTTAGAGAGGACCTACCTTTAAAGAGTTTACAAAGAAATGAGGATATTTTAAAGGTTTGTGAGCCATGTTACATACAATATCATCTTGGTGAAAAACTCAAAGAACTATCACATGGAGACTTTCCAGTAATATATAAACTTTCTGAGCCCCAGCAAGAGGCGATCAAGATTATGGACAGATATTATCTCTTTAAGAAAGGCTGGGATAGGGATCTCCATCCTTCTGCTTCTGCTGTTTACAGGATAAACGATTTTACTGCAAGACATTATAGTCATCCAAATTCTATTTATCTGCCCATAGGCCTTTATCAGCATGAAGGATTCACAGAACTTTCCGATGCTACTACTATTTATGGAATTAATCGGATTGCAGTATTAAGGATGGATGTTGATAATCTTGGAAAGATCTTTTCAGAAGCAGTGCCTGAAGAATACAGACAATTTTCTCGCATGGCATCTATTTCAAGAGGATTGAATAAATTTTTTAAATTTTCTCTGAATATAATAGTAGCTGGTAAAGATATTGAGGACTTAACTGATGTTGCAGGAAGAAATGTAAAAGAAAAGGGCAGGATGATTACTATTGTCTATTCAGGAGGTGATGATTTATTTATAATCGGACACTGGCTTGATGTAATTGAGGCAGCCATTGACATTAATAATTACTTCAAAAAATATACTGGCAATCCCTTCGTTACGATCTCAGGTGGCATTGCTATAAATCATGAAAACTACCCTATTTATCAGTATGCAAGGGATGCACAAGCTGCTGAAGAGATGGCAAAGGATAAGACCTTTGGTAAAGATGCGATTACTCTTTTTGGAAAATATGTTGTGAAATGGAAGGATATTGGAAAGATATTGGAAAGGGTAAAAATCTTTAAGAGATTCCTTATTTATAAAGAAGACCATCTTGCCATTCATGAAGATAGACTGCCAAAGACATTCTTCTATCGATTGCTTGCACTGGCAAGGAGGTTTAATGATGATGGAGTTTTGGTCCTGCCAAAGGCAGCATATTTGATTTCCAGGTTAAGGACTGGTAAAAGTAAGGCAGAAGATATTTTAAGATTGAAGGAGGTTATTATGACTTCTAACAAAGATGAATGGAAGATTACAGAGATATCAACCTTATTGACATTAATGCTGATGAGGAAGGGAGGTGGTGAAGATGCCAGATTATAGAAATCGTGAACAGCGAAACTTTGGTGCAGAAAATAGAGGTGAAAGAACTCAGGAAGACTCTCCAGTGCAAGCAATTAAGCAAAAATTAGATGAGTATAAGACAAAAGGGCTTAAAGAACTACCGGCTGATGATTTGGTTAAAATAGCGGATGTAATGGGCAAGTATCTTAAAGAGTTAGATTTAAAGACCACACAAATTAGAAGATTTCTTGATGGCGTAAGAAGGATTGATGTTCAGTCCAATAAAGGAAGAAGTTTTAATCCAGATTTAGTTGTGCTTTTAAAACCTAAATTAGCCTATGCTGCAGGTAGAGACATGAGAAGAATAAAACCCTTAATGGATATCTTGGAGCCAGCTATAACGGCAGGTGCTAAAAGCTATGAAGATTTTAAAAGATTACTTGCCCTTATAGAAGGTATTATTGCCTATCACAGATTTCATGGTGGTAAAGAACAATAAAATGGAGGAATAACCATGGATAGAAATCTTTTAGGTAAAATCGTAATTTCAGGCATCCTTGAATGTTTAACAGGCATGCACATTGGTGCATCAAAGGAAAATATGGAGATAGGTGCTATTGACTCTCCGGTTGTAAGAGATCCTGTAACAAGAGAGCCTTACATTCCGGGAAGCTCTTTGAAGGGAAAGATGAGGTCATTGCTCGAAAAGGCCTTAGGTATCATAGACCGGAGAGATATTGGGACGAGAAAAAATCCAGTTTATATTCATGTATGTGATGATGCTGATAAGGCGTTTAGTTGCCCTCTATGCAGAATATTTGGTTCAACTGGTAAAGATGGAGGTAAAAATTTTCCTGCCCGTATGATAGTCCGTGACCTTTATCTTACAAGAGAGAGTGTAGAAAGACTCTCTGATATTGATACTGGGCTTCAATACACTGAGTGGAAGTTTGAGAATGCTATAGACAGGGTTACCTCAGCAGCAAATCCAAGACAGATTGAGAGGGTGCCCAAGGGTGCTGAGTTTGAGTTTGAACTTATATATAATGTAGAAGATAAATCTCATATAGAAGATGACCTTAAAAACATTAAACTTGCCCTTGACCTTTTAGAGCTTGATGTCCTTGGAGGACATGGCTCAAGGGGATATGGAAAGGTCAAGATTAAAAATATAAATATAAAAGCAATGACCGTTGATTATTTGAAAAATGGAGATCGAATAAGAATTCATGAATGCAATTCATCTGATGCGATTACCAGCATTAAAACCCTTTTTGGTGTTTGAAGGATATGGCAATGGAAATCTATATCTACAAATTGAAGTTTAAAGGTGCAACCCATTTTGGAGATACAGGTATTGACCTTGAGAATGTCTCTGAATGGGTAAATTCTGATACATTCTTTTCTGCTCTTATGAATGCTAACAGAATTTTAAATGGAAGGGATGCTGTATCCACTCTCATCCAAGCATTTAAGGAAAAACCGCCATTCCTGATTAGCTCACTTTTCCTGTATCATGAAGATAATTACTTTTTGCCTCGTCCTTTGATTGATAATGGTATTAGTGAAGATCTAAAAAAAGAGCTGGGTAAAGAACTAAAAAAACTCAGATGGCTTAATCTAAAAGGATTCCTCAAGTGGTTAAAGGGCAGGGACATCATGAAGGCAGATATTGAAGAGATGCAATCTCTACAGAAGGACTATAAAAATGCCTTTACCTATGAAATAAGACCCCGCGTTAGCCTTGACAGGGTTACACAGAATAGCAGTATTTATCATGCTGGATATATTTATTACAAGGAAAGAGCAGGGCTTTATGGTCTTGTAGCTTTTCAGGATGAATCTTATATCAAGCAGTTTGAGATTATGTTAAAGGCGCTTGGCGAGGTCGGACTTGGAGGTGAAAGGGCCTATGGATGTGGAACCTTCGAGATTGATTGTTATGATAGAGTTTCAGGTTTATTTGAAGAGGTCTTGAATATGGACTCTAATATCTACACGCTTCTTTCCTTATATCATCCCACTAAGGAAGAGACCATGACCCTTAGGGAGAAACTAAAGGCCTTTGATAAAATAAGAAAAAGCGGATGGATCACCACTGGCAGATATGCCCTTCCATTAAAGAGAAAGTCTGTTGGTTTTCTCATTGAAGGAAGTGTTTTAAGTGAACAGCCAGTGGGATGTCTTGTAGATGTAACGCCAGAACATGATCCCTTTGGTATGTTAGACCACAGGATTTATAGATATGGCTACGCCTTTACTGCACCTTTAAGGAGAGTTAAATGAAAAGCTTTTTTGAGAAGAAAAAGATAAGGCTCATTGTTAAATCTCCAATTCATATAGGAGGTGTGGAACAGAAACTTACTCCCTTTGAATATATCCATCAGGGTCAGTTTGTTTATCAAATCTCTGAGGAAATACTTGCTCTATTTTTAAAAGAAAAAGGGTTAATAGATGCCTACATTGTTGCGGTTGATAGAGAGGGACATAGGTTCAGGCTTTTGGATTTTTTTAAGGATAATAAAGTCACATTAACAGAGGATGATTTAACAGCTATAAGCATGGGGCGGAAGACAAGGCTTTTGGGAGAGGGGCTTCAGGATTACAGACCCTTTATAAGAGATGGTTTTGGTAAACCCTACCTTCCAGGTTCATCAATAAAAGGAGTGATTAGAACTGCTATTCTTTATAATGCCCTGAAGGTTTTTAAAGAGAAAGATCCAGAGGCATTTAAAGAAACTATTGAAAAGCGGATATTAGACAAGATTAATTCTGATACCAGAAAAAAACAAAAGAAATTCATTTCAAAGGAGATTAACGATCAATGGTTTGAAAACTTCGTGTTAGGAGATAAGCAAGGCTCACCAAATACGGACTGGCTCAGATTACTTCGTTTATCAGATGCCTATTCAAAGATACCAATTGAAACAATCCTTATCCCTGTGAATATACTGAAAAAAGATAGATCCTGGAGCTATAAAGAAGAAGGTCCTCAGCAAAAAACAACTATCTGGATAGAATGTGTTCCCGAAAATGCAGTCTTTGAATTTGAAATTATATGGGATAAAAATCTTCTTGAGGAATTTAAGAAGAAAAACAGAGATATCAAGCTTCCTCAGAGTCTTGAAGATGTATTTGAAAATGTTAAAAGCTGGTCAGCAGATATCTTTAATTTTGAAAAAGAGTTTTTAAAGGATAACGCTCTAAAAAAGTGGTATGAAGAAAATGCCATATCAAATTTCAGGATAGGTTTTGGTTCTGGTATGATATCTACAACCATCGCAATACTGCTGAATGAAGAGTTGAGAAAAAAAATTCGTAACTATGCAAGTCAGAACAGGGGTTACGATACTGCACCAAAATCAAGAAGGGTATGGCTTAAAAATAACAAACCCATTCCACTGGGCTGGGCAGCTATTGAGGTTATGGAGAGATGAAGATTTCTCGGCAAGCAGATAAGGAGATTAAGGAACTATCCGAATCCTTGAAAAAGGACATGGATGCCCTGATGCGCCAGCGACGCAATCCTTTTATAAAAAACGGCACGGTTAATATAGATGCCTACATTGAATTTGTTACTCAGTTTAATGAATTTAAAAACCATCAGCCAAAACCCTTCAAGCGGATAATTGAGAAGGATATGAGATTATGAGAACTGAACAAGCCGTGCCCCTGGTATAAGTGTAAAATGTTTATCCAGTCTGTGAAAAGGGGGATTTATGGGTCATGTTCATATGTGTTTAGTTTCTGACCAGCCGATACCGAATCTTACAACGGTATTACAATTTAAACCTGAGATGGTTATTCTATTAAAAACAAAAGAGATGGATGAAAAGGCAAGGCTTCTTGAAGATGTATTAAAGAAGAAAAATTATGTTGTCCAGACCGAAACAATAGAGGCATACGACATCAACAATGTCATAAATGTTAGCGAGTCCTTGATTAATAAATGTAAGGGCTGCGATGTAAGCCTTAACATAACAGGTGGCACAAAGATTGGGACGCTCGGCACTTTTCAGGCATTTTATACAAGTGGTAAGGCGATATATTATGTTAATACAAAAGATAATAAGATCTTGCAAATATCTCCTGAGCAAAAAGAAATTCATATTGAAGTCTCTATCTCAATAGCTGATTACCTTGCAGTTTATGGATTTCAGATTTCTGATTATGTTAAAGACGATGGCTATATCTTCAGAAGGAAAGAACTTACTAAGTATCTTGCAAATACTGTAATAAGTAACCAACATCTAATTCCTGCTATAAACTCAGCACTACACAGTTATAATGAAAATACACCTTTACCAATTACTGTTAAATTAACTCATGATAAAAAATTGTTAGCCCTTCTCAGTCTACTTGATGGTGTGACTGTAAGGGATAAAAACGAAGTCATCATTAATGAACACGATAGCCTTAAATATCTTAAAGGCATATGGTTTGAAGAATATGTGTTCATGATAGCAAAGGCTTTAAATCCCGATGAGATAAAGCTCAATGTTAAAGGTAGGTGGATAACTAAGGGACAGCATTCTCCAAAGAACGAATTTGATATTATGATTGCAAAGGGTAACAGACTATTTTTAATATCATGTAAAACTGCAAACCCTGATAGAGCAAAAGATGGTAATGATGAAGGGGTTGGTAAGGAATTTTTATATGAATTAGACTCCTTAGGTGACAGGGCTCTTGGTCTTTTTGGTAAGCGAATGCTTGTGTCTGCGAGAAAAGTCAACGATCCAGCTGTTAGAGAGAGGGCAAAGATTTTTAAAGTTGCATTGATTGATGGAAACAATATCTTAAACTTGAAGGAAAATTTAGGACAATGGTTAGGACAATAGTTTTTAAAACTAATATTTTAAAATTTAAAACTTAGACTATACCATAAAAAAATTATATAAATATTTAACCTCTTACAAAATCTTCTTTTGCTTTTTGAAAGAAAAAGGTAACTATGAGGTTACTTCGAGTAGTTTAAAGTTACCTTAAAATGACACGGTTAAGGAAAATGAGGAAAGACTCACATCTATAATATCCGAGAAGTTTGCCAAAGTTGAGAAGTGTGACAGTTAAATAATTGTAGTTTTCTCTTGATTATAAGTTAGGAGTTTTTCACTTTGAGTTTCCACAAAAATCAAAATATTTCTCACCAGCACAAATTTTACAGAGGAATTCATGGTTTAACTTAAGCATAAAATTTTTAGGCTGAAGTTCACCACATCTTGGGCATTCTGTAATTTCAAGTTGTTCATCCCTTGGAGGAATATTCATATGAATTTTTTCAATTTTAAAGTATTTTTCATCAAGATTAAGGAAATCCTCAATTAGTCTATCTCTATCTTCCTGAGAGAGTTTTCCCTCTCTTAAGAGAAATTTTCTGATTCTGTCTGAGACTTCTATTGCCTCTTTTTTGAGGGATATTCTATAGCCCTGTCCGTTTTCTCTCCTTACTATTGATAAGGAGAGTTTACCATAGTCATAAATAAGGAGGTTTTTATTGCCTGCTGTAGCTTGAGAGCCAATTTGCAGAGCATCGGGTATGCACATTTTTGTCTCTGCAATGCCTATTATTCCTTTTCCCCTTGGTAGATCAGTAAATTTTTCATAGATAATTTCTATCATCTTAAGTCCCAAGATTAGGCCAGGACTTCTATGTCCATGAAATTTTTCAGCAAAATCAATATCCATTCTTCCTCCTAATAGAATAGATGTACTTCCACTATTTGATCTTTCTTTAAATCTTCTGATGTCAAAATAAAACCATCAGCAAGGAGAGTTTTAACAGTGTTTGATATAAGGCTTGGCTGATAATTTGAATTTTCAGGTATTATGTTAATTGGAGAATCTTTGTATCCAAGAGGATAAGCATAGCCCTCAATGTTTTTTATGAAAATTATGTATTCGAATCCCGACGTTGGCAGTTTTACATCTTTTTTCATAGGTAGCTTAATAATCGGAAAAGGAATATCACCAATAAAAAATTTTCTTAAATTTAATAAGGAGATAAAAGCTCCTGCTGGCTTTCCCGGAAGAGCGAATATTAACTTATTTTTTACTAATCCAATGGTCATTGGTTTTCCCGGACGCATTTTTACCTTGTGAAGGATTAATTCTCCTTCATTTTCTATTAGTTTTATTACATAATCCTTTTTCCCGACGCTCACTCCACCAGAGATTATAATAGCATCACAAAACTCCAAGGCTTTCGTAACTCTATCCTTTAGCTCATCATAGTCATCACTGCAGCAGCCAAGGTATTGATAATCTTCATTCCATTGTTTAAGGAAAGACATAATCATAGGAGAGTTAACATCTCTAATTATTCCTTTCTTTATCTCATTTCCTGTTGCTAAGACTCCCACTTTGTACTTTTTTAAAACTTTTACTTTTTCAATATTCAAAGCAGAAAGCATGGCAACTTCTTGGGGAGTTATTCTCCTTCCAGCCTCTATTACTAATTCATTCTCTCTAATGTCACTTCCGCGGAGTAATACATATTTCCCAGCGGTTACTTTTTCATAAATTAGAAAGCCCTCTTCACTTACTGTAGCATCCTCAATTTTTATAACCGTATCTGAGCCTTCTGGAAGGGGAGAGCCTGTGGTAATATAGTAAGCTAATCCTCTCTCTGCTTTCAATAGAGATGTATCAGGAAATATCTCACCTACTATTTTCAGGGGAGGAACATCAGAGCTATTAACAGCATACCCGTCCATTGTGGCAATGTTATATTTTGGTAAGGTGATAGGGGAGTATATATCCTCTGCAAGAATTCTTCCTACACTTTCAATCAATTCAACACTTTCAATTTCTCTTCTAAAGAAAAAATCCTTTCTTAGATCATTTAAGATTCTATCTAATTGTTCAACTTTGACGAATCTCATCTTTTAACTCCATGAAGAGTATGCTTTTGTCCATTTTGATTAGTTCATAAAAGGGTTTCAATTTTTCAAAAGTTTTCAATATCCTTAACATATGGGTGGCAAGCAAGCGGTGTTGAATTATTTTTAAGGTCAATGCCTTGTTTTTGTCCTCTCTTTGTAATGCTTGGATTTCATCACTTAGTAGTTTTGACATAAAAGCCAGTTGAGTTATAAGATGATCTGGCGGAAGTTCCTTTACTTGGAAGCCGTAGTTTTCATAAAATTCCTCCATGATTTGCGGATAAACCTTTCCTAAAAGTTCGTCACAGGTTTTTATTCCTCTGTAATCATGCACATCATCTGTAGTTATTTTAGTTATTTCCTCCTCAATTTCAGGGATTAAATACTCTAAAGCCTCTATGTTTTCCTTAGGGATTTCCTCTCTATTGTAGATGGAGTAAAAACTGTTAAATAGAGCTGAATACATTTTTGCTCTTCCAATAGTTATGAGGAGATTGTCTTTTACCAAATTATCCATGGCACCTCTGTTTTCCCCTTTGATTTTCTCCTTATTTTAGCCACAGTAAAGTAAACTTGAGCGCCTCCTATCCAACTAAGAAGTGACCAATTTCCTGTAGTGGTATCGATGAGAGACACTACATTGGGGCTTACACCTGAAAATCTCCAGCTATCGGGAATAAGATGCTCATAATATTTTTTCTTTGACTTTGTAAAAAGTAACTTCTTTCTTATTTCGTCTAATTCCTTTACAGGATTTACAGCTTCTTTTGGTAGTTCTAATTTATTTGGTAATTCTTTTATGGAATTATTGATTTTTTCATCTTTAAGTTTGAAATATTTTGGTTTCATCACCGCAGTGTCTGCCCATCTTCCCATTCCCACTGGTATTGCGATAACTCCTTTCATTACAGAGGGTTCTACTATTGCTTTTACATCCAGATATCCGGTTGGTGTTTCAATGGTTATAATGTCTCCACTTTTAATACCCGTTGCCTTTGCATCATCGGGATGAAGTAGGGCAAAGTTCTCTGGCATGATTTGTTTCATCCAATAGTAAAACATGCTTCTGTGTTTAGTAAATAGAGGACTTCCCGGGAATATGACAGTAAAGGGATATCCATCAATTTGCTTTTTTAGCTCTTTATTAGCATAGTCATTTAACTCAAAATACTTTGGTCCACCATAGAATTTCTTTCCTGTAATACTATTTTTAGTTTTTGCAAGCTTTTCATTCCACAACATTAAAACTTCTGTAGGAGGTTTCCTCTTAGAAAATCCGTTCTCATCAAAAGAGGATTCATAATTTGTGAAAACTCCACCACGAGCAAGTCCGTAAGCAATATATTTCCACTCCTTAGGTACTATGTCTTTAAATTTTGCTATAGGATAATTTTTCTCAACGAAGTCAATTTCCTCCTGTGTTGGCTCCTTTATGAGTCCAGCGTCTTTTCCATTCATGGCAGAGTTTGCAAATACCCTCATAATGTATTCCCATACGCAGAAAAGTGAGAATTTCTGATCTTTATATTCTTCCTTTTCTGGATTTCCACCTATTGCTTTTTCACCAAAACCCGGCATTCCTAAATTAAGAGCAATATCGATGAGAAATTCCCACATGGAGGCATATTTTGGATGTCCATTGGGACAATCTCCAATTTTCAAGGTTTTTGGCATTACAGCAGGAGTTCTCCATGTTTCAAGAGTTTTTACACCTCCACTGGAGGCATATACGTATTGACATCCCATTGTTCCACCATCAAGGTAGGTAGTGTCTGGTACTATGTAGTCTGCATAAAGATAAGTCTCATTTATTGAGGTAGTTATGCCAATAAAGAGAGGTAATTTTTTGGTATCTTTAAGAGTTTCAATAAATTTAACTCCATAGTTTGCTGATAGGACAGGATTTGCATAATAAAGCATTAGGGCTTTGATAGGATAGGGGTATCCCTCATCTATTCCTGCAAAAGCCTCTGTATATATTTCCTCAGGAGTTAGAGGATACCAAGGTCTTTTAGCAGGATAACCTGAGAACATAAATTCAAAACTATCTTCATAAGCTACTCCATGTCGGTCAATTGGTACACCCCAGGATACATTTTTAACTTTTTTAAGATCGTAAAGATAATCATTGGATTTTAGATATTCTGCCCTTCCAAGCATACCACCTTTTCTGTGGAAATTCCCAAGAAGAGTGTCTATAGTTCTAAAGCTCCAAACAGTGTACTCTCCTTGAGGATGCATTCCCAAGCCCCGATGGACTGTTGTTCCAGACTGAGGTGCATTTTTGTATAAATCTTCAGCTATATTTATGATTGTTGTCACGGAGACACCGCATATTTTGCTCCATTCTTCTAAGGTTTTGGATTGGGCTTCCTCTTTAAGAATTTGCAAAACAGTTTTAACCCCTACTTCTTGACCTTCCACCTTTACTTTTCCACTATTGAATAATTCAGCTCTGTCTACTGTATCGGAGTCCTTGTAACCTGAGCTGTAAACTATTGGATTTTCATGGGATGCTCCTACATGTTTTCCTTTAAGTATCTGTCCAGCTTTGTCTCCTTCTACGATGACAAGCCAAGTAGCATTGGTATAGATGGGTTGTTTTGCCTTCTCTGATGCTTTTTTACTGGGAATGGATAGAAAATCACGATTGAACCATTCTTTCTCAAACATGACATTTAAAATTGCCATTGCTAATGCTGTATCAGTTCCAGGTTTTATAGGAACCCAAACTATGTTGCCATTGGCTGTTGTTCTTGGTGCAGTGGGATTTACATAGTAAATTTTTAACTCCCCAAGGGCTGCTCTTTCAATGAGTAAACCTTGCCCTGTGGCTCCAGGATGAAGTCTACCCATTTGGGCTCCTGCCATAACAATAACCTTTGAAGAATGAACATCCATTTGAAGATCAGTTACGCCTGCCCACAATTTATTAGCAGCATAGTAACCAAGCTGACAGGATGATGTATGTCTAAGCCAATTTACACTACCAAAGGCATCGTTAATCCATCTTCGGTAGAAGTAGTCAGCATGGGCTTGTCCTCTTCCTCTATAAAATACTACTTGATTAGCTTTTGTTCCTAAATCTGGTCTGTCAGGATTGATAAGAATATCCTCAAGCTTTAGGGGTGAGATTTTTTGAGACCATTTTTCTTTAAAACTATTTATCTTTGCTTGAAGTGTCTCTTTGTCAGTTATTTCTTTTTCTTTAATTTTGTTCCTTATTTCCTCAATATCCTTTTTCATTTCCTCAAGAACTTCTACAGGATTAAAGCCAGCCTTTTTAAGTTTTCCATAAACAAAGAGATCACTAATTCCGGGAATTTTTTCTTTTGTCTCTTCAATAACTCCGCCTTCTGAGACTTCTTTTATAAGTTGCTGCCAGGAGATAACTTTAAACTTACCTGAACCCCTCGGTCCGCTTCTTTTAAGAGGTGCAAGAATCCTGTATGGATCATAAAGATAGTGGATTCCGTCTTCACCTTTTCCACACAATGTTCCAGTGTAATTTAGAGAATCCTTTAAAGGTGTATCGTAGGGTATTGAAAAATATCTCTTTACTTGATTTTTAACGCTTACAGCTCTATTGTAGGGATGATAGGGATTACCATCAATTTTTTCTACAACCTCTCCGTATTTTGTATCTAAAATTTTTACCCTTATGCCACATCTTACATTACAACCTAAACAAGCAGAATAAATAATTCTTCCCTCTTTATCTGGTAGTACACCCTCATATCGAGGACTTAAAATTCTTCCAATAGTAGGAGCATAACCAGTCACGAATACAGATGCACAGGCAAGTCCTACAAGTCCTTTAATAAAATCTCTTCTACTTATTTGTTTCATAACCTTCACCTCTCAAAGGATATATTGATGAAAGTATTAAAAAAACTATAATACCCATTGCTATGGGAGCTAAAGTTTCAAAGAACCACCAGCCATGGAGATGTAAATCTATTTTACCCATACCTGTTCTTGAAATTAGCTGACCATTGATAATAATATTCCATTTATTAATAACAACTCCTACTAATGCTAGAGTATTTATAACGGTAAGGCTTTTATCATTATTCATGGCTTTTATAGAGAGAACTCCAGTAATTATGAAGATGAAAAAAGTTAAGATAAATAAAGGATATAAAGAGTAGATGGCACTAAAAGTTGTGTCTTTTACCTGAAAACTCCAGAAAATCATCTGAATAATTAATAAAAAAGCCACGGCAAACGCAGCTAAAGAATGGATGAAAAGAAGCAAATTGTCATGTTTTTTCTTGAATAGGCTTCCAACGATCATTGCAAATGCAGTTGCTGAGAAAGTCTCAATGAAAAATAATGCTGGAAGCATACCCCAGTTTCTCCAACTCCATATCCATGTTTGATTAACAATGAGGGTGCTTGGATAGATTGACCACATTAAGGAAAGGGGTAATAAAGCTATAAATATGATTTTAAGATAAGGGCTTAGTTTTTCATACTTTGCTTCATCTGCTTTCAAAAAAGAATATTTAGGATTTTTATTACTCATATAGATGAAAGTTGCCAAAGCCCCTAAGATGAAAGTAAGGGGCCATAAAAAACCTCCATATAGTGCCATAACAGAAATTCCAGGATATTTTTCAGTGGAGAATAGATGAGGTGTTAGCATCACTCTCCAAGCTCGGTGAGGCTCTAAACTATCTGCTAAGGGTCCTAAGAGTACAACTGAAAAAAAGGACAATCCTGTAATTAGAAATATGGGTATCCATTCTGTCATTCTGCGGCTAAAATAGGCTATAGCTGCTAAAAGAAAAAGTTCTGCTCCTGATATTAAAAAAGAGTAGGCAAAAGCCACTGGTTGCCATACAAGGTTTTCATTAAAATAGACATATCCAAAAGGATATGTAAATTGGGCTAAATCCATCATTCCACCCCCTCATAATTAAGGTAATAAACTTGGGGTTTATTACCTGTAGTTGGTTTAAGTACGCTTAGATAAAGATTTGATTCTCCCATCCGTACAAAGAGCCTTGCTGAAGTGGGACATACCTCTACGCAGGCAGGAAGTCTTTCTGGGATTCTATGGGCACAGAATGTGCATTTATCTGCTACTCCTTTTACAGGATTTTGAAATCTTGCTCCATAGGGACAAGCTTGAATACAGGCACCGCAACCCATACATATTTCATCATCAATAAGTATTAAGCCATCTTCTCTTTTGTATGTGGCTTTAACTGGACAGGCAGAAACACAGGTAGGATTATCGCAATGATTACAAATTTTAGGAAGGAAAAAAACAGTACCGTCTCTTTTTACGAATCTTTCCACCCAAGTTCTGAATACACCTATAGGAATGTTGTTTTCTGAGGCACAAGCTGCTACACAGGACATGCAACCATAACACTTAGAGACATCAATTACATAGGCATACTTCAATTGTGTCATAAAATGCCTCCTTTTTAGTGGAACCTTTTAAAAATATTTAGATATTTCTTCCCAAAGAGCCCTTCGGTAAAACATATTTTGCTACTTGTCTTGAATTTACCTACTCTTATTTTATTGCTATCAATCCTTGCGAAGAATAGAAAATTTTTATTTTCATCTGAGTTAAAAACATTAGGATGCAATGTCTCTTTAATGGATTTGTGAGGATTTATCTTGTTTTTTATTGAATATTCCATAGTTATAAAAATTTTTTATTATCTCATTATATCGAATGAATGCCTCACTGTCAACTCTTAATTTTATTTTGTGTTTTTTTTTAGGATTATACAAACTTACTTTGAAAGTTGGATTATATGCCGTTAAATGCAAGGCTCAGGTAGGTATTAGTGGCAATCCTCTGTAGTAGGCTTTTTTGTTAAAATCTGGGAATATGGTATTGCTTCATCTTCGCAAAGCTCGGGTTCGCAATGAAGCCCACCCTCTGTCATTGCGAGGGCACCGCAAGGTGCCCGTGGCAATCTGCCATGGAGAGGATGCTTTTATGACTTAGAAGCAATACTTTGTTTTAATGTAATGCCACTATTTAAAGTGATATTAACAAAAGGTAGGCAAATGATATCTCTACTACTAAATAATCACTGCAGAAAGGCATGAATAAAATGAATTTGAAATTTAAAAGCAATAAAAAGTTCCACTTGACCTACGGAATATAACTTCTATTTTTATTGACAAATCATATTTTTATTTGTTTTAATATTTCTACCCACGAAGGGTTAAAAGGGTCATGAAGGCCGTGGAAGGGATGAATCCCTGACACGGCTTTTTTTATGAATTTAGACTCATGAAGAGTCTCAATCCTCTCTGAAGAGAGAAAAATTCAATATTTATCAATTTAAGGAGGGTTGAGATGTTTTATTTTTTAAGTTTTCTTCTATTCTTCCTTCTGTGTTTTTTCAATCAAGTTGGGGCTCAAGAAAAGTCCAAACAAGCTGACTTAGAGGAGGCATCCTTAGGAGAAATTGTGGTAACTGCCACAAGAACAGAAAAAGAAGTAGAGTCAGCTCCGGGAAGTATAAGTGTTGTTAACAAGGATCGTATTGAACTCAAAGCACCTAAAACAATTGATCAAGCATTAAATGATATTCCAGGTTTATTAGTGGAAAGACTTAGAGGAATAATGGAAACTCGTCTTTCTCCTATAACTCTAAGAGGAATTGCTGGTCAACAAAGAGTTCTTATGCTAAGAGATGGAATTGTCTTGAATGATCCCACCACAGCCCATGCAAGATTTGGAGGATTTTATCCAGAAGATCTTGATAGAGTTGAAATAGTAAAAGGTCCCTTCTCTTCTCTCTATGGAGGATATGCAATGGGTGGAGTTATAAATTTTATTACCAAGATGCCAGAAAAAAGAGAGTTCACATTTAAATCAGGATATGGTTCCAGTTGGCAAAGAGGTAATTCTTGGGATGATCTTAGAAGATTCTATGTTTCCTATGGAGATAAATTATGGGATAGCTTAAGTATATTTGTAAGTTATGGATTCCAGGGCATTAATGGTTTTCCAATGGAGTTAAATGTAAGTAGATTTAAACCTCCAGCTAATATTGTAGGTTATGAAAATACCAATTTACCAACAGGTATTCCGGGTTATCTCATTGGTGATAGAGGAGATAATCGTTGGTGGGATGACGGCATTACCCTCAAACTTCAGTATGAGTTTACAAAAGAAACAAAGATAAATCTCTCATTCATGAGAAATCGTTACGAATATAACTATGATGACCCTCATACTTATTTAAGGGACCAATTTGGAAATCCCCTATGGAGTTATACAGTTTCTCTTTTTCCTCCTATAAAGGTGAATGAAAATACTTTTCTACCAGGCGCCGGAGGGAGGATTCAAAACTTATATTCTTTAGGTTTTGAATCTAATTTATGGAAGGACCTAAAGATGAAAATAAATCTCTCTTATTTTGACACTGAAAAAGATTGGTATGTTACTACATTAGAAGGGGCGACGAGATTTGGTTGCGGTTCAGATCCAACCAAATGTGGTACTGTAACCAATACTCCAGCAGAGGCTTATATGATAGACTTGCAGTTTAGCCTTCCAATTTTTGCCAATCAAATCCTAACTTTCGGCGGTTTCATCAGACAAGAAAAAGGAAGTACAAAGGAAGAGTACTTAAAAGATTGGAGAGATGAAAACTCTACTACAAGTCTTTCACAAGAATTTAGCGGAAAAGGTAGAACCTTTGCCCTTTTTATCCAAGATGAAATTATGCTACTCAATAATCTTACAGCCTATGTAGGTTTTAGGCAAGACTGGTGGAAAACCTATGATGGTTACATTAATAAGGTTGGACAAGCTGGATATCCAATATCTTATGCTAAAAGATCAGTTGCCTCTTTTAGCCCAAAATTTGCTTTAGTATATAAACCTCTTAAAGACACTACTTTGCGAACTTCTATTGGAAAGGCTTTTAGACCTCCCACAATTTTAGAACTTTATAGAGATTTTATTCCTCCAGACAGAATAACAAGGATGGGAAATCCTGGTCTTGAACCAGAAACAGTCATATCTTGGGATTTAGGCATAGAACAAAAGCTTTGGAACGGATCTAAAATCTCTTTAACATATTTTGAAAACTATTTAAAGGATTTAATCTACTATAGGGATTTAGATCTCCTAAGAAAACAACTTGTTAATGTTGGAAAGGCAGAATCCCGAGGAGTAGAATTTGAATTTGAGCAAAGAGTTGAAAAGTGGCTAAGATTATTTACAAATATTACCTATACTTATTCTGAGATCAAGGAAAACGATGCGAATCCGAAAACTATCGGCTGCCGACTGACTTACACTCCACTGTTGACAGTAAATTCTGGAGTAGAAATTGAAACTTCGGGATTTTCAGCCACTCTTTTGAGCAGATATGTTTCTAAAAGATATCTTAATGATGACAATTCAGACAAGATAAATAATGTATTTGGCTCTCTTGATCCTTATTTTGTTGTGGATGGAAGAATTGCTTATCAAATAACAAAATCTGCAAAGATTGGTTTTTCAGTAGATAACATCCTCAACAGAAAGTATTTCACATGGCATAAAGCCGCAGGAAGATCATGGTTTGCAGATCTTACATTAAAGTTTTAGGAGAGATATAAGATAAAATGAAAAAAATTTTAGCCTTGACAACTATAAACGACATGACAGCTTTCAGAGAGGCTGTTAGCCACATAAGAGGAGAATATGGTGAGATTGTGGCAGTTAAAAAAGTCTATTTTGATGAGTATGAAAATCCTGATATTTCCTCAGACAAACTTAAGGAGGAAATAGACACCTCTGAAATTGTTCTTATAGATATAAGAGGAGATAATAGATTAAGCCGAGAACTTCACCATCTCCTTGAAACAAAAGACAAAACAGTAGTTGTTTTAGTTGCAAGTGATCAAAACATTTGGAAGCTCACAAAAATGGGAAAATTTAGAGGTGAAATGATTTTTAAAGGTGAAGAAAAAGAATTTAATCTTCAAACTTTTTTAAAAGTGAAGAAATTCTCAGAATTAACTGAAAAACTTGGGAAAATCCTCCCCTTCGGAACATTGAAAGATATGCGGAACTGGATTTTAGCTCAGCAATACTATAATGAAGGAGATACAGAAAATATAAAGAATCTTATTCTTCTACTTCTCAAGGAATATGCAGGAGTTAAAGGCATTAATAAAATTCCACCACCACAAACTTTCGAGTATGGAATATACTTACCAAAAATAGGCTTTTTTTATGACATAGATGAATTTAAAAAAGCTCTTCCATACAATCCTGAAAATCCAACAGTGGGTGTTTTAATGTATGGAGGGATGCACTTCAATGAATGTAAGGCAATGGCAGATTTAATTTTCGAATATTTGCATAATGATGTAAACTTGATTTTTATCGTATCAAAGGTTCAGTACAACATTAAAGCCCTTTTCAAATATTTAAAAAATCTTAAAGTGGACCTGCTTCTGAATTTACAATACTTTAGAATTCATGGAGGTCCCTATGGAGGAGATCCAGAGCCAACTTATGAACTTCTAAGGGAATTGGATGTTCCTCTCCTGATAGGCCTTAGGTCATCATCTACTGATTTAGAAAAATGGAGACTTAGCAATGAAGGATTAAATCCAATAGAGATTGTAATAGGTGTAACTTTACCAGAACTTGATGGAGCAATTGAACCTGTTTTTATCTCTGGATTGGAAGGTTTTAGTGACCCCTTTATGGGAAAAGTAAAAGAGCCTAAGGCATTAGAGGATAGGGTAGAAAAATTGGCAAAAAGGATTAAAAACTGGATAAATTTAAGAAAAATTCCAAATGAGAAAAAAAGAATTGCTATTCTCACCTACAACTATCCCCCAGGAGAGGAAAACTTAGCCAGTGCTGGCTATCTGGATGTTTTTGAAAGTTTAAGGATTTTTTTAGAAAAATTAAAAGAAAGAGGTTTTTGTTTAGAAAAATCTGTCAATGATGTTAAAGAACTTTTTCTATCCAATACAATAATCAATACTCCTAAGTATTTGGATAAAACACCAGAAATTAAGATACCTCTTTCCAAATATATTTTGTGGTTTAATAATCTTCCTGAATCTGTTCAAAAAAATGTTATGAAACATTGGGGAAAACCTCCAGGAAACATAATGGTTGATAACGAAGGGAATATTTTAATTCCAGGTGTAGTGATAGGAAACATATTTATAGGAGTTCAACCTTCAAGAGGTGTTCATGAGGATATTGATAAAGCCTATCATGACAGAGATTTACCGCCCCACCATCAATATTTAGCTTACTATTTTTTCTTGGAGAAAGAGTTTCAAGCTCACGCAATAATACACTTTGGGATGCACGGAACACTTGAATTTACAAAAGGTAAGGAGATAGCCCTCTCCTCAGAATGTTTCCCAGATATTCTTATTGGCAACCTGCCCAATATCTATTATTACTGGATTGGAAATCCATCTGAGTCAACAATTGCTAAGAGGCGTTCTTATGCGCTTTGTATTTCCCACAAATCTCCTCCCATGAAAACTTCAGGACTTTATGAAAAATACATAATTTTAGATGATCTTCTGAATCAATATGAGGATAACCCAGATGAAAAAACCTCAGAAGTTATTAAAGAAATTGCTACTGAGTTACATTTAAGCTCAGATATTTCTGAATTAAGAAGAGAACTATACAGAATGAAAAGGAGACTTATTCCTTACGGATTACATGTAATGGATAAAAAGTTTTCAGAAGAAGAAATTATCGACTATCTCCTTGGTGTTTTACGAATTGACCGAGAATTTCCCTCAATTCTTAAATTATTAGCAAATCACAGAGGGCTTGATTGGGATAAAGTGAAAGAAACTAAATTGGCTAATGAAATAGAAAATCAAGCAAAGGAAGTAATTAATGATTTGCTTAAAAATAACCAACCCAAAGAGCTACCAAAAGAGTATCTAACCTATATAAGAACTATTGTAGAAAGTATTTATAAATCATCAGAAAGTGAAGCTATTTTACGTGCCTTAGAAGGAAGATATATCTTACCTGCACGTGCTGGTGATCCTATAAGAGATCCTGAAGTTTATCCCTCTGGTAGAGGAATGTATGCATTTGATCCAAGGCTTATTCCAACAGTGGCAGCAGAGGTAAGAGGGAAAAAGTCTGCAAATTTGCTAATTGAGTTCTATCTAAAGAAATATGGAAAATATCCAGAGAGTGTAGGAATTGTTCTTTGGGGATTTGAAACAATGAAAACCGGAGGCGATACAATTGCCACTATACTCCATCTTCTCGGAGTAAGGATAAAACATAAAAAGAACCCTTGGCTAAAAGAGCTTGAAGTTATCTCTTTAGAGGAGTTAGGTAGGCCAAGAATCGATGTATTAATAACAATATGCGGTATTTTTAGGGATACCTTCGGTACGCATATTGATTTAATAAACAGAGCCATCAAAATGGTTTCAGAATTAAATGAACCACCTGAAAAGAATTTCGTTAGGAAACATTTTCTTCAACTAAAAGATAACTTAGATGACTACGCTCTTGCAAGAATTTTTGGTCCTTCTCCAACAGAGTATGCCACCTCCATGAGAACCTTAGTTGAAAGTAGCATATGGAAAGATGAAAGTGATTTAGTAAAAAGTTATGAGGAAAGCATGAGTTATGCTTACTTCAAGGGAAAAATAGAAAAAAATGAAAAAGCTTTTTCGAATTTGATTCAATTAATTGATATAGTAACTCAGGAAAGGGATAACACAGAGTATGAAGTAACAGACTTGGATCATTATTATGAATTTTTAGGAGGTTTGTCGAGAACTGTTCAGGATAAAAAGGGACAAAAAGCTGATATTATGGTTATAGATTCTACGGAAGAGGATGTTGTAGCAGAAGATTTAAAATTGTCCATAGAAAGAGCTGTTAGAACAAGAATACTTAATCCTAAATGGATAGAGGGAATGTTAAGACATGATTTTCATGGTGCAAAGAAAATAAAAGATAGAGTGGAATATATTCTTGGTTTTGCCGCAACAACTGGAAAGGTTGAAAATTGGATATTTGATGATATAGCAGATAAGTTTATATTTAACGATGAGATGAGGAGTAAACTTTATCAAAATAATCCATATGCTACAATGAAAATGGCTGAGCTTTTATTTGAATCTGCAAAGAGAGGCTATTGGAGAGCTGATGAAGAGAAAGTGAATCGATTATTAAGTTTAATAATGACAGCAGAAGAAGATATCATGGATGATGATAAAGTTTTCAAGCTTGATTGAAAATAAAAAGGAGAAGAATCATGTATAGCAGGCTTAAAAATCTGTTATTGCTAAGTATACTTATTTTGATTCTTATGGAAGCAACTGCCAATGCTTCTAATATTAATTTTATAGACAAATTAAATAGAAAAATTAGCATAAATGTTCCAGTAAAAAGGGCTGTCATTGTAATAACTTATGAACTTATTCCGGCTCTCAATATATGGGACAGGATTATAGGTGTATCAAGATGGGCAGAAGAGGAATGCGGGCTTTATAAAGCATTAATTATTGAGAATCCTTCTTATATTAGACCAAAGATAGGTACTGGAACTGATATAAATGCGGAGTCCATAGTAAAACTGAATCCTGATTTGATAATAACTTGGACATATAATCCTGAAGTTATATATTTTTTAGAAAAAAGAGGTTTGAATGTAATCGGAATATATCCTGAGAGTTTAAAAGAGCTTTATGATGTAATAAAATTACACGGAAAAGTCTTTGGAAAAGAAAGGAGAGCAAATGAAATAATTTTTGAGATGGATAAAATCTTAAAGTTAATAAAAGATAGAGTTAAAAAAATCCAGCCAGAAAAAAGAAAAAAAGTTTTGCATGTAGTTCATACTCCTACAAGAGTTTCTGCAGGAATAGGAATAACGAATGAAATGATAAAAATCATGGGAGCAATCAATCCAGCGGAGATAATAAATAATAATTTCATAGAGATATCAATGGAAAAACTTTTTGAATGGAATCCTGATGTTATCTTTATATGGGGAAATGCAGGATATGATGAGTCATTGCTTTATAATAATTCTCAATGGAGCCAAATAAAGGCTGTAAAAAATCGCGAGGTTTATAAACTTCCTAAATGGTCTACGTGGTCACCTCGTGTTGCACCTATTACACTCTATATGGCGATGAAAGTTTATCCAGAAGTATTCAATGATTTAAATTTTGAAAAAGTAGTTGATGAATTCTATAAAAAAGTATTCGGTATTTCCTATTACAAAGTGAGGCAATATGAAGGGTATTAAAGCCATAATAATTTCTCTCTCACCCTTGGCAGTGGCTTGGTTTGCACTTTTTTTTGGTGCTTATGGTGTTAGCCCACTCATGGTAATAAAGATTCTTCTTGATGAAACCTTCCATTTATTTGAATTTGGCGATATTCCCGAAAAAGCCATAATTTTTGATATAAGACTTCCCAGAGTCCTTCTTGCAGGGCTTGTAGGTGCTGCTCTTTCCTGTGCTGGAGTAACTCTTCAAGGGATATTCCGTAATCCCCTTGTTGATCCCTTCATACTTGGTATTTCAGCAGGTGCTGCCTTCGGATGCGCCATCACTATTGGATTTTTAAGTTTTCTACCACTGCAGTTTATAGCTTTTATTTTTGCTACTCTTGCAGTGATGATTGCCTATGCAATAGCGAGGTTTCAAGGAGAGGTTTCTCGGCTTCCTCTGATTTTATCAGGAATTATTGTATCAGCTTTTTTCACTGCCATGGTATCAATAGTGAAGTTTCTCGTTGATCCCCATAAACTTCAAAGCATTGTTTATTGGCTCATGGGGAGTTTTAGTCTTTCAGACTGGAGGGCTGTAAAAATTTCTCTAATAGGGTTTTTAGCCGGAGTTTTACCCATATTTCTTATGAGATGGAGACTTAATGTCTTAAGTATGGGAGATGAGGAGGCGAAAGCCTTAGGAGTAAATGTAAGGAGAGAAAGAATACTTTTTATTGCATTTTCTACCTTTGCAGTAGCTGTAGCAACCTCTCTAAGTGGAATCATTGGATGGGTAGGTTTGATGGTTCCCCATCTTTTGAGAATGCTTACAGGACCAGATCATAAGACTTTGGTACCATTGAGTATTTCAGCAGGTGCTGCTTTTATGATAGCAGCAGATACTATTTCAAGGACTCTTACAAGCTTTGATATACCTGTTGGCATAATTACTGCCTTAACTGGTGCACCCTTTTTCATATATCTTATGAAGCGGGGTGGAGAGGAAGCATGGGGTAAGTAATGTTAGAGATTAAGGATTTGAGTTTTAGACATAAAGGTGTAAAGGAGGATTTGCTTAAAAATATAAGTTTTAATGCTCAAAAGGGTCAAATAACAACCATTCTCGGTCCTAACGGTTCTGGCAAAACAACGCTTTTTAAGTGTATTGTGGGATTTTGGAAGCCTTCAAAAGGCGATATTATCTATGAAGGTAGTTCCATCAGAAATCTATCCTATTCAAAGAGAGCAAAAATTTTATCAATCGTCCCTCAGGAACATGAACCTCCTTTCCCTTACTCAGTTTTTGAGGTAGTATTAATGGGCAGAGCAAGTCATTTAGGAATTTTCTCAACTCCCAGCAAGAGGGATTATGAAATCGCTGAGAAATGTTTAGAGATAGTTGGAATTTTTCATCTAAAGGACAAATCCTACACTAAAATCAGTGGTGGAGAGCGTCAGTTAACCCTTATTGCAAGAGCACTTGCACAACAGGCACCTATTATGCTACTTGATGAGCCCACAAGTCACCTTGATTTTAGAAATCAGATAGTTATTCTGATGAAGATTAAAGAGATTGCCATAAATAATTCTTTAGTCATATTAATGACTCTTCATGATCCTAATATGGCAGGTATTTTTTCCGATAAGTTGATAGTTATTAATTCTGGATTGAAAATTGCTGAGGGGAAACCCCATGAGATCATTTCAGAAGGGCTCATTAAAAAAATTTATGGTGTAGAGGTAATTAAAATAAAATTTGATGGATATAATCTGATACAACCAAAAATTTAAGCAGTTTAAGTATTCTGAATGTAACAGCATAGAGGATTTTATGTAAATACATACCTATGCAAGTTTTATAAATATAGCATGAGAGGATGTTAAAGAGGGACCGAAAGCCATAATATCTTCAGATGATAGAGTAAATTGAGGAGAAAAGGGAATCCTTAAAGAGAGAGTTATAAGGAGATAGCAAAGAGATTATTTCAGTATAGGGATTCAAATATTTGAAGGATAAAATGAAGGAGGTGCTTAAGTGATTTTCCCCTTTACTGCTATTGTAAATCAGGAGGAGATGAAGCTTGCTCTTATATTAAATGTTATTGATCCCAGCATCGGTGGAGTTTTAATAATGGGTGAGAAGGGAACAGCTAAATCTACCACAGTAAGAGCCTTAGCTGATTTGTTACCAGAAATGGAGTCTGTTAATTGCAGATTTAATTGTGCACCTGAAGGTCCCTTTTGCAGTGATTGTTTAGAGAAGATTCAAAAAGATGAAAAATTAGATATCATTAACAAGAAAATGCGCGTGGTTGAACTTCCCTTAGGTGTAACTGAGGACAGAGTTGTAGGTAGTCTTGATATTGAACAGGCAATAAAAAAAGGTGAAAAACGCTTTTTCCCAGGCATTCTTGCAGAGGCTAATAGGAATTTCCTCTATGTAGATGAGGTTAATCTTCTTGAGGATCACATTGTGGATCTTTTACTGGATTCAGCAGCCATGGGTACTAATGTAGTTGAAAGGGAAGGGGTCTCTTTTATTCATCCTGCAAGATTTATTCTGGTAGGCACGATGAATCCTGAAGAAGGAGAACTCAGACCGCAACTTCTTGATAGATTTGGCCTTTGTGTGGAAGTTTATTCAATAAGGGATAAGTCCCTTAGAGTTGAAATTTTAAGGAGAAAAGCAGAATATGACGGTGATCCAAAGAATTTTATAGAAAAATGGCTTCCTGAGCAGAAGCAATTAGCCCAAAAAATAATGAAGGCAAAAGAGACTCTAAACAAAATTGAGATTGATAATGATATTTTAAGTAAAATTGTTGACATAACAGCAGGTTTTAATCTTGATGGACACAGGGCTGATATAGTTTTGCTAAAGGCTTCAAGAGCTAATGCTGCTTTTAATGAGCGGCAGAGAATTACTACAGAGGATATAAGAAAGGTTGCTCCTTTCTGCTTAAGACATAGATTGAAAAGACTTCCCTTTGAAGACATTTCTCAAGAATCAGAGAGATTAAATGAGATTCTTGCAAGGATATGAAATAGATTTTTTAGAATTTGTAAATCATGAAAGGGCAAAACTTGCCCTTATGCTCAATTTGATTGAGCCTAAATGTGGAGGAGTTCTACTAATAGGTCCTAAGGGAACAGGAAAATCTACCCTATTAAAAGCCTTTAAAAGTATTGTTCAAACCTTTCAAATACCTTTCATAGAGCTTCCTTTAAATGCCACTGAAGAGGCCATATTAGGTGGAATTGATATTGAGAAGTCTGTCAAAGATGGAGAGAGGATTTTTCAAAGAGGAATTATTTCAAAGGCAAACAAGGGATTTTTAGTTATTGAGGACATAAATCTTTTTCCCATAGAGTTACTATCTTTGGTTTTCGAGGCTCAAGGGAAATCTGAAATAGTTATTGAAAGAGAGGGTTTTACTTTCAGGGAGTTATCCTCTTTTCAAATTCTCGCTACCATGAATCCAGAAGAAGGGGAACTTTCCTCTCATTTTCTTGATAGATTTGGTCTATGTGTAGTCATGAATACGATAGATGATAAAGATCATAGGGAAAGGATAATAAAGCTGAGCATTCAGAGGTCTCTCTCTTTAAAAGATAAAAATGAATTAATTGAAAAGATTAGAAATTTGATGAAAATTGTGAACCATGTGAAGGTATCAGATCATATAAAAGAATATATTACGCAAGAGATCTTAAAAGAGAGAGTATCAGGACATAGAGCTGATATTTTTCTTTATTATGCTTCAATAGCATATGCTGCTTATTTAGAAGAAGAGATCGTAACAGAGAAACATGTAAAAGAAATGATTCCTTTTGTTATATATCACAGAAAAAAGCAAACATTAATGGAAAGAAAAGAGGAAGATAAGCGATTTGAGACAGAAAATAAAGAAAATGATTATGAAAATTCTGGTGATCAACAAAAGCCAGAAAGGAAAAAGGAAAACTCTTCATCACAAATTTTTGAATCTGAGACAAATAATAACGACTTTCAGCATATTCCTTCTTCTGAGAGAGAGGAAATTTTTCCAATAGGAAACATTTTTCCTATAAAGAGATTAATTTTCAGAAGAGACAGAATAAAGAGAAAAAAAACTGGGAACAGAAGCAAAACTAAAACATCTGGTAGAGGTGGTAGATACATAAGAAGTATCCTTAGAGAAAATCCAGATATTGCTCTGGATGCCACTTTAAGAGCAGCAGCACCTTTCCAAAATATTAGGGGCAGAAAAGATAAGATTATAATTTTAGATGAAGATTTAAGATACAAAGAAAAAGAACGTAAGATGAGTCATATTGTAATATTTGTGGTAGATGGTTCAGGTTCAATGGGAGTCCAAAAGAGAATGGTGACAGTAAAAGGTGCAATAATGTCTCTTCTTATGGATTGTTATCAAAAAAGAGATAAAGTAGCCATGATTGTATTCAGAAAGGATAGAGCAGAGACAGTCCTGCCTGTTACATCCTCTGTGGAGCTTGCCAAGTATAGACTTAAAGAAATACCTACTGGTGGGAAGACTCCTCTTTCTGCGGGTTTATTAGCAGCATATAATTTAATAAGAAGATGGAGATTAAAAGAGCCAAGTTCTCGTTTTTTATTATTCATATTAACTGACGGCAAGGCAAATGTATCAATTAGTGGAAAACCAATATTTGAAGAGCTTCAAATGATTTCTAATACACTTAGAGAATTGGCTTTCACTGATATTGTGGTTATTGATACTGAAAAAAAGACTAATATTATCAAAATGGATTTAGCATTGAGGCTTGCAAACCTGCTAAATTCTGATTATGTTTTGATGGATGAGCTTAGGACAGAAAGTCTTACTAAGTTGGTAAACTCCTACAGGAGCTTTCAGCTTATTTGAAAATTGATAAAATAATTCAATGAAAATATTTCTTACAGGACTACCGGGTATTGGCAAAACCACAATAGTAAAGAAAATTGTAAGTTTACTGAAAGACAGAGCAATAGGATTCTGGACTGAGGAATTCAGAGACCCAAAGACTAATAAAAGATTAGGGTTTAAAGTTATAACAACAGAGGGTAAAAATTCCACTTTTGCAAGTAAAAGTTTAAGTTCTCCATTGAGAGTAGGTTCTTATGGGGTTAATATTAGGGATTTTGAGAAGATTATAATCCCCTTGCTTGAAAATGCCATTAAACAAAAGGATAAAATCATAATAATAGATGAGATAGGTAAGATGGAGCTTTTTTCAGAAAAATTTATAGATTTGGTTAAGAAGATTGTCTTAGAGGATTCTTATAGCTTCTTAGCTACGATTCCTATTAAGGATATTCATCCTCTTGTGGCATTAATCAGAAAAGTGAAGGGAGAATTTATAGAAATTACAGAAGAAAATAGAGATTACATAACAAATTACATATTTAGCTTGTTATTTAGAAGATAGTAAACTGTTTTGTCTTATCCGTAAAGATGTTATGATTTACTTTTCTCATTTTTCTCTCACAATTCAGGCATACATGCCATAGGAAAGTAGCTTGCCTATGAAGTTTTATCTAAGAAAGGGAATACCTTATGGATTAAGCTACTTCATAATCAAAGAAATACTCTTACAAGCCATGGAGATATATGACGAGGGTGATTTTAAAATATTTTCAACTTGTTTAAGCAACTCATAAATATCTTATAAACTCTCAAAAATACTGGTTTAGTCAAAAATTAGTCATTATTTGGTCAAAGTTATATGAAAGAGAATTCAAAAAATCTTGAAGATAATCAATGGTGTCTACTGGACGATGTCAGAACTTTATTTGAGCAAAATCCAGAAACTGACTGAAGCAAAATTACAAAGCAATTTTGCTTACCGCTCACGGGCTCCGAAGTACAAATGCTCCGCATTTGACTACGGGGTAAACAAAAATTTTTGCTTGCCCCGTAGTAAACCGAAGGTTTTGCTATGGGGCTCGCTCGCCGAAAGTTTTTTACAAAATTTTTTGTGCCGCTTTCGTAAATCATCTAAAAGATTTACACCTTACTTAGCTTACAAAGTTTTTAAGTTTTGGATTTGTCACTTGGGTATAAATTTGGGTCGTTCTAATGTTCCGATGGCCCAAAAGTTCCTGGACATATCTGACGTCAACACCATTTTCTAATAAATTGGTCGCAAAGCTGTGTCTTAATGAATGAAATGTAGCGTCTTTTTTGATACCAGCTTTCCGAAGTGCATTTTCAAAAACTTTTTGAACTGTCCGCTCAGTCAATTTTCCGCCTCGCTCGCTTTCAAAAAGATAATCATATAGGTTTTTATCAGTGATTAAGTTTTGAGGATCTATTTTGATTTTCTCAGGAAAAATAGTAATCCTATCTTTTTTGTCTTTAGCATTTTTAAGGTGGATAGTTAATTCTTCTAAATTGATATCTTTCACTTTTAAATTAACAACTTCACTAATCCGCAATCCTGCGCCGTAAGCTAAAGAGATTATTAATTTATGCTTTGGATTTTTAATTGACTCATATTTTTTCTAAATCAAATTTTTTAAAATCAAAATAATCTTTTAAACAACAAAGATAAGCTTTTGTAGTTTTAAAGCTGTATTTTCTCAACCTTAATTCCTGTTTTGTTTTTTCTAAATATTCTTGTATACTTTTATAAAAATTGCTAAAATAAAGTTGGTAAACGAACACTTGTAATTCCATTTGTAATTATACATCAAGTTCGTATAATGTGCAATAAAAAGGCCGATATTATGCATTCAATTCGTATAAAAACGAGTTATGTGCAATTCGAAAACCTGCCTTTCACGGAAAGGAGACCGTAAATTCATGACGTTGTTGCCTTCGTTTAACTTCATAGGAGGAAAAGAGAGAATGAAATTGCTACGCAATTCTCATCTAACGAAAGTTAAACAAAATTTTTTCTTATTTTTGCGTGCGGGGGTTTTTTATGGACTTAAAAACAAAAAGATTTATAATGAAATAAATATTAAGGTAATCATATGACCAAAGAAAAGAAGTTTTACCAAGCATTACAGGATATATTTATCGGCGCCAAGATTGAAGGCACTGATGGTTTTGTTAATTTGATGAGAATAAAATCAAATTACTACCGGAAGATTGAGTAACTTAACAGGCAAATGGATAAAAAAATCAGCGATGATGAAGTGGAGTTTGAGGATGGAACAAAAGTCAACACTAAAGATTTAGATTACAAACTAATTAAACCATTGATTTGGTGGGAGTAAAACGAATAAAAATTTTTAAAATAAAGGGGGTATTTTATGAAGACAGAAAGCCATTCAATACATGATGTTTTAGCAAAAAATGCAACATCATTTTTTATCCCACCTTTTCAAAGAGCTTATGCATGGGGAAAACCTGAAATTGAGAGATTCTTTACTGATGTGTCAAGAATTATTGAATCGCATTTGGACCCTGAGCAACACGACAAATTGGAACACTTTTTTGGAACAATTGTTCTCAAAGAGGAAAAGGCTGGTTTTGCGAACAAATTGATAATTGTTGATGGTCAGCAAAGACTCACGACCACACTAATTTTTTTAATTGCTTTACGAGACAGCCTTAACGATCCTGAAAAGGAAAATTTGATTACACAAACTTATTTAGTAAACAACTCTTCCACCTTTCAAGACAAAATCAAACTTAAACAAGTTACAAAGGATTGGGATGCTTATAGAGCACTTGTAAATAAGGAAAAACCAAAACCAGGAGTGATAAGTAATGCTTACGAATTACTCAAAAAATTAATCAATGAAAATAAAAGAAAAAATCCCAATGTAGAATTCGATCATTATATTATTGCTTTACAGCGAATAAATGTTGCTGTAATCTTTCTTGATGAAAGGCCATTTAAAGGTGAAGATCCACAAATCATATTTGAAACCCTAAACTCATTAGGTAAACCACTTACCTTAGCCGACCTTGTTAGGAATTTTGTTCTTCTAAATATGGATAGCAACAATCAGACTGATATTTACGAAAACATCTGGCATCCACAAATAGAAGAAGTCCTATTAGATAACACATCTTATTTTTTTAGAGATTATCTACAATACAAAACTAAAAGTTCACTTAAAGTGGTAAGCGATAATAACACTAAAGAACTTTATCAGCAGTTTAAGGAATTTGTTGAAAAAATTGAAAACCGCAATGAGTTTATTAATGATATTATTAAATATGTTAAATGTTACAAGTGGATAATTACCGAAATCAACAACGACACTATTTCGAATAATCCTAACAATGACAAAGAAATAAAAGAATTATTAAGAAACATCTTCCACGACATAGAATCCGAAGCATTCAAACCTTTTGTATTAAGCTTGCTGGAATATCACCAGTATGGTGTTAATGGCATACAAATGAGTGACGAAATGCTAATTTCAACACTTAAAGCAATTAGAACATATCTAATAAGGCGAAGGGTGTTAGGCTTAACTCAAGGTGAAAACAAAAACATTGTTATACTGAGCAAGAAAATTGAGAGCCTTGTCAGAGGAAATATTTCAATGTTTGACATTTTATCAAATATGTCTTATAGATTGCGATTGCCAAATGATCAAGAAATAACAAAAAGATTAGAAGAAGTAAACTTCTATGAGGAGTTAAAAAGTTATACTAAATTTATTCTTGGAAAAATAGAAGAACATAACACAAAAGTATCTGTGGACTTCCGTAATCCTAAAATTACAATTGAACATATAATGCCACAGAAATTAGATGACAATTGGAAAAAAGATTTGGGTGAAAATTTTGAAGAAATTCATAGAAATTACCTACACAATATAGGAAATCTTATTCTCACCGAGTTTAATATTGAAATAGGTAATAGGTCTTTTGAAGAAAAAAAAAGAAAACTTAACAAATCATCTCTCTACTATAGGCTTGATGTGATTAATAAAAATATCTGGAATGAACAAAGTATCAAGGAGCATCAATTCAATATGATAAAGTGGTTTCTTGAAACTTTTCCACTTCCTGAAAAATACAGAGATAGAGATAATTGGAATACCCAAACAATTGAAAGTACTTTATTTTCGCCATTAGATAGTGATGCAGCAGTTATGGCAGAAGGCAATAAGCCGATTGAACTCCATATTTTTGGTAATGTGGTTAAAGTCAATTACTGGCGAGATGTATTTATCGAATTTCTTAAATACTTAAAAAATAATACCACATACAACTTTAATTACATTCTAGACAATCAATATGAAATGTTTAAGCATCATGATGTTATAATAAAATGGAGTAGACTCAAAGAATTGATTGAAACAAACACTGATTTGACAACTCGTTATAAGAATTTTGATGGAAAATTTTATAATCAAGTGATAGAGTTAAGTGACGATTTATTATTTATTCTTGTTAGAATCTCAGCTTATAGTTGTGTGTCGAGAATTGCCACTATTATGCGGAAATTGAAGCTACCAGATGACTCTATTCAAATTAAATTAAAGAAATTTTCTATGACAACAAAGGACAAACCCAATGAACAGAATTGAAAAACTCATCTCCGAACTTTGTCCCGACGGCGTGGAATATGAAAAACTCAGGGAGGTCTTAGAGCATGAACAAATTAAGAGAGTCCCTCATTCAGAAGCTGAATTTGAAGATAGAAAAAATTAAAAAATTTAGATTATAAACTAATTAAAACATTGATTTGGTGGGAGTGATATGAATAAAATTACAACATATAATCCAAAAATCTTAGAAACTCTTGAAGAGAAATACCGCCAAACTTGGGAAAGTTTAAAATATAAAAACAAAGAAAAATGGCTTACTAAAAAAGATTATCCCACCTATAAACAGCTTGTTGAAATATCAAAAGCTTTTCATATACCTTTTGGTTATCTGTTTTTGAATTCATTAACAGAAAAAAAATTACCCATTACCCATTATAGAACTTTTAATTATCAAGCCTATCAGCCATCTGATGAACTAATAGATACTTTAAATTATGTAAAAAAATTACAGGAATGGGCAAAAGATATTTTAATAGAATTGGGGCACACCGCATTGCCTTTTGTTAATAAATATACTATTCACACAGATGTTAAACACATTGTAAATGAAATAAAAAACATTTTAGGATTAAAATCAAATTGGGCTCAAGAAAAAATAAACTGGAGTGATGCTTTTTCATATCTGGTACAGAAATTTGAAGAAGCAGGAATTTTTGTTGTTATTAATGGAGTTGTCGGAAATAATACGCATCGAACTTTAAGTGTTGATGAGTTTAGGGGTTTTGTTTTATGTGATGAAATAGCTCCATTTGTATTTGTAAACAATAATGATTTTGTTTCTGCAAAGATTTTTACTCTTATCCATGAATTAGTACATATCCTTATAGGCAAAAGTGCTTCTTTTGATTTAAGGCAATTACAAAGCGCAGATGATGAAATAGAAAAATTTTGCGATAAATGTGCAGCTGAATTTTTAGCGCCGACAGAAGAGATTAAAACAAATGGGGAAATAGACTATGAAAATCTTGCAAGACAATTTAAGGTAAGCCAGATAGTGATTGCAAGACGACTATTGGATTATGGACAATCAACAAAGATGAGTTTTTTGATTTTTACAATGATTATACAAAAAATGAGTTCATAAATGGTAACACACGAAAAATATGATCCAAATGTTAAAAAGAAAGTTCCAATTCCAAATGTATGCAAACATTTTGGAATAAAATATAAAAATACTTTTGAATTTTTAAAGGAGTTAAATTTTAAATTATGAAACTATATCTACATACATTAGCGGAATCAATTCAATTTGAAGATATAAAGCAGGAGTGGATAAATTTCGATCTTTCAAAATTTTCCACTGAAAAAACACTTTTGATCTGGTGGGTGTGAAAATGACCAAAGAACAAAAATTTTACGAAACCTTACAAAACATTTTTATTGGAGCAAAAGTAGAAGGCACTGATGGTTTTGTTAATTTGATGAGGATAAAATCAAATTACTACCGCAAGATTGAAAAATTACTCAAGGTAGACATTGAAAAAGCATTGGAAAAATATCCTGCATCTAGGGACAAACTTTTTGATAAACTTTATTCATTCTTTAGCAGATATTTTACAGAAAGTGGAACAATCTATTTCAATTAAACACCGTTTCATAATAATTTTAAAGGAGAATTTTGATGAAAAATATTGGAGCAGTAGTAGGACTATATCCTACACCAGTAACAATTGTAGGAACTGAAATTGACGGTAAAGTTAATTGGATTACTATAGCCCATATAGGAATATGGGGTGTAGATAAAATGCTGCTTAGTATTAATAAAAGTCACTATACTAATAAAGGGTTAAAAGAAAACAGAACAGCATCTATAAATATTGTAGATGAAGCAATGTTAATAGAAGCCGATTATGTTGGAATAGTTTCAGGAAAAAACACAGATAAGTCAAATGTGTTTGAATATTTTACTGGTGAACTAAAGGGAGCCCCACTTATAAAGAAATCTCCTATAGCCATGGAATGTGAAATAGAGGAGATTTATGAAACAGAAACTCATGATAATTTTATAGTAAGACCGGTAAATACATACGTAAGGGAAGATGTTTTATCAGAAAATGGAAAGATAGACTATGAAAAAGTAAATCCTGTACTATTTGAAATGCCGAATAAACAATATTTAAGTACAGGTAAAGTCATAGCAAAATGTTGGAACATCGGTAAAAAATATACAAAGGATAAGTGCTAAACGTAATACCATTTATTAAAAATAAGGATTGGGAGTGAAATGCTATGGAAGCAATATTTATTAGAAGAAGTATAAGAAAATATAAAGATCAACCTGTGGAAAAAGAAAAAATTGAAAAACTTTTAAGGGCGGCTATGCAGGCTCCATCCGCAGGTAATCAGCAACCATGGGAGTTTATAGTTGTTCAAGAAAAAGATAATTTAAAAAAGCTTTCAAAAATGAGTCCTTACTCAAAGTTTATCAAAGATGCCCCTGTAGCATTTGTGTTAATAGCAAATGAGGAAAGAATGAAATTTCCTGAACATTGGCAACAAGATATGGGAGCAGCTGCACAAAACATTTTATTAGAAGCTGTAGAATTAGAATTAGGAGCAGTATGGGTAGGAGTAGCTCCATTGGAAGATAGAGTAAACTATGTGAAAAATATGTTTAATTTACGAGAGACTTTAAAGCCTTATTGCGTAATAGCTTTAGGTTATCCAGCAGAAGGACAAGAAAATAAATTTATAGATAGATATGATGAAACAAGAGTACATTTTGAAAAGTTTTGAGGTGAAAGTCTATGATAAAAGTTGTTGCAAAGAATATTATCAAAGAAGATAAAGTTAAAGAGGTCTTGAAACTCTGTAGGGAGCTTATAGGTGCTAAAAGTAATGAAGAGGAAAATGAGCGGATAAACGGTTCGGCTCTTGCAGATCCTCACCCAAATTGCCTAAGCTTCGCTTCGGCAACTTCGTTTATCCGCAACCGTTAGGCGAAATGCATAGGAGGTATTGAGATATGTCGATTATGATTGATTCGGAACGAGGAAAAAAGGTAGCGGAACTCCTCTATACTTCCTTCGCTACTAATGGTATTCATGGAAGAACAGATATGCCTGAGGACATTGCACCCAATGAGGTGGTAAGAGGCTCCCTTGAACAAATATTGTTTATAACTCTCACGGTTTCTATCGACTACCAACGAGATGCACCATCGTTATGGACGAGTTCAAGAAAAACATTTGACGATCCAGAAACAAGATACTTATTTGTTCCAAAACTACTTCATGAAACTCCTTACGATAAGATTATCGAAGATATGCAAAAGTATGGGCTATCTAAGAAACCTCAAAAAGATGCCTATATTTGGCGGACAGTTGGCGTTACTTTTTATAAGAAATGGGGAGGCAATCCATGTAACTTCCTTAAAGACTGCAACTGGGATTCACCACTCATTTTGAAACGCTTAAAAAACGACACTCATGTATATAACGGAAGATTCGTATCGGATTATCCATACCTCCGTGGTCCTAAGATTGGGCCACTATGGTTAAGGATGCTAAGGGACAATGTAGGAATAGCACAATTGATAAATTTGGAGAAGGTTCCTATCCCCGTAGATATACATGTAGCAAGAGCTACATTAGCTACTGGGATTGTTAGAGGGCAGTTCAGAGGTAGATTAGATGAAGTGTTTGAATATATACGAAAAGCTTGGTTTGAAAGTGTAAAAGGACTTAGCGTTAAAAATAGAGAAATGATAGCATTAGACGTGGACGAGCCTCTTTGGAATCTCTCTAAGTATGGTTGTACAATGCGAGATAAGGAGACTGGAAATTGTCCACTTTATCATAGATGTGAAGCAAAAGAGTTTTGCGTTAAAGGACCGTTTAAAATAGAAGGTAATATTGTGGAGTTTGATTTATGAAAACATTATGTATAGTTCCTTGTGGGAGTAGTAAGATATGGGATAAAAAACCAAATGCAGGGCCTACCAAAGCAAGGGATGTATATATCGGACCGTTCGCTAAAAAGTGTAGAGAATATGCAGAGAAATTTTTTCCATCCTCTTGGTGCATTCTCTCTGCAAAATACGGATTTCTGTTTCCAGACGAAATTGTCCAAGGCCCTTATAATGTAAGTTTTAATAACAAAAGCACAAATCCAATCTCTTTAAATGAACTTTCAAATCAAATAATAGAAAAAGGATTGGATACGTTTGAAAGAATTGTGGTTTTGGGTGGAAGAAATTATGTAAATATGATAAAAGAAGTATTTTACCCGAAGGAAATTCACACGCCATTAACTGATTGCCAGGGAATCGGATATATGATGGGAAAGCTTAACGACTCTATTCAAAGAGGAGTTCCGCTATGACCCACGAACTATCGCCTAACAGAGCGTATCTGGCTTCGTGCCTTTGGCACTCCACCCAAATTCCTCGCTACGCTCGGAACTTCAGATACGCTCAGCCGTTATGCGTCATGCCATACTTTACCTGAATTTTCCTTTACTTTTTAATCTAACCTCATTGCTGTCCAAAATAAACTTTTTTAGCAAAAATTCCAATATTCAATACTTTATTGTTGATTTTTGACGGTTCGGGAGTCTCACCGACCGACGTATTTTAAAAACAATCCCCCTTAACCTGAGAATAACGACAATTGATAGTCGGTTGGTATAGATTTTTTGTAAAACGGGTTGTTTAGCAAGGAGAAAAGATCAATCGTTTTTGCTGTCCAAAAAAGTTGTTGGTCATAAATGTCATTTCACAATCCGTTAGGTATCGGATGGAATTACAATGGCATCGGGAATGAATATCTTGCGACGTAACCTGCTCAGTCTTGAACGAATAAAAGTATTCTGCTCCTGAAAATGAGCAAGCAAATCATTGTAATAGTCCCGGAATAACTGCCAGTTACGATGTTTGTTGATGTAATATATTGCAGACTTTGATGGTGCACATCCTACTCCCAGATGGTTCAGATTACCGGTTATACTTCGCAATCCATTGCTTATATCCCGTACACTTGAGGCTTGTACTGTATGACAAAACAACATGGATACAAGATGTGTCCAGCTATTAATACCCTTGTTACTTTTATCGGATTGGTATTTATTTGTCAGTTTTTCAAAAGAATTGCGGGGAAGAAGACTTATTATCTGGCTGAAAAGAGATATTTTTGTCATGGCTGGTTGTTTTTTTCTTACACAAAACAAAAATACTACTTCGGTAGTATATCAACCAGCCTTTTTTCTATCTTAAAAATTTATTTTGGACAGATGTGTTTTCATATCAAATTTTCTAACTTGTTTATTGAATTATTTAACTTTTAAAAAGGAGGTTGTCATGAAATTCAAAACTGTTATGGTTATCAAAGCCATCGTTTGTTTGGGTTTTGGTCCATTACTATTGTTTGTACCTGGTTGGTTATTAAATCTTCTTGGAACAACATTTTGTCCAGGTGCTGCTCTTACAGCAAGAGAATATGGCGCAGGACTTATTGGAAATCTTCTGCTTACGTGGCTCGCACGTAATGCTGAAGAATCTCCTGCTCGACGCGCAATCATTTGGAATTTGTTTATTTACGATGCCATTGCGCTTGTTGCCACTTTAATCATCCTGCTATCAGGTGGTCTGAACTTTCTTGGTTGGGGTATTGTTGCTGTTTATCTGTTCTTCACGATTTTCTTTGGTCTTCTGCTCTTTCCTAAAACCAAAACTGCTTAAGAAAATTAATTTATATAGAATTAAAATTGTAAAATAAGATTATAGGCAGCACATAACAATGTATAAGCGCAATTCGGGCTGAATGGCTAAATTTGAGCGTTTTTACTCCGCATAAACTTTGAATTGGACAGACAGTACATCGCTCCAAACCCCTTACTGCGCTTATACTTGACCGTTAGGCGTAATTGGCACATAAAAAGATGGAGTTAATATGGAGGAGATAGGACATAATACAAACTTAGCCGCTGAATTTTATGTGTTATCTATACTTTACAGATTAGGAATTAATGCTCATTTGACATTGGGAAATAAAAAATCGGTTGATATTGTTGTTGAAAATGGCAAAGAATTAATAACAATAGATGTCAAAGGGTTAAAAGATACATCATGTTTTCCAATTGATAATAGGAATAAAAAAGATAAAAATCATTTCTTAGTCTTCGTTTCTTTTCTTAAAAAGATTGAAGATCCGAATGTTGTCCCTGATGTTTTCATTGTACCTTCATTGGAATTAGAAAATGGCCATAAAGAGTTGGATGGAAAAACAATTATTTATAAAAATCCGAAGGGGAATAGAGTTGTAGTTGAATATAATAGATTAAAAAAGTTAGGAGACAAGTATAAAAATAAATGGAATTATTTTCTATAAATGCGCTTACAGCGCTCAACCTCGCCTTTACGCCATTAAAACGGCACGTGGTGGCGGGACATTATGTGCAATTCGAAAACCTGCCTTTCACGGAAAGGAGACCGTAAATTATGGCGATGTTGTTGCCTTCGTTTAACTTCATAGGAGGAAAAGAGAGAATGAAATTGCTACGCAACTTTTATTTAACGAAAGTTAAAAACAAAAAGATTTATAATAATAAAAGAAATAGTGAGGTAATAATATGAATAAAGAACAAAAATTTTACAAAGCATTACAGGATGTATTTGTCGGTGCTAAGATTGAAGGTATTGGTGGTTTTGTTAATTTGATGAGGATAAAATCAAATTACTACAGGAAGATAGAAGATATTCTTAAAAAGGATATTGAATGGGCTCTAAAGGGCTATCCTAGATTTAGAGATGAACTTTTTGACAAACTCTATTCTTTTTTCAGTCGCTATTTTACGGAAAGCGGTTCAATTTATTTTAACTCAATGCCCTCTCACAATAATGTATATGAAAAAACATACACAAACGAAAAAGATGTGGTTTTATTCTGGAAAATGCAGATGCTTTATTATGTCAAGACAGATAGAATATTTAGAAGTCTTGAAATAGAAGTTGATAATCATAAATTCTTTTTTGATGTTTCAAATCTTGAACACAAAAAAGCAAATGAAAAAAGAGGATATATTACATGAAATTGACTTTTGAATCTAATCTGGATTTTCAATTAAAAGCAATTAACTCTATCGTGAATCTTTTTGAAGGACAGCAAAGGGATTCAGGTACATTAGATTTTACTTTTTATACAAACGATACTCAGGAGTTATTTCCGGGAATAAATAGTATAGGCAATAGACTTGTCCTTTCCGATAAACAGATATTTCAAAATCTTTGCAAAATACAGGAAGAAAATGAAATAAGCGTTATTTCTGAAGAAGAATTTCAGAATAATGGACTAAACTTTACTGTTGAGATGGAAACCGGTACAGGAAAAACGTATGTGTACCTACGAACCATTTATGAACTCAATAAAAAATATGGTTTTAAAAAATTTGTTATTGTAGTACCTTCTATTGCTATTCGTGAAGGTGTACTAAAAAATCTTGAAATTACCTTTGAACATTTCCAAAATCTCTATGATAATGTGCCAGTTAATTATTATGTGTACGATAGCAGTAAGGTTTCCTCTTTGCGATCTTTTGCAACCAGCAATAGCATTGAAATTCTTGTTATCAATATTGATTCTTTTGCTAAAGATGAAAACATTATTAACCGTCCTAATGACAGATTAAGTGGCCTTGAGCCCATTAGATTTATTCAAGCCACCAATCCAATCGTAATAGTAGATGAGCCACAGAATATGGAAACTGAAAAAAGAAAAAACGCAATTAACAGTCTAAATCCGCTCTGCACTCTCCGTTATTCTGCCACTCATAAGAATTTATACAACCTGGTTTATAGTTTAAACCCTGTAAAAGCTTACGACTTAGGTCTTGTAAAACAAATTGAAGTAGATTCGGTAGTAGAAGAAAATACATATAACGATGCTTACATTGCCGTAGATGAAATTAAATCAAAAAAAACTAAAATAAATGCTAAAATTACCATTCACTCTGCTGAAGGCAATACCATAAAGAAAAAAAGTGTTACTGTAGAAGTGGGAGATGACCTTTACCAGTTGTCTGGTAATCATCAGCCTTATAGAGAAGGCTTTGTGGTTGAAGAAATAGATGTAGCCAATCAAACAATTAAGTTCTCAGGTGGAATGACTTTGAATTCTGGCTCATCTAAAGGTGGAATGACCGACGAAATTATGCGTTTTCAGATTCAACGCACCATTGAAGAACATTTGAAAAAAGAACTAAAACTATACAAGCAGGGAATTAAAGTACTCTCATTGTTTTTTATTGATCGAGTTGCTAATTATAGATACTATGACGAGCAAGGCAATCCTCAAAAGGGGAAAATAGCACGGTGGTTTGAAGAAGAATATATAAATATTATAAACAGAAATGAATTTTTGGAACTAAGAAGACTTTTTCATCCTAATAATAAGATAGACATAGAAAAAATACACAACGGCTATTTTTCGCAGGATAAAAAAGGTCGCTTAAAAGACACAAGTGGCGAAAGTAAGGATGACCTCAATACCTACGATTTAATCATGAAAGACAAAGAAAAATTGCTTGATATTAACTGTCCTCTTCGATTTATTTTTTCTCATTCTGCTCTTCGTGAAGGCTGGGATAATCCCAATGTATTTCAGATTTGCACACTCAATGAAACAAAGTCAGAACTCAAAAAACGGCAGGAAATAGGTAGAGGACTCAGGCTTGCAGTCAATCAAAACGGCATGCGTGTTTACGATAAAAATGTAAACCGTCTTACGGTCATTGCCAATGAAGCTTACGAAACTTTTGCCAAACAATTACAGACTGAAATTGAAGAAGAATGCGGTGTAAGCTTTAAAGGCAGAATTAAAAACAAACGAGAACGAGTAACTGTCAAATATCGCAAGGGTTTTGAAGTCGATCCAAAATTTCTTGAAATATGGGAAAAAATTAAACATAAAACTCGCTATATTGTAGAATATCAAAGCGATAAACTTATTGAACAAGCTGGAAATTCTATTAAAAACCTCCCCGAAAGCCCATTACCTTCTCTGAAAGCCACAAAAGTTGAACTGAATATTACAACTGAAGGTATCGACATATCCCTGGTAAGAGAAAAAAGAGAATTTTATGGCAACCAGTGCTCATGGAAACTGCCCGATATTATTGAATACATTCAGCAAAAAACTGAACTTACAAGAAACACAATAAAACGAATTTTAGAAAAATCAAACCGATGGGAGGATTTTTTTACCAATCCGCAGTATTTTTCTGATCAATGCGTGGCTGTTATTAAAAGAACTCTTACAGAACTTCTGGTAGATGGCATAAAGTATGAAAAAATTGGTAACCAGTATTATGAAATGCGGCTTTTTACGATACAGGAACTGGAAACTTATCTTGATAAGTTTACCTTTGAAGTCAAAAACAAAGACAAAACCATCTATGAAAAATATATCCCGCTGGACTCAACAGTTGAAAGCCAGTTTGCTAAAGATTGCGAAACAAGTGAAAATGTGGAGTTTTATTTCAAACTTCCCAACTGGTTCAAAATTCCAACGCCTATTGGCTATTATAACCCCGATTGGGCAGTAGTTTTGAAAAACGAAAAGAAAATTTATTTCGTAGCCGAAACCAAAGACACAGGCACTGATAAAGTGGATATCTCAAAACTTCATCCCGATGAACAGATGAAAATAAAATGCGGTGAAAGGCATTATGAAGTTTTTGATGATGTAGAATACAAAGTAGTAAAAAGAGTAAGTGAGTTGATGTAAAACATAAAAGGAGTAATGAATATGAACATTACAAAAGTATCTGTCCATAATTTCAGGTCTATAAAAGATATAAGCTTTGAACTTGATAAGTATATGTGTATCGTTGGGCCTAACAATTCAGGTAAATCAAATTTAGTTAATGCCTTGAGAATTTTTTATGATGGTGCTAAATATAATGAAACTACTGACTTTCCTAAGTTTAATACAGATGATAATGAAAGCTGGATTGAAATTGAATATCAACTAACAGATGAAGAATTTAAAACATTAAAAAATGATTATAAAAATGATAATAAAATACTTAAAGTGCGTAAATACCTCAAATCTAATGATAGAGTAAGAACCAATCAGAGTAATATTTATGCTTATGAAAATGGCAAACTTTCAAATAATCTTTTTTACGGGGCAAAAAATATATCAGAGGCAAAGCTTGGAAATATTATTTATATCCCGGAACTGACAACTACAGATGAAAATTTAAAATTAACTGGACCTTCGCCGTTAAGAGAAATAATTAGTTTTGTAATGAATAAAGTGATAAAAAACAGCAGTTCTTTTAATAGCTTAACGGAATCCTTTAAAGAATTTAATGATAAATTTAGAGATGAGGCATCTAAAGATGGCTACTCTTTAGAGGAATTACGTAAGGATATTAATGAAAACCTCAAAGAATGGGAAATAGAATTTAAGTTAGATATAAATCCCGTAAAACCAGAAGATATAATTAAAAGCCTTGTTTCTCATTATGCTTTTGATAAAAATTTAAGCAAGGAAGTAGAAATAAAATATTTAGGACAAGGACTTCAAAGACATATAATATATACTTTATTAAAACTATCACATAAATATAAAGATGCTAAAAAAAGTGAGAAAAAAGATTTTTCTCCTGATTTTACATTGATTTTGTTTGAAGAGCCGGAAGCCTTTTTACATCCAAACCAGCAAGAATTACTAAACTATAGTTTAAGGGATTTATCGTTTGAAGAAGGACAACAGGTTATGATAACAACCCACTCCCCAATATTTGTATCAAAAAATATACAAGATATAAATTCAATTGTTAGATTTAAAAAAGAGAATGGTAGAACAAGCACCTATCAAATTTCCATAGATTTGAAAAAGAAATTACTTGATGAAAATAATGAGTTAATAAATTCTTTAAGAGAAAAGATAAATGATAATTCAATTAATGATGAAACAAAACATAGAATTCAAAAAATAATAGGAGACACCGAAGATGAACAAAGATTAGAAGAAGAAAGTATTCGCTATTTATTATGGCTTGATTCTGAAAGATGTTCAGCTTTTTTTGCTGATATTGTTTTGATTTGTGAAGGTGCTACAGAAAAAGTTTTTATTGATTACCTTATAAAAAATAAGTGGAACGAATTAAAGGAAAAAAGAATTTATGTGCTTGATGCAATGGGAAAGTTTAATATACATCGTTATATGAATTTATTTAATCAATTAGGGATTCATCATTCTGTTTTAGCCGATAAAGATGAGAATAATAGTGTCCACGAAATTATAAATAAATTCATTACCGACAATAAAAATGTTTTCACAATAGGAATTGATTTTTTTGATAAAGATATTGAAAATTTTCTCGGTATTGCTCAACCTGAAAGAAATGATAAAAAACCATTAAATATTATGTATCACTATTTTAATAACAAAATAAGTGAAGATAAAATAAAAGCACTAAAATCAAAAATAGAGAATTTGGTTACGGAAAGGAGTTAGTATGGAAGGACAGAGCTTAAACATAAAACAAGAAATATCAAATCAACTCAAAGAACTTATTCCCCATTGCTTTACCGAAGATAAAATCGATTGGGAAAAACTAAGAGTATTTCTGGAAGATAACATTGAATTTCGTAACGAACGATATCACCTTAATTGGGCTGGTAAAACCGATGCTTTTCGGCTATTACAAGCCCCCACTTATAAAACCTTAAAACCCTGCCGTGAGGAAAGCGTACACTTTGACGAAACCGAAAATCTTTTTATAGAAGGCGATAATCTGGAAGTGCTGAAAACATTGCAAAAATCCTACTTTGGAAAAATTAAAATGATATACATAGACCCGCCCTATAATACGGGCAACGACTTTATTTATAAAGATGATTATTCTGAAACGCTTGCCGAATACAAACAAAAAGTAGGCGATGTGGATGAAAACGGCAATGCTACCCGTGCTAATTTATTCAAGAATACAAAAGAAAACGGACAATACCATTCCAACTGGCTAAATATGATGTATCCACGACTCTTTCTTGCCCGAAACCTGTTGCGTGATGATGGGGTAATCTTTGTAAGTATTGATGATAACGAAGTCCACAACCTGCGACTTATGATGGATGAGATTTTTGGGGAAGAGAATTTTGTGGCGGTGTTTATAAGGAAACAAAATTTGGCCGGTAAACAAGATGCTAAGTTTATTGCCCTTGAGCATGATTACGTAGTTTGTTATTCGAAAAACATTAACACCTTATCAATTAATAAAAGAATTTCGAATCTTGAAGGTTATAAGTATTCTGATGAATTTGAGAAAGAAAGAGGAAAATTTTACTTAAGAAGAATGGATGACGATGGTATCAGTTATTCAGAAAAATTGGACTACTGTATCAAATTTGAAAGAGGAAGTGAAGTTGTAGTATGGGATGAAATTAACAAAAGATGTATTAAAAAAATCTTTGATGAAGATATTGAAATATGGCCGGGAGGTAGTAAAGAAGACAAAAGTTATACTTGGAGGTGGTCGAATAAGAAAGTTGAATGGGGTATAAAAAATAATCTGATTGTTCTTAAGAAAAATGCTAAAGGCGAATGGCAAGTTTGCTTTAAAGAGTACCAATATGTAGATAATAATTTAAATAGAGTTGAACGAATTATCCCCTTTGGTTCTTTAATATTAGATTATCCAAATAATTTGGCTCATAAAGGATTCAAAGAATTATTTCAAGGGAAAAAATATTTTGATTATCCAAAACCGAAAGATTTAATAAAACATCTACTTAAAATAGCTACTTCCCCCTCTGACATCATCCTCGACTTTTTTGCTGGCTCTGGCACCACAGCCCATGCTGTGATGGAACTCAACGCTGAAGACGGTGGCAACCGTAAGTTTATTCTGGTGCAACTACCTGAACCAACAGACCCTGATAGCGAAGCATACAAAGCAGGCTACAAAACCATAGCCGATATTGCAAAGGAACGCATCCGCCGTGCCGCAAAGAAAATTCAGGATGAACTTAATGAAAAAAATAAGAAAAAAGAGGAAGAATTGCAATTTGAGAAAAGAGAAGATAAAAAATTAGATTTAGGCTTTAAAGTTTTTAAATTAGATGAAAGCAACTTCAAACAATGGCGTCCTTTTGTGCCAGAAAATGCAGAACAAATCAAAGAAGCTGTGCTTGCTTTTACAGAAAATGTAAAGCCCGAAGCCACCACCGAAAACATACTCTATGAGCTTATGCTTAAAAACGGTAAAAAACTAACAGATAAAATTGAAAAGAAAAATGGCTATTATCTAATAAATGACAACGAACTTGTTTTGCTTTTAGAAAGTGTTGAGCAATTGGTAATAGATGAAATACTTCAACTCAAGCCGCAGAAAGTGGTAGCACTAGATAAATTATTTAACGGAAATGACCAGTTAAAAACAAATATTGTGTTACAATTTAAAGATGCAGGGATAGAGTTTAAGAGTGTGTGAAAAAATTTTTGCAGAGACATTGTCAAACTTAACTGGTAAGTGGATAAAGAGGCTAACACCCCCTTGCCCTCTGGAAGAGGGGAATTATGAAGTGGAATTTGAAGATGTGATAAAGATTGATATAAAAGATCTTGATTACAGACTGATAAAACCTTTGACCTGGTGGGAGTGAAGATGAATCTATACTTACAAACCATAGTAGATTCCATTCAATTTGAAAATCTTCTCCTGAATTGCAACAATTTGACTTTGTCTGGTTTTCAGAAAACAAAAATTTATACGATTATCAACAACAGGCTTTAAAAAAAACTTTAAAAGCATTTCACAAATATTATATCGATTGCAAAGCCGATAAGGAAAGTTTTTTTAAATTTTATACATACAACGGCCTTACTGAAACACTCGATTGCAAACTAAACAATAATAAAAAACTCAAAATATTTGAAGAGTTTGATAAAGACTACAAAGAGGTTTATATTCCCTATTATCAGCCCAAAACTAATAGAATTGAAAAGTTTAAACCGGATTTCATCTCCTGGTAGAAAAAAAGGTAATAATTATATAATTTTATTTTTTGAACTCAAGGGAACAGAGCATACGAATGCTTATAGAAAAATTGACGGGTTTTCGAGGATATTTGAAGAAGAAATTAACGGAAACAAACAAAGCAAAGATTTTTCATACAACGAATTTACTATAAATGTAAAACTATTGCTTAATCCTAGGCGAGGGATTGCAGAAGTTTTGGAAAATTACAAAAGATACTGGTTTGATAACTTTGTTGATTTTGCAGAAAAAATAAAAGCCCTCGGCCTTACGGAGAAAAAGAGATGACGGAATATAAAAAAACTACGGCAACAACATAATTTACGGCAGGTTTTCGAACTCTGCGGAAGCCTTTGGCTTCCTTGCCCCGTTGCACTTTCGCCTGTCGGCTCGGGGCACATAACAGCGGATAAACGGTTCGGCTCTTGCAGAGCCTCATCCAAATTGCCTACGCTTCGCTTCGGCAACTTCGTTTATCAGCAAAAGTTAGACGCAATTAAATTTTAAGAATTGAAAAAACGGCACAAAAAATTTTGTAAAAAACTTTCGGCGACCGAGCCCATAGCAAAATCTTCGGTTTACTACGGGGCAAGCAAAAATTTTTTTTACCCCGCAGTCAAATGCGGAGCATTTGTACTTCGGAGCCTGTGAGCCGTAAGCAAAATTGCTTTATAATTTTGCTTCAGTCAGTGTCTGGATTTTGCTCAAAGAAAGTTCTGACATCCTCCAGTAGACACCATTATATTGAATTAGCCGATGAAGCGAGGGGCAAAGCCACGAGCGAGGCGGCTAATTCAATATGGTGGACGGTAGGGGATTTGAACCCCCGGCCTCCAGAGTGCGATTCTGGCGCTCTCCCAACTGAGCTAACCGCCCAATTTGATATTTTATTGATATATAATATCATATTAAAAAACGTAAATTAAAATGGAGGGAAATAATGAACTGGTTGGAAGTAAGAAAAATTGCTCGCGAAAAACTAAAACCATACTGTAGGGTCTGTACAATTTGCAATGGCGTTGCATGCGCAGGAGAGGTTCCAGGAATGGGAGGAGTAGGAAGTGGTGCTTCCTTCAAGGCAAATGTGGAGGCATTGAATAAGTATAGACTCAATCTCTCTACCATACATAATGTAAGAGAACCCGACACATCTATTAACTTTTTTGGAGAAAAACTATCTATTCCAGTTATGGCTGCGCCAATTACTGGAACTACCTACAACATGGGAGGAGCTATTACTGAAGATATTTATTGTGAAGAGGTAATAGCAGGTTCACTTTTGGCTGGAACCATTGGATGGACAGGAGATGGTGCCGATCCATCCATGTTTAGCAGTGGTATTGAGGCTATAAGAAAAAATGGGGGTAAAGGTATTCCAATTATTAAACCCAGAAGTCAAGAGGAGATCATAAAAAGAATTCGTCTTGCAGAGGAAGCAGGAGCAATTGCAGTAGGAGTTGATATAGATGGAGCAGGTTTAGTTACTATGGCGCTTAAAGGACAGCCAGTAAGCCCTAAATCTCAGATAGAATTGGAAGAACTTATAAAGTCCACAAAACTTCCCTTTGTGCTGAAAGGTATTATGACTTTAAGAGAAGCGGAAATTGCTTATGACATAGGAGCATCAGCCATTGTAGTTTCTAATCATGGTGGCAGAATTCTTGATCATACTCCGGGTGTTGCTGAGGTATTACCAGAAATTACTGATAAATTAAAAGGAAAGATAAAAATCATTGCCGATGGGGGAGTGAGATCAGGAGTTGATGTTCTAAAACTTTTAGCTCTTGGTGCAGATGCTGTTTTAATCGGAAGACCAATAGTGATAGCTGTAGTGGGAGGTGGAAGAGAGGGCTTAAATACTTATTTTAATAATATAAAAAATGAATTAAGGCAAGCCATGCTTCTTACCGGTGTTGGAGATGTTAAAGAAGTAAGTAAGAGTATTTTGAGATTTTAGTATGTGGTAAAATAGATTTATAAATGCTTGAGTTTTTGCAAGGAAAAGTAGTTGCCCTTAAACCTGATAAGCTGACAATTCATGTTGGTTCAGTGGGTTTTGGTGTAAGGACTCCTTTGAGGTTAGCTGAAAATATAATAATTGGTCAGGAAATTCAAATCTATACATCCCTAGTTATAAAGGAAGAAAACATAGAAATTTACGGATTTTCAGAAATTTATGAAAAAGAATTATTTGATCAATTAATTAAAATATCAGGCATTGGTCCACGAACTGCACTGAACATAATGTCAACATATGATTTAAACACTCTTAAAAGCATTATTGAAAAAGAGGATGTAAAATCTTTAAGTAGAGTACCGGGAATTGGTAAAAAAACAGCTCAGCGGATTCTTCTTGAATTGAGAGGAGTTTTACCTTCATTACTTATAAAAGAGGATAGGGTTTATGAAGATATTCTCTCTGCTTTGGTAAATCTCGGTTATAGGAAAGCTGATGCCAGAGAAATTTTAGATAAAGTTTACAATAAAGAAAAAGATGAAGCCTCTATAATTAAGGAGTGTTTAAATCTTTTAGCAGGCAGATATGCAGAATAGTGAATTATTTGACATAAATCTTAGACCTCGGTTACTTAGAGATTTTATCGGACAGAAAAGAATTAAGGATAACATAGAGGTTTTCATTAAAGCAGCTAAGTTAAGAGGAGAACCTCTTGATCATGTTCTATTTTGTGGTCCACCGGGATTGGGTAAAACTACCCTTGCCACTATAATTGCCAATGAATTAGGAGTAAACATAAAAAGTACCTCAGGACCTGTTCTTGAAAGGGCTGGTGATGTAGCAGCCATTCTTACAAATTTGGCAGATAGAGATATTTTATTTATTGATGAAATTCATCGACTTCCGAGAATGGTTGAAGAAATTCTATATCCAGCTATGGAAGACTTTACACTTGACATAATTGTAGGACAGGGTCCTTCAGCTCGCTCCATAAAAATAAATTTACCTCGCTTTACACTTATTGGAGCAACAACTCGTACAGGTTTAATAACCTCTCCTCTGAGAGACAGATTTGGGGTAGTCTTTAGATTAGAGTTTTATACTCCTGAAGAGCTGAAGGAGATTTTAAAAAGGTCATCTAATATTTTAGGTATTTCAATTACTGAAGAGGCAGCAATGGAGATCGCCAGAAGGTCAAGAGGAACACCGAGAATAGCAAACAGATTATTGAAAAGAATTAGAGATTTTGCTCAGGTAAAGAATTTTTTTACTATAGATTTAGAAATTGCTAAGGATGCCCTCATTGCTATGGATGTAGATGATTATGGATTAGATGAAATGGACAGAAAAATACTTCTTACTCTAATTGATAAATTCAATGGAGGTCCTGCTGGTATTGAATCTATAGCAGCTTCCTTAAGGGAAGATAAAGAGACAATTGAAGATGTATATGAACCTTATCTTATGCAAGAGGGTTTTATTGAGAGAACAGCGCGAGGTAGAGTTGCCACTCCTCTTGCCTATGAAATATTGAAGAAGAAAACATCAGAAAGGTTATTTTAAGATGAAGATATTGCTTCATACCTGTTGTAGCAATTGTGCTATTTATCCCTTGGAGGTTTTGAGGGAAAAAGGATATGATATAGTTCTTTTTTGGTATAATCCTAACATTCATCCCTATTCTGAGTATAAATTGAGATTAGATTCCCTAAAAAAACTTCAACAAATCTGGAACTTAAATATTTTATACGAAGATGATTACAGAGAGTTTTATAAATTTTTAAGATTAGTCTCAGGGAAAGAAAAGGAACGCTGTAATGTTTGCTATAGATTAAGGCTCGAAAGCACCGCAAAAAAAGCAAAAGACTTAGGTATTCCCAATTTTACAACCACTTTACTGGTAAGTCCTTATCAAAATTTTGATAGTATAATAAAAATAAGTATTGAATTATCAGAGAAATACGGGATAAATTTTGTGGAAGAAGATTTTAGGAGCGGTTTTAAAAAAGCAATGGGTATCGCAAAAGCCTTAGAATTATACAGACAAAGATACTGCGGATGTATTTATTCTGAAGCTGAAAGATACCTGAGGGATATGTCTTATGAATGAGATAGGGAAAATTCTTATAATATTTGGTTTAATATTAACAGTATTAGGATTGCTATTATTGTTGTTAGGTAAAATTCCCCTTATTGGTAAATTACCAGGAGATATAGTTATTGAGAGAAGAAATTTTGTTTTTTATTTTCCTTTGGGTACATCTATTTTAATAAGTGTTATACTCAGTCTCATAATTTATTTGTTGAGCAAAAGATGATACTCTTAAAAATACTATTGCTCCTTTTTATCTTTATACCTTCTGTATGTAAATCATCTGGATTTGATGACATAGATAGTTCTCAAATAAGGGTCCTTTTAGGAGACCTGAAATTAAACAGTAAAGAACTTGAAAAAATCAAAATGGTATCTGCAAGGGTCATCATTGATGGTTCCACATATGGAGGTAAAATAGAAATTTGGAAAGGTTCGGAGGGATATTATTTGATAAATGTTGTTAAGCTTGAAGATTATGTTAAAGGAGTTGTAGCTTCTGAGGTAGGAATAAAGTGGCCCTTAGAAGCCCTTAAGAGTCAGGCTGTTTTAGCTCGTACCTATGCAGTAGCTCACATTTTAAGAAACAGAAATAGAAATTTTTATGATGTTTCATCAACAGTTTTTCATCAAGTCTACAGCTTTGATAAAATAACAGAAGAGATAGAAAAGGCAGTAAGAGAAACTGAAGGAGAAATATTAATCTATAATAATGAACCTATTATGGCTTTTTATCATGCCTGCAGTGTTGAAAAAACAGAGGAGGCTAAAGAGGTTTTTGGGAAAGAGTATCCCTATTTAAAATCTGTAGAAGTTCCTTTTACTCCCTCTCCTCATAACTTATGGGAAAATAAGGTGTCTTTTGATTTGCTTGAGAAGATTTTACAAATGGATAGTATAGAAAATGTTGAGATCATTAGCTTTACAAGCACAGGAAGAGTTAAAGAATTGAAATTTTCCAATGGAAAAAATTCAAAGATAATAAAAGCAACAGAACTTCGAAGGCTTCTTAATTGGAAAATTTTACCAAGCACTTTCATATCTAACATAAAAATTGAAAAAGATGGTGTTATTTTTGAAGGGAAAGGGTATGGTCATGGAGTAGGTATGTGTCAGTGGTGTGCTTTCCAAATGGCTATTGAGGGAAAAAATTATAAAGAGATTCTTCAGTATTTTTATCCGGGTACGAAACTGGTCAGAATGAATGGAACTAACTGAATTAGATTATTTTTTACCTTCAGAATTAATTGCTCAAAAACCCCTTAAAGAAAGAGATCAAGCGAGACTTCTTGTTTTACATAAACAAACAGGTGAGATTGAGCATAGAATATTTTACGAAATAGTTGAATATTTAAATCCAGGTGATATGCTAATAATTAATAACACAAAAGTCATACCTGCAAGAATTATCGCAAGAAAACCCACAGGAGGCAGGATTGAAATTCTCTTAATTAGAGAAAAAACCTCTAATTATGATAGTTCAATATGGGAAATACTTACCAAGGGAGATTATGAGGGTAAAGTTTTTGTTGAAAATTTTGAATTCCTAATCAGAAAGAATGCTGACAGTAAAGAGATTATTTTTCCCAACATGAATAACTCCTTAGTTAAGGAATTTATAAAAGAAAAGGGATTGATGCCTCTTCCTCCTTATATAAGGAGGAAACCTGATGAGGAAGACTTCCAGGAATATCAAACTGTATATGCAAAACAGGAAGGTTCTATTGCAGCTCCAACAGCAGGTTTACATTTTACTGATAGACTTTTAGAAAAAATTAAGCAAAAAGGTGTTTTAGTAAGAGAGATAACTCTTCATGTGGGAATCGGAACTTTCAAAATAATAAAGGAAAAAGATGTGGAGAAACATAAGATGGAGCCCGAATATTTTGAGATTAGCAGGGATATTATTTATGAAATTGAGAGAATAAAGAAGGAGGGTTATAGAATTTTCTGTGTAGGAACAACATCTACAAGGGTAATTGAAGGATATGCTTCGGGCCTATTTGAAGAGCAATATTCTGATGAGAAAACCATCAGAGGTTTTATTAATATTTTTATATATCCTGGCTATAAATTTAAAATAGTTGATGCATTAGTTACAAATTTTCATCTTCCAAAATCTACTCCCCTGGCTCTTGTCTATTCTTTCTGTGAAAGCCAAAAAGTTAAAAAAGCTTATGAAGAAGCCATAGAGAAAAGATATAGATTTTTCTCATATGGAGATGGTATGTTAATCATATGAAACAAAAAGGAGATGAGTTAATAGTAATGAGCAAAAAAATGTTTTTCCTTATTTTATCTGGATTTACAGTTATAGGAATTATTTTAGGTTTTTCTATATCCTTTGTTACCTCCTCTAAGAAAGAGGTTAAAATTGAAAAAGTAGAAGATTTAGAAAAAACTGTTTTACCATCTACAGTAGAAACTGCTTTAGCAAAAAAACAGGAAGCTATAAATTTTCAAAATGAAACAAAGGCAAATGAAGCAAAAGCTAATGAGTCAAAACAAAAGGAAGCCAAAGAAATTGAAATTAAAGACAAAGAGACTCAACAGATTTCAGAGGAAAAAGATAAATTAAAAGAAAAAGAGTCTCAAACTTCAAAGACTGAAAAACCAGATCGAATTCGGGAGACTCACTCTCAAATAAAAACTCAAGAGAGAACAAAAAGTCAGAATACCGACAAGATATCTTCGCAAACCAAAAAAGGAAAGAAAACATTAAAGTACTATTCGCAGAACTTTTATACTATCCAGATAGGTGCTTTCTCTGAACTTTCTAATGCGGAGACTTTTTTAGAAAGATTAAAGAGTAACGGTTATCAGGTTTATTTAATAAAAGAAGACAATTACAAAGTAAGGATAGGTAAGTATCTGAAATTTTCTCAAGCTAAAAAAGTATCAGAGGAGCTTTTGTCAAAGGGTTTTGAGAACTTTATATTGAAAAAAAGGGAAATTTTGAAAGGAGGTAAAAAATAGGACGCATAATTGAATTAAATGAAGAAAGAGAATATCCCTTTATTCATGGCGCATTAGACAAGATATTCAAACTCATAGAAGATGTTTTAAATGTTACTTTGAGTATCAGGGGTAATAAACTTATTATTCAAGGAGAAGATGAAAGAGACATACAACAGGCTGAAAAAATAATAGAAGAGATAAGAATTGTTAATAAAGAAGGATATATAGTAAAACCAGAAGATGTAATGCATTCTCTCCAATCTCTAAGAGAAGGCAAGCCAGTCTCAATTTTAGGACTTTTCAAAGGTGGTATTCCTATCCCTTCCAAAAAAAGGGTCATAATACCCAAAACAGAGACACAAAAAATATATACGGAGGCAATGTTAAAGTATGATATTGTCTTTGGTATAGGACCAGCAGGTACAGGCAAAACCTATCTTGCCATGGCTATGGCAATACATTTTTTGCTTAGTCGTGTAGTGTCCAGAATTGTGCTTGTGAGACCTGCTGTAGAGGCAGGAGAGAAATTAGGTTTTTTGCCAGGTGCAATTGAAGAAAAAGTAAGTCCTTATTTAAGACCACTTTATGATGCTCTATATGATATGCTTGATCTTGATAAAGCCTCTAAATTAATTGAAAAAGGAGCAATTGAAATTGCTCCTTTGGCTTTTATGAGAGGAAGAACTCTTAACGATGCTTTTATAATTCTTGATGAAGCTCAAAACACTACTACTGAACAGATGAAGATGTATCTGACGAGGCTGGGTTTTGGTTCAAAAACAGTTATTACTGGAGATATAACTCAAATTGATTTGCCACCTCAGAAAAGTTCAGGTTTAGTAGAAGCTCTCAAAATTCTAAAAGATATCGAGGGAATTAAAATTGTTTATTTTACTGACAAGGATGTAGTCAGGCACAGACTTGTACAGGAGATAATAAAAGCCTATGAAAAATACGAAAGACATTCAGAATCTTAAATCACAAAATTCCTCAAAACCATACATAAAGAGATTTATTGAAAGACTAAAGCAAAACAAAAAAAGTCAATTAAAGATTAATTTTATTGACAGAGAAGTAATCTATCCGCTCATTTTACTCTCATTATTAATTTCTCTTCTGTTACATGATTATAAAAGGGGGTTTCTGGCTTTTTTAGGAAGCACAATTTTAGTTTTTATTTTACTGCATTTTTTCTACAGAGACTTAAAAAGATACAAACCAACCTATTTGAAAAAGAAAAAGTCTTTACTTCTCCTTAGCAGTCTTTTGATTTTAAATTTAGTAGTGGCCAAGGTATTTGAACACCTCTTTTATATTTTTTCAAAGGGTATGGGCATAGAAAATCCTATTATTCATTATTTTGGGATACCATTAGCAATTGGTGCAGTTATAGTTGTAATGGTTTTTGATTTTCATACAGCTATTATATTTTCTCTTGTATTGAGTTTAATGATAGGTATTTGGATTAAAATCTCTCTTTTTCCCCTCTATGTCTTTATTACATGTCTGATTGCTGCTTTTGCTCTTTTTAGAGTAAAGAAAAGAAGTGATATAATGAATGCCAGTTTTTATATAGTTTTATTGACATTTATTTCCTCACTGTCAATTTTATCTATTACAGGTGCATTTAACATTGAGTCTGTTTATTTTTTGCTTGTTTTCTCCTTGACTAATGGATTTTTTGTATCGGCTCTCTGTTTTTCATTCTTACCTGCCTTGGAGAAATTTTTCAAAATAGCTACTCCTTTAAGTTTAATTGAACTCCTTGATATTGAACATCCTTTGTTGAAACATCTCTCTGTGGAGGCTCCAGGTACTTATCATCACAGCATGATTGTAGGCAGTCTTGCAGAATCAGCAGCAGAGGTTGTAGGAGTAAATCCTCTTTTGGCTAAGGTGGCTTCCTATTATCACGATATAGGTAAAGTAAGAATGCCAGAGTATTTTATAGAGAATCAAACGGGATGTATAAGTAGACATGAGAAATTAAGTCCCCATTTAAGCAGTATGATCATAATCTCTCATGTAAAAGATGGAGTAGAGCTTGCTGAGGAGTACAACTTACCAGAGATAATAAAAGATATAATTCAACAACATCATGGAACTTCCTTGGTTACTTATTTTTATCAAAAAGCCTTAAAGGAGCAAGAAATTCCACCATCAGAGATAGATTATAGATATCCTGGGCCTAAACCTCAAACAAAGCTTGCGGCTCTTATTATGCTTGCTGATGCTGTTGAAGCCTCTGCAAGAACTCTTGATGATCCCACTCCTGCAAGAATTTCTAACCTCATAGACAAAATTGTGAAAAATATTTTCAATGATGGACAACTTGATGAGTGTGAAATAACTCTAAAAGATCTAATTGAGATTAAAAAAAGATTCGAACATGTATTAACAGGAATTTTTCATAGAAGAATACCTTACCCAGAGATAAAAAGAGAAGAGAAAAAAGTTGGAAGTTTTAGTTGATATTATAAATCAGCAAAGAAAAATAAAAATCTCTCAAAAAAGATTGAAAGAAACTACTAAAAAAATACTGAAAATTTCAAAAGAATTGGGCATTTTCAAAGACAAAAAAAAAATTAACCTTATAAGTATCTCTATAGTTCTAATAGGTGCAGAAAGAATGAAAGAGCTTAATTATAGATATCGCGGTAAAAAATATGTAACAGATGTATTATCTTTTTCTTATTTTGAAGATAAATTTTCCATGGAAGAAGTTTATCTTGGTGAAATTGTAATCTGTCCAGAAAAGGCAAAAATTCAAGCAAAACAATACGGTGTTACTCTCTGGCAGGAGATAGAAAGACTACTCATTCACGGGATTCTTCATCTTTTTGGCTACGATCATGAAAAGTCAGCCTATTATGCAAGAAAAATGGCAAACATTGAAGAAAAAATTTTAAAGGAATTACAATCCTAATTCTTCAGGTGTACCTATCCTTCCGAGCACTGCGCTTGCTGCTGCTACAGCAGGATTACTAAGATATACTTCGCTTTCAGGATGTCCCATTCTGCCCACAAAGTTTCTATTGGTAGTTGCTATGGCTCTCTCTCCCTTTGCAAGGATTCCCATATGACCTCCCAAACAGGGTCCACAAGTAGGTGGTGATACAACTGCTTGAGCTTCAATAAATATTTCAAGAAGACCTTCTCTTAGAGCTTCTCTATAAATTTTTTGTGTGGCTGGGATGACAATCATTCTTACTTCAGGATTTACTTTCCTTCCTCTGAGAACCATCGCCGCTTCTCTTAAATCTTCAAGTCTTCCATTAGTGCAAGAACCAATCACTACTTGATCTATTTTAATATGCGTAAGCTCATTGGCAGGTTTAACATTTGATGGAAGATGAGGACAGGCGACTAAAGGTGGAATTTTTGAACAGTCATATTCTTTTATGTCAAAATAGCTTGCATCAGAGTCAGAATTATAGAATTTATATGATCTTTTTGTTCTATTTTTTACATAATTCTCTGTAACCTTATCTGGTATAATTATTCCTGTTTTTGCTCCTGCCTCAATTGCCATATTACACATTGTTAATCTACCGCTCATGGGCATATTGTCAATAACCTCTCCAGAAAATTCCATAACCATATATGAGGCTCCCTCAACTCCAATATTCCCAATAGTATAGAGAATTAAATCTTTTCCACCTACCCATCTTTGAAGCTTTCCATAGTAAATAAATTTAATTGTTTCAGGTACTTTAAACCAACACTCTCCAGTTGCTATGGCAACTGCTGCATCGGTGGAGCCAACACCAGTGGCAAAAGCTCCTAAGGCGCCGTAAGTGCAGGTGTGACTGTCTGCTCCAATTACAAGGTCTCCTGGTAGCACAATTCCCTCTTCTGGCAAAAGAGCATGCTCAATTCCCACTCTTCCTATTTCAAAATAGTGTTTAATAGCGTATCTCTTAGCAAAATCCTTTAGCATTTTGCATTGCTCTGCTGCTTTTATGTCTTTTTGAGGTGTAAAATGGTCAGGTATAAGGGCTATTTTTTCTTTATCAAAAACATCCTTGACTCCTAATTTTTCAAATTCCTTTATGGCAATAGGTGCTGTTATATCATTTGCTAAAACTAAATCTACCTTCGCATTGATTATATCACCAGGAGAAACTTCCTTTTTACCTGCGTGATCTGCAAGGATTTTTTGAGCAATAGTCATTCCCATAAAGAACCTCCTCTATGTTAAATAAATTTATTATTGCATAAAGACTGAAAAATAATCAAAAATATTTGAATGGATGAGATAAGGGAAAGGCTTGAAAAATTATATTGTTCCTTTGACTTTAAAAAGGCTATTATGAATGATCCTATAAGATTCCCAAAAAGATTTAATAATCCTATGGACATTGAAATAACAGGGTTAATTGCCTCTTCTTTTGCCTATGGAAGCATAAGATGTTTCTGTAAATTCTTAGAAGAACTTTTCATTGTTATGGGCAAAAAACCTTCAGATTTTATTAAAAATTTTAAACCCTCTTCCTTGCTAAAAAAATTGAAAATCAAATATAGATTCAGTACCATCCATGATATTGTAGCTTTTTTATTCATAATTCAAAAACTAATTGAGCAGTCTCCTTCAGAATCTTTGAAATATTATTTTAATGCTCAAAATATTGTAGATGCAATCTTTAATTATACTCAATCAGCTCTTTCTGTTGACTTGTCTCCAATTTACGGAAAGAACATAAAGAGACAGGGTTTACTTCATTTTTTCCCAAATCCTCAGAAAGGGAGTCCCTGTAAGAGGATCAATTTATTTCTTCGTTGGATGGTGAGAAGAAGAGATGTAGATTTTGGACTTTGGACAGATATTAAAGCCAATGAGCTTATCATTCCTCTTGATATTCATATTTGGAGGGTCTCAAAAAAATTAGGTTTTACCAAAAGAAATAGCATAAGTCTAAAGACAGCACTGGAGATTACTGATTACTTAAGAAGAATAGATCCAGAAGATCCCTTAAAATATGATTTTGTTTTATGCCATGGGCATATTAATTCGTTGCTTTGATTATTGCTCTAAGAAGAGAAATAGACCATGATATTTGTTGTACTAATTCTTCTTCCGAAGGTAATCTATTCTCTTTATAGCAGGCATTAGCTATCTTTAATGCTCCATTGGCAATAGAGGAAATCTCCTTTTTTAGGTCTTCCTTTGAACTTATATTTAACGCTCTTATATTTTTTTCAATTAGAGAGTCTATTTGAGGATTAATGTAAAAGTAATGGCTAAAGGATTCATCAAATTTAAAGTGATTTTCTTTGTTAAAATTTCCCTCCTCCGCATAAATTTTTCCGTCGCTTGCTGGATATTCTCCATAAGGAAAATTATGAAGTGGTTGTGAAAGATCTCCTAAGTAGTGGGCTATATTAAATAGATAGTATTCATAGGCAAGAAGGTTATCCTGAATAGATTTATCGAGTGATTTCATTTTTTCAAAAATCTGTAAAATTTTCCAATAAAGAATTCCCGAAGGATGAGGCACGGAAATTTTGTATTTTTTCCCCTTATTTTCTATTAAAATCTCTTCTAAACTAAATCTCTCAATATATTCAGAAGTTACAAAAGTTTGGGGTGAGGCATTATGATAGTGTGAAGGAGATAAAAGGTCATAGATTTCATCTCTAATGATATCAGGCATACAAGCTGCTTCAGGAACTCTTACTCCAGCTTTTTTGGCTATATATGCGTGAGTTTTACAGTCCCAGGCATAAGAATTAGAAAAAATAGAGAGGATGAGAAGAAGTTGAATAAAAATTTGTTTTACTCTTCTCATCCTCTCTTATCCTTAAAGTTTATATTGAAGCTGCCATCTAAGGAAGGTTGCATTTTTAGTTTTGTCAGAATAAAAGTTTCCTGGTTCAAAATATTCCAGTTGAATCAAAGCATCAAGATTTTTATTGAATTTATAATTTCCTATTATTGCCCATAGATCTCCTCTATTTTTTCCGTTATTGGAGAACATATCTTTGTATGGATCTTTGTATGGATCGCTGGTAATATTGGTTTTTTCATCTGCCCAGAAATGTTGATATGATAAAATTATGCCAAGATCTTTTATTGGGTTTAGTTTGAGTTTTGTTACAATTCCTTTAATATTAGTCCAATATCCTGGGATAGGGCCACCTTTACCAGCTGTTTCAGGAATTAAGGTATAAATTAATAATTCATTCCATTGGGGAGCTCTTGAGAATAAAGGATTGAAACCTTCATCTTTAGTTGTATCAGTTTTATCACCTGAAAGATAAACATATCCCACTTCTAAAGTAGGAGTAAGAGGGCATTTTTTAGCCGTATAGCTTCCAAATAAATATCCACCAAGACCCCTTATTTTGTTATTATTTGCTTCATATTTTCCCTTTTGTGTTGCAATTTCTCCTCTTAAAGAGAAATCGCCTATTGTAAAAACTGTTCTCAAACCAAAAGTGTTTATGTATTTTTCCTGAATGCTGCCATACTCTTTTTCTTTTTTATAGATATAATAGGGCTCTAAATTTAACCCTTCAATAATTTTATGTCTACCATAAATCCAGAACCCTCTTTCATTAGATGCTGTAAGCCTTTTCTTATGATTTATGTAGGACCTTGAGCCATCATCAAAAGCAGGATGTAAGCTTGGTAGATATTGATCTGTTTTAGGTTCTGAAACATATACTAAGTCAATAGAGTGACCTGCTGCAATCAAAAGGGAGGCTTTTAAAGCATTAAAATAAAAAGTTCTTGAGCCATCTCCTGGAGTTCCATCAAAAATTAGGAAGCCTTCGCCATACATGTCTTTTCCAAGAAAATCCTGTCTTCCCAGTCTAAGATTTACGGGAAGATCAAAAGGTTTTTTTATGTCTATGTAAAGATTGTCAATTACCAATTCATCTTGATCAAAATGTTTCAGGTTTTTTCTGCCATCAAGAGCGAGTCTGTAGGGGCCGGAAAAGTATTTTGGTTCAGTAGCTACTCTTATATATAAATTTAAATCATTATTGAACTTAATATTATTCCATAGTTGAATTCTTAATCGGAAAAAATTTCTATCTGGTTGAGCATCTCTTGCAGTTCCAAGTGATACCACATTGTCCCAAATCTCTTGTCTCAATCTAATGGAGGCTCCGGGTTCGTTTTCAATTCCATAAGTAATTGCTGAAAAATTGAGGATAAATAGAAAGCTCATTAAAATTCTTGAAATGAATTTTTTCATTTTCTCCTCCCTAAAAAGAAGTGGAAAATTATAACATAATTTTTACAAGAAAAAGAAAAATTTTTATGATAATCCTAAATTGCAGAAAGAAATATTCACTATTGCTATGGAATCTCCTGATGACATCTTCCTCTGTCATTGTGAGTACGAATCTCAGTTTAAGTGAAAGCAAGGGATTTAATCTAAGAGGGGATATCGAAAATTTTTGTCAATTCTTAAAACTATAATTTCTTCATGTGGTAAAATACCACTTTTGTTTTTGGTAAGTTTATAAACAGGGATTATTATTTATTGTTTATCAGTAGGAGAGATTAATGATTAATTTAAATCACTAATAAATTGATTCTTACCTTTTTTCTTTGCTTCATACATAAGGCTATCAGCCCTATTTATTGCTTGAAGAATGTCTTCTTCCTTTCTAAGATGGGTTCCACCACCTGATATGGTTATCTTAATTATTTTATCTGAATAATGGATGAAGGTGCTTTCAATTAATCGCACTAACTTACTGCCAATTTCATTTAAAAACCCTAATTTTCTCAAAAATAAAATTAAAACAAACTCTTCTCCTCCCCACCGAACTACAATATCATCTCTTCTTAATGATCTAATAAAAGTCTGTGACACAGCAAATAAAACTCTGTCTCCCACATCATGTCCATAGGTATCATTTATTTTCTTAAAATCATCAATGTCAAAAAACAAAATGGCTGTATGAAATCCTAATAATGCCATCTCTCTTTGACGAAGGGGATATATAAAATCAAAACCTTTTCTATTATAAGCTTTAGTCAGAGAATCTCGGTAGGCTAGATTAATTAAATCATCTACATGATTTCCTTCATTTGTAAATATTTTAGGAACAAACAGTTCAATTAATCCTTTTACTTCAGCATCTTTAATAATTGGAATTCCTTTAACTCTAACTAACAATCTAAATCCATTTTTATGATGGAGAAATACTTCATCTTCCAACTTTATTTTTTTATCCATGGCAAAAACCATTGGACAATTGCCTTCACATAACTCATTACCGTTTTTGTCTACATGTTTTAGAAGATTATCACTGCAACTTTTACCCACGACTTCATTTGCTTTGTAACCTGTGATTTTTTCTGCCTCCTTATTCCAAAAAATTATTTTCCTTTGCTTGTCTATTACATAAATACCTTCAAAAAAATCATCTAAAAGATTCATAAAATTATCATCAAGTAACATGCTTTATTATAAATTAATTTAACTATCAAATTCATAAGATTTTTCTGTGCAAAAATATCATTTACTTAGTTCCATTAGTTTAAAGTAATAGAAATATTTCTTTCTTAGGCTTTTTTCTTATTGCCAAAAGCCTAAGTGAAAAAAGCAATTATTTGTTGTATCATAATAAAGTTATTGAATATAGATTGTTTCGTAATCTTTCTTGCTCATGTTGGGAGGAATTCTCGCATTTAAGGTGTTATAATTCATTGCAAGGATACACAGCTACAAAGAAATATTTTTTAAGTGATTCCTTATGGCACAAGGTGGTACTTTATGCAATCAACAAGAAATTAAGGATTTCCTTTATAAAGGGAAAAAAGGGATTTTTTCTCTTACTCTTTTATTTATTTTTTAAAATTACAAGCTTTGTAAGAAATTTATTAGAAAAAATACTTGACAATATTTTAAAAATTTGGTATTGTTTCAACAAATCCTTAATTTATCAACTAAAAAGGAGGAGGTAATATGACAAAAGCAGATTTAATTGGTAAAATCGCCACCAAAGCGGGATTAACAAAGGCAGAAGCATCAAAAGCTCTTGATTCTACTATTGAAGCCATTAAGGAAGCTCTTAAAAAAGGTGAAAAAGTAACTCTTGTAGGGTTTGGGAGTTTCTATGTTTCCAAGAGAAAAGCAAGAAAGGGAAGAAATCCAAGGACTGGACAGGAGATAAAAATTCCTGCAACAAAAGTGCCTAAATTCACAGCTGGTAAAGCATTAAAAGATGCTGTAAAGTAAATATTGATCAATTATTAATCTCAATTGGGGAGGGAGAGGTATCTCCTTCCCTTAGATTCAAGCAAGGTAAGTGAAAGTAGAAGAATATTCACTTCTTGATGTAGTTTTTCCTGAGAAGAAACCTACAAAAGGGCAAATAAAGAGGCTGATTTTAGATATTTCAGATCTCTTTACTAAAAAATCAGAATTTAGAAGAAATGATTATTTGGCGAATGAAGATTTTTTAAAGGGATATTTACTTTATTTTGTTCCTTTAACAATTGCAAAACAATACAGTATTTTTAAAGAGTTATTCAGACATCCTAAATTTAAAAATATTAGAGAGCTTAAAGTATTAGATATTGGATGCGGTCCATCTCCTGCAATTTTGCCTATATTCAGACTTTTAAATGAAAATATAATAGATTTTGAATTCATAAGATATTTAGGAGTTGAATCACAACAAAAAGCAATTAATTATGCTGAAAAATTTCTACTTTTCTTTAAAAAACAAGGATTAAATGTTAAATATGATTTTTTTAGAGCAAATGCTGCTGATTTAGAAATCTATAAAAATTTAAAGAAAATTAAACCTGACATTATGGTATTCTCCAATTCCTTAGGTGAGATTTTTGATAAGGAAAATTTTACTTTTGAAGATTTTGTGAAAATTGTAAAAAATTTTTCCCATAAAAATGATAATTTTACACTTATAGTAATTGAACCAGGTACAAAAAAGTCCTCAATGAGGCTTCATAGACTAAGAGATGAACTTATAAAAGAAGCAGAATTCTATCCATATAGTCCATGTCTTGATAATCTTCCCTGTTCTGCATTAAAGGCAAACAACTGGTGTTATGAAGAGAGAAAATGGAAGGCTCCTGAATATTTAAGATTTTTAAGCTCTATGGGTTTGCAAATAAAATACATGAAATTTAGCTATATAATTCTTAGAAAGGACCGTATAAATATAAAAGAAACCTTTGAACCTTCTGAGGAAATAATAAAAAATACAAGTCATCTGCTAAATGAAAAGGGGAAAAGCAGACTTTGGGCTTGTTGGAAAGGAAGGCTTATTGATATGGAGAAGCTGAAGAGAGATTTTAGTGAAGATGATTTGTGGCTTAATATTAGGAAAGGAAGTTATTTTTCTATTGATAGGTTTATCCCTATAAATGACAAGAAGGTAAGAATCTCGAAAGATTGTAAAATTAAAATTCTTTATGAACCTTAACTTAATTTTTTCCAAATTTTTCTCTAAAAAGCTTGGCTCCTTCTTTGCTACTCGTGATAATATCATCAATACCAGCGAATTTAAACAAAAGTTTACTCTGATGTATTGTTTCTATAACCTTTATTTTTCTGAGGTTTATTAGGTAAGACTTGTGAATCCTAAAGAAGTTAAAGTCTTTTAGTCTTTCCTCAAACTTTGAAATGGAAAGAGGGTAGTATATATAATCTTCTTTTGTTCTGATCATGGAATCTTTTAGTTCTGCCTGAATATAAAAAATATCATGGGAGGAAATTATTTTATATTCACCAGAGAGGGTTTTAATCATTAATTTAATATCATTTTTTGCTTCTTTAAATTTTTCAATTCTTCCTAAAACTCTTTTGACCTCCTCTAAGGTAAATGGCTTAACAAGATAATCAATAGCGCCTACCTTGAAAGCCTCTAAAGCATAATCTTCATAGGCAGTTTGAAATACAATGAACAGGTTTTCATTGATTGCTAAGGCTTTATAAGCTAATTCAAGACCAGAAATTTCAGGCATTTTTATATCAAAAAAGGCAACTTCTGTGTCAGGATGTTTCTCTAAGATTGAAAAGGCTTCAGAAGGAGAATTAGCTGATAATATGAAATGGCTTCCGCTTTCATTTAGAAGCCTCTTTAATCTAAGAAGAGATATTTTTTCGTCATCTACTATTAAAATCTTCATTTCTTTAGTTTTATTATAAACTCATTCTTGCTTGCATCTGCTAATTTTATCTCTCCTTTTGATAGAATTTTTAGTCTTTTGGAGAGATTATCAAGACCCATGCCAAATTTTAGATTTTCTATTTTTTTACCATCATTTGATACGCTAATAAAACATGAAGATTTGGAAATATTAAAAAAAGATATTTTAATATTTAGAGTTTTGCCTTGAAAGCCATGCTTTATTGCATTTTCCACTAAAAGTTGAACAGAAAAACGAGGAATTAAAAAATCCTTAGCTTCCCTTTCTCCAGATATATTTAGATTAATCATTCCATCATATCTTAAATTTTCAAGTTCCACATAACTTTTAACATTTTCCAGTTCTTTGGAAATAGGGATAATGTCTTCTTCTTGCATAACTCTTCTTAAAAATCTGCTTAGTTTTATTAGAGCCTCTTCAGCTTTATTGCCATCTATTTTTATTAGTTCAGCAATGTTATTTATCACATTATATAAAAAGTGCGAGTTTAACTGAATTTGAAGCGAAAGCATTCTTCCTTTCAGAAGAAGATTTTCTATTTCTTCCATTTTGCCTCTCATACTTACAAAAAGATAGATTATTAATCCCATAAGATAGTTGAGAAATCCAGAAATGAAAGCTATGGTATTTCTATTTTTCAAGATACTCTCAGGAATAGAAAGAGAAAAGGTTTTTGCAAGATGAAAAGCTCCATAGAAACCAATAAAACCAGCAAAGAAGGAGAAAAAGGCTGAAATAATCCACCATAAGATAGGTTCTGATATCTTTGGCAAGATATATTTATTGTTAATACTAATAAAAATGGTAGAAAAAAGAGCCATACAGAATCCTAAAATAGAACCAACAAATATACCTTCTTTCCAGTCTGCTTTTAAAACCAAATAGATGATAACATTAATGGATGAGGCAAAAAATACTGCTATGATCAAAACAAAAAACCAATCATAGAGAGATATCTTCAGTTCAAATCTTTTCATTGAAATTTTCTACTAAATTTCTTACACCAATGGAAACACCTATCCAACCTTGGTAACAGAAAGAACTATCTCCTACCAAATAGAAACCCTTAAAGGGTGTAAAGTTAGAGGGGATCTTCCAGAAAGCATTTTTTCTTGTTATAGGTATACCTCCCACACTTCTTCTCTTTAAATATTTATAAAAGGTTTCAGGTGTAGCGATAAAAGAATCAACAATTTGCGCTTTATTTATTCCAAAGGCTTCTGTAATTTGCTCCTTCATAATTTCACCTAAAATAATTTTCTTTTTATTGTAAATTTCTGGAACTAAATCTTTCCATTTTGATATTTTTGTATGACAAGAGGCAGTAAATACAGTAAGATTTTCCTTCCCCTTGGATATATTATTGAAAGAGCAAAAAAGGTATTTTGAATCTGTAAATGGCAGGGGTTTCTTTAGTACTTTTAGATAAAATTTACCATCAGGACAGAAATCTCTTATTACTCCGTATAGAACGATAGCTGATTGATCTGATTTTAGGATTAAATATCTCTCTAAGTAATGTTTCAATTTTCTATCGTTAATTATAGATAAATTTTCCAGAAATGGTAAGGCAAGAATGGCCCTATTGTAAAATTCCTCTCCGAAGATTCCTCTTATAAGGTAACCATTGTTTTTTGTGCTTATAGAAGTAACTTCTGTATTAAGGTGATAACTAAAATTTTTTGCTAATTCATTAATAAAATTATCCATTCCCTCAACAGGATATCCAATGCCAGTGAAGGGATAACCCAAGGAAAGTAATAGAGTAAGAAAGTTAACATCTCTTATTGTAGACTGAGCTACTATCTTTACATGTGATTCTATTAAATCGTAATAGTCATTATCTAAATTATGTAAATATCTTTTTAACCCCTCTTGTGCAGGAGTGAGAAAATAGTAACCATGTTTAATTATAAGTTCTTTGAGACTAAGAAAGCTTTTCAAGCATTCTTTCATAGAGGATAGATTATTGTAATATTCAAACATGAGTACATCATGAGTAATGCTGTAGACTTTTCTCCAGAATTTCTCATTTCCTTTATTTGGAAAAACCCTCTGAATTTCATCTAAGGTTTCCTCTAAGGAAGAGGATCTTCTTATTACTCCTTTAGGAGTTAATACAATTATAGAGGGTTCTTGACTTACAATTTTTTGTTTTATTGAAAATTTTGATAAAATTTTTTGTACTGGAAACCGCTCTTTTAAGCCAGCAATTGTAGTAGCACCTATATTAAAATCATACCCATTCCTTTTAAAACTACCAGAACAACCTCCAAGCCTATTGCTTCTCTCATATAGATGAACTTCGAATCCCTTAAGGGAAAGGAGTGCTGCAGTGCATACTCCAGCAATCCCCCCTCCAATTACAGCAATTTTTTCATTTTTTTTGTGCATAAACCAAATAAATAGGATCTGAAAAAAGAGTGCAGCCGAAATATTTATCATCATAGGGCCTTCTGAATCCTCTGATAGAATAGGTTTTCAAGTTTTTAAATCCTCCGTTCCTTAATAACAACTCCAAAACATAACCCATTCTCTCAAATTCATGTAAGTCAATCCAAAGTTTAATTACTTTTGGGGGGAAATATCTATTAGAGAAACTTATTGTGAGAGTGCCATCTTTTTTTAGAATTCTATTTATTTCTGTTACTAATTCAGTAGGTTTTGTTACATATTCTATGGATAGGTCACAGACTACTGCATCAAATTCTTCATCACGGAAAGGTAGAGTAGGATTACTATTCAAGTCATGGATTATAAAACTTTTAAGTCTCCAATTTTGTTTCATTTCCTCTTCATTTAATCCCAATCCAATTACTTCAATGTTATTATTTTCAGGAATATGGGATTGATAACTACTCATTAAGTCAAGAAATTTACCCTTTTGTGGAAGAATTTTATTGTAAAGCTTTAAGAGATTTTCATGAGCTTTGGAGTCAATGTGAGTGGTGATTCTTGGCTCTTTATAGAAGACTTTGTCTTCTGATTCATCTTCTCTTTTGAAACTTTCTGGATTATCGATTTCAAAATCAGTATGCACACCATCATATCTTACCTGCATACCTGGTCCGTTCTCCAAAGATAAGGCACACCAGTCTCGGCATTCACCGCCTATGTCAGCAGATTTTTTCTTTACACTCAATATAAGACCTTCAACGTTGATATCATATCTTGCAATAGGAATATTAGTATCGATCCTTAAATTGTTTTGATTCATATCTATTATTCGCGCAGGTTTGAAATTTTCAGGAAAAACTCCTTGTAATCCAATAAAGAACCCCAAAGGATAAAATCTACCAATTTTTGGTTTTACTTTATTAAAGGATTTAGGAGGAGCAAATTGAAATAATTTAAGGTCAATAATATTTTCTTGAGAATATTTATAGAGTTCACCGCTATGGAAATATACACTGAAACTATCACCTTCTTTTTTCCCAATTAAAATTTCTCTAAGTTTTTCGGGCAAAAATTCGAAATCTCTCCATACATTCAATTTGCAAAATTGAACTTCTTCATGTTCTCCTACAGAGGAATGCCATTGAAATTTTAATAGTAAATCTACTTTTGTTCTCTCATTGATTCTTTCCATTTTTAAATCTCCTTTCTTTTACAATGTTTCATTAATATGATTATGAAACTTTTAATTTTCTGTTTGTAGTACTTTTTTGTAAGTTAATTCCTAAAAGTTTTATTTTTTCCCAAAAATAGGAAAAATTAATTAGAATAAACAAAATTTTTAAAATTTAGGTCTTAGAATCCCTAATGCTTTATTTCTTTCAAGAGCAATCTGTAAACTTATAAGAATAGAATTTCCAAAGGAAATAATTAGAAGTTTTTTTTCAGAGATTTAGAGGAAGATACTTTAAACTATGCTTCTAAAAACTTAATAACTATGTTTTCTATCTCTCCTATAACTGCTTTCAATTTTTCTTCCCTTTCTTCCTCTACCATTATTCTTATTTTTGGCTCTGTTCCAGAAGGTCTTATTAGAATACGGCCATTAAGGTTTTTCTCTATTTTTGAAATTTTAGGTGAAATTTTTTTGAGTATTGAATCTACATGTTGTCTTGTTAATCCATTGGGAATAGGAATATTTTTAATCATTTGAGGATAACGGGGAATGTCTTTAATTAATTCGCTAAGATATTTCCCCTTTTTCTTTATAATATAGGCCATCTGCATAGCTGTAAGTGGACCATCTCCAGTATTGGTATAATCAAGGCATATTATATGTCCAGACTGTTCTCCACCAAGATTATAGCCTCCTTTAAGCATAGCCTCTACAACATACTTGTCTCCCACTTTTGTTCTTATTAGTTTTATTCCCCCTTTTTCTAAATATTTCTCTATTCCTAAGTTTGTCATAACTGTTGCAACTACAGTATTTTTCTTGAGTTTTTTTTCTCTCTTAAAGTCCTCTGCCAAAATTGCAAGGATAAAATCTCCATCTATAATGTTTCCTTTTTCATCAACAAGGATTGTTCTATCTGCATCGCCATCGTGAGCAATTCCGAAGTGTGCTCCTATTTGAAGGACTTTTTGTCTTAGTGACTCAGGATAAAGAGCTCCGCATTCCTTATTGATATTCAGACCATTAGGCTCATCATTTATAGTATGAACTTCAGCTCCCAATTCTTTAAATAAAAGAGGTGTTATTTTATAAGCAGCACCATTTGCAGGGTCTACTACAACTTTTAAACCCTCAAGATATAAATCCTTAGGAAGAGTGGATTTTATGAATTCTATATATCTTCCTTGAGCATCTTCAATTCTGTAGGCTTTACCAAGATGAGTTGCTAAAGCTCTTACATAGGGGAAAGTGTTATCGTTTAATAATTTTTCAATATTATCTTCAAATTCTGAATTAAATTTGAATCCGTCATTAGAAAATATTTTAATACCATTGTCTTGAAAGGGATTATGAGAAGCTGAAATTACCACTCCTGCATCAACGCGCATGCTCTTTACTAAGAATGCAATCGCAGGAGTGGGCATAGGTCCTACAAGATAAACATCTCCACCCATGGAGGTAATTCCTGAAGTCAAAGCAGTTTCAATTATATAACCTGATATTCTCGTATCTTTGCCGATTAAAATTCTTGGTTTGTGGGTAAGATTTTCTTTGAGCAAATGGCAAAGAGCCATTCCCAATTTAAGACAAATCTCTGGAATCATGGGATAAATATTTATAGTGCCTCTTATTCCGTCAGTTCCAAATAAGGACATTACTTCCTCCTTAGTTTAATATTCACATTTACCATGTCTTTGTCTGTTCTAAAAATTTTACCCTGAGGATCTATCTTGACCTGAACAGTAATATTCTCATTAATTCCTTCAATATCAATAGGTTCAGTTTTTATAACACGAATTCCATCCAATTCTCTTTTTGCGCCTTCAATGTGTAGATTTGGAGGATTAACTTCTACTGTTTCTAAATTAAATCCTTTTTCAGGTTTTCCTATTACAACTGGTTTTACAGGTACTGTTTTTTCTTCTTTTTTATCCACATATAACTTAACAGTGGATGGCTCTATTCTTAAAATTTCTATGCCTCGTGGAAGTTTTATAGAAGACTTTGTTATAGGAATTGAGTTTTCTCCAAATTTTACATTTGAAATATCTAAAACTACTCTTATGTCATTTTGAGTTATTTCCTTTAGTACTCTCTCACGGGCAGAAATATAAACAGATATTTTTTTTATGCTTTGTTTAAAAATTTCCATATCAGAGGGTGTATTTTTAAACTCTATAGGAATCTCTAAAGAGGTCTCTGTCTGCCCTTTAAAGGTGACAAAAAACCACAAAAAAACTGCTAAAGCAACGGAGATAATTTTGATGGTCAAATTTTCTACAGGTGCCTTATGAAAAAACTTATTCATTTTCTATCTCTTTCATTTGTAAAAAGAATAGTAAGTCTATGTCTTAATTTTTCCATATCCAGATTATTTTCAAGAACACCATTTACAGCAAGTGAAATTGCTCCAGTCTCTTCTGAGACTATTACTGCCACAGCATCTGTTTCTTCTGATATTCCAATAGCTGCTCTATGTCTTGTCCCGTAGGTTTTACTTATGTCTGCGCCTAATTTTATAGGCAAAAAACATCCTGCTGCTAATATTTTATTTCCTTTAATTATTACTGCTCCATCATGAATTGGACTTGAGGGATGAAAAATGCTTATCAATAGTTCTTTTGTAACCTTTGCGTCAAGGGGGACTCCTATTTCAATATATTCATTAAGGCTTACATCTCTTTCAAAAACAATTAGCGCTCCTATTTTCTTGTTTGCCAAGGCTTGTGATGCTTTAACTATTTCTTCTATGGTTTTCATTTCTCCAGCAGAACTAAAACGATGAAAAAGAGGAGTTTCGCCCATTTGTGCTAAAGCTTTTCTTATTTCTGGTTGGAAAAGAATAATTAGAACAATAACAATCTGTGTCCAAAAACTTTGAATAAGCCAATCAAGAGTGTATAATTCCAAAAATCTGGAAAATAAAGAAAGAGCCAATAAAACACCAACTCCAAAAAGCATTCTTGCTGCACGAGTTCCTTTAATTAGCAAAAAAATCTTGTAAATGATATATGATACAATTATGATATCAATAAGATCTTGCCAACGAAGTTGACTTAAAAATCTCTCCATTTAAGATAAAGCCTCTTTATTTATCTTTATTTTTACTTGATTTCTAAGTGCACGTAAAAAAGATTTAAGATAGTAATCATCAGGGATATTTGTTTCTTTTGAAGATAAGATAAGTTGAAGGGCTTTTAGCATTGTTATATCTTTAGCGATTGAGGCTTCATATTGGGCTGGCGTTATTCTGTTTAATTTTAAAATCTGAAAATAAATATCCTTTTGAAAAACGCCATTCCTCATAAATCTTGGATCATTAGTTATTGCCTCTTGAATTTCTCTTTCTGTTGCAGAAATATTATATTTTTTTGCAAACCATAATAGAAGTTCTTCATTAATTAAATCTTCAAGAATTCTTTCTTTAAGTCCTTCTTCCATTTTTTCTGCCTTATCTTTGTATATTTCTCTATACAGTCTTCTCATTTCCTCATAATTCCTCCAGAATCTTTCTGCGTAAATTTTCTGTCCTTCAATTTCTGCCACATAGTCTGCTTTTGGTTTATCAAGTGTGCCTACTCCCCAAAAAACAAAGGTTATAATTACAAGGAAAAAAAGAAAATAGAAATATTTAGCATTTTCTCTAAGAATCTTAATCACAAGATTCCTCCTTTATAATTTCTTTTAATATTTACTTTAAAAGAATTTTCAGGCAGAAGGCAAGCTGTGATATAATAAAAATGCTTAAATTTTATATTTTGAGGTGATAATATGCCTATATATGAATATGAATGTAAAGAATGTGGTGAAAGTTTTGAAGTTCTTGTTTTTGGAAACAAAAAAGTAAAATGTCCCAAATGCGATTCTGAAAAAATTGTAAAAAAACTTTCCACCTTCTCTATGAAAGGTGTGCAAAAAGGTAATTCAGGGTGCTCTTCTTGTAAAGTCACTTCCTGTAGTAGTTGTAAATAAATTATTTATGAAAATCCTCTGCAAATTTTTAATCGCTATTAATTTTCAATAATCATAAAGAGGTTGATTATGGCTAATGTTTTAAAGGTAAATATTGAAGATGAAATGAAAGTAAGCTATCTTGATTATGCTATGAGTGTAATCGTAGGTAGAGCTCTGCCTGATGTAAGAGACGGTCTCAAACCTGTTCAAAGAAGAATTCTGTATGCTATGTTTCGCGAAGGACTTCTTGCTGGTAGAAAATATTCCAAGTGTGCTGGAGTTGTGGGAGAGGTTCTTAAAAAGTATCATCCTCATGGTGATCAGGCTGTATACGATGCCTTAGTAAGGCTTGCTCAAGATTTCAATATGCGGTATCCACTTATAGATGGTCAAGGCAATTTTGGTTCCATAGATGGTGATCCTCCTGCTGCCTATCGTTACACAGAGGCAAGACTTACAAAAATAGCCGAAGAGCTATTACAAGATATTGACAAAGAAACTGTTCCCTTTACTCCCAATTTTGATGGAACTACAGAGGAACCAATTGTTCTTCCGACGAGAATCCCCAATCTTCTTATAAATGGTTCCTCTGGAATCGCTGTTGGTATGGCAACTAATATTCCTCCTCATAACTTAAGGGAGATAGTAGATGCTCTGCTATTTTTACT